>NZ_JBFMHW010000002.1:0-416970 GCF_040754745.1 Pseudomonas sp. SB113
CAACCAATGGCACCTTCTACACCGACGCGGCCATGACCAAAGCGGTGACCGGCGCTATTAACGCGGTCAACGGCGAAGCCACCGTGTACTTCAAGCCAAACGCGAACTTCAACGGCACGGCGAACTTTACCTACACCGCGACCGACAGCGGCAACGCTAACGGCAGCAATCCGCTGACCTCGGCCCCGGCTAACGGCACCATCACCGTGACCTCGGTCAACGACGCACCGACCCTGGACCTGAGCACCGCAGACGGCTCCGTCCTCACCGGCTACAGCGCGGCCTACACCGAGCGCGGTACCGGTGGCGTAGCGATCACTGGCAAAGTAGCCATTGGTGACGTCGACAGCACCCAGATGCAAAGCGCGACCATCACCTTGAAAAACGCCAGCGCGGGCGACCAACTCAGCTCGAACCTGGTGACAGTGGGCGGTACTTACAAAGGCGTCACCCTGACCAGCGTCGGTACTGACGTCAGTGGCAAAATCGTCCTGACCCTGTCGGGTGCGGCTGACTCGGCCACCTACAAGTCGCTGCTTGAGTCGTTCCAGTACTCCAGCACCAGCAAGTATCCGACTACGGGTGATCGCACCGTCGAGATCTCGGTGAAGGACAACGAAGGTTCTGACAGCCTGAGTTCGTCGGTGGCGACCAGCACCATTACTGTTGCGCCACAGGCTTATGTGGTGACTGAAGGCGGCGGCGCTGCCGATGTCATCGACCTGAGCAGCTCCTCGGCCAACAACATGGTGGTCGGCGACAAAGGCGGTATCGTCAATCCGGGCAGCAACTACAACATCGCGTTTATCGTCGACACCTCGGGCAGTATTGAGGACAGTGCGATGACGTCGATCAAGACTCAGCTCTCGACCATCTTCGATACCTTGATCGCCAACGCCAAGCTGACGGGGTCGGGTGTGGTGAAGGTGCTGCTGGTCGATTTCGATACCAAGGTTGAATCGCAGGTGTCGGTCAACCTGGCCGACCAGGCTGCCGCCAAGGCCGCGCTGCAGGCGGTGTTGAACAGCATGTCTTCGGGCGAAGCGACCAACTATCAGGATGCCTTTAACGCGGCAACGGCCTGGTTCAAGAGCAACGACGCCACCAGCAACGCCGGTGCAAAAAACCTGACGTATTTCATTACCGACGGTGAGCCGAATGTTTTCAACGCGACGTATGACAACGTCAGTCTGGGGTATACCAACAACACTTGGCGGGGCACTGAGGTTACCTTCGACAATAAGGTCAACGCCTCCACCTACACCCTGGGCCAGACCACTGCGGTCACCGCCACGGTCTACGGACAGACGCGGGTCATCGTTGACACTGACGGCAAGGTTTACTCGTACGACTCGTCCGGCACCAAGAGCTTTCAAGGTTATGTCGTGTCCGATGGCCACGGCGGGTTCGACGTAGCCGGGGCTGCGAGCAGTTATGGCTGGACCAATTATGCGTTGGAATACGCCAAAGCTGCTTACTCGGCGCTGACGACTGCGGTTGCGGGTGGGGTTGAAGTACAAGCCATCGGCCTGGGCAACAGCGTCGATAAGGACATGCTTCAGAAGTACTTCGATACCGACAAGACGGTCAGCACGATCGACACCGCGAAGCTGGCGGATACCATTACCGGCCACACCGCCGATACGGGTGCCGACAACATTTCCGGCGGTTCGGGCAACGACATCATCTTCGGTGACCTGATCAGCTACAACGGTCAGGAAGGCAGTGCTGCACTCAAGGCGTTCGCCGCCGAGAAGCTGTCGACCACCGTCGACCACATCGATGACCGCACCTTGCATCAGTACATCACTGAGCATGTGCAGGACCTCGGTGCCTTGGCCAGCGCGTCGAACATCTACGGCACCAAGGATGGCGGTGACACCCTGATCGGCAATGCCGGCAACGACATCCTGTTCGGCCAGGGCGGCAACGACACCCTCTCCGGCGGTGCCGGCAACGACATCCTGGTGGGCGGCAAGGGCAACGACATCCTGACTGGCGGCGCGGGTGCCGATACCTTCGTCTGGCTCAAGGGTGACACCAACACCAGCGGAGGTTTTGATCGCATCACTGACTTCAAGCACGGCGAAGGCGACAAGCTGGACCTGTCCGACTTGCTGCAAGGCAACAACGACAACAACTTGTCCAAGTACCTGCAGCTGACCACCGACTCGTCGGGGACCTCGACGCTCAGCGTCAGCAGCACCGGGTCGTTCACCGCATCGGGTGGCGGCACGGCGGATGTCACCATCAAGGTTGATGGTGCTAACTGGGGTGCCGGCAGCTCCGCGATCAACAACCTGATCGCGGGTGGCGACTTGACCGTCAAGCACCACGACTGATCACCCACGGGGCGTCAATCTTTCGAGATTGGCGCCCCGTTGGCATCAGCCTCGGAAAAATGCGTGTAATCTCTGTGGGGCCGTGCGCGGCGCCTGCAGGGATTTTTTTATTGGGAGAACGTTGATGTTCTACGTGCAACGCGATCAACACAACGCTTTGATTCGCGTCGAAGCGCAGGCCTACGCCGAAGCCACCGAGACACTACCGGCTGACCATCATGAGATTCTGGCGTGGTTTGCCGATGATCTGGTCGACAACAGCCTCAAACAGCTCAAGCAAAGTGACCTTGAGATGATTCGAGTGCTGGATGACTTGATCCAGGTACTGATCACCAAGAACGTGATGAGCATTACTGACTTGCCGCCGGCGGCCCAGGCCAAGTTTTTGGAGCGTACCCAAGCCCGGGCGGCGTTGGGCGGCTTGAGTGAGCTGATCAATGACGATGAAACCGGTTTGATCTGACGCCTGCGCCCCTCCTTCACGGTCTACCCGTCAAGGAGGCACCATGCGTCAGCGCTTCACTTCCAGGGCGCCGGTTCACCGACCAGTTGGCCTTGCACCCCTTCAATGCCCATCTCGCGAATCACCCGCAACTCACCCTCGGTCTCTACTCGCTCGGCAATCAACGGCAGGTCAATGCTGTGGGCGGCGCGCTGGATCGCTTCGATAAAGAATCGCTTATGGCTTTCCTGGTCGATGGTTCGGATGTAGCTGCCGTCGATCTTGAGGTACGCCAGGCCCAGGTTCGCCAGGTTGCCGATCATGCTGAAGCGGCCGCCGAAACGCTGCAGGCCGAGGCTGTACCCCAGGCTGCGCATGCGTCGGGTAAGGCGCTCCAACTGGGTTTGCTCGGGCACTTGTTCTTCGCCGATTTCCAGCGTCAAGCGCGGCCCCAGTGCCGGGTGCTGGGCCAGGCGTTCGAACACCCGCTCCAGTGCCTGCGGGTCATTCAAGGTCGCGGCCGAGAGGTTCAGCGCCACCGATGGGCTGTGCTGCGTCAGGTGCTTGATCACCAGGTCGAGCATCAGTTGATCGAGGCGCGCGGTCCAGCCGAAGCGTTCCAGCCAGGGCAGGAAGTGGCCGGCCGCGATGGTCTGGTCCTGGTGATCGAGCAGGCGTGACAGCACCTTGTAATGCAGCACCTGTTGCGTGTCGCGGCTGCTCACTACGGGTTGGAAAAACAACCGGAAGCGCCCTTGATTCAACGCGTCATCGAGCAACGTGTGCCAGCTGTGCGGATCGTCGCTGGCGGTGCCCGTGACCTGGTGCTCCAGGCACACCCAGCTTTGGCCAACACTGGCTTCAGCCTGGGTCAGCGCTTGGTCGGCCAGCATCAGCAGGTCTGCCGACGCATCGCCGGGGTTGTACGGCGCCAGCCCGATGAAGGCCACGATCGGCATGTCGGTGGCGCCTGTGTCGTGCAGGCTTTGCAGGGTGCTTTCCAGCGCCTGGGCCAGTTGCAGCGCTTCGTCACGCACCAGGCCCGGGGCAAGCACTGCGAACTCGCCACCCCGGCTGCGCGTGATCAGGTTTTGGGTTTCCGGGTATTTGGCACAGGTACGCACCAACTGCTGGCTGACAGCCTGCAACAGTTGGTCGGTACGTTGCCCGCCAAGGCGTTGGTTAAGGCCGCTCAAATCGTTGACCCGCAACATCAGCAGGTAGCCCGAACTGGACTCCTCGAGGTTGCTGACCCGGGATTGGAGCTGCATCTCGAAGTAGCGACGGTTGGCCAGCCCGGTCAGGCTGTCCTGATAGGACTCCACCCGCAGCTTCTCGCTGCGCTCGGTCTGCTCGTGGAATAACGCCTTGAGCTTCTCCACCATCTGGTTCATGGCCTGTACTACACGGCGCAATTCGGGGGTGCGGGGCAGATCGGGCAAGCTCAGGAACTCGCGACGCGCGATGGCGTGGGACTGCTCCACCATATAGTCCAACGGTTTGAGCTGGCGGCGCAGCAACAGCGCGCCGAGTACCGCACTCACGGCACCGCAGATCAGCAGCCAGCCCAGGCTGCCCAGCGCGCTTTGCCAGAGTTTTGCCAGGGCAAACATCGGGTGACTGACCACTTCAACCCGTGCTGCCTGCTGCCAGCCACGGCTGACGATGGCATCGCCGCCGGCCGGCGCCAGGCCGATCATCTTCACGAACCAGGCCGGCACGCTGCTGGCATCCGGTTCGGCGGCACGCTCCACCAGCACCTGGTTATTGCTCAGGTCCACCACGCGGATGCTTGCGTAGTAGCCACTGTCAAAGATCGAGCTGACCATCAGTTCGGTCATCGCCGGGTCGTCGATGTTCGGCGTCAGCGACAGGGCCAGCGCGGTGGCCGCGTCCTGGGCGTGGGAGCGCAGTTGGTTGACGTACTGGGTACGCGAACTCTCCAGGCTGACGATGAAGCTACCGCTGAACGCGACCACCAGGAACACGCAGATAGCGATCAGCAATTGTTTGAACAGTGACATCGTAGCTCCTGTTAATTATCCGGACTGGCCGGAAACCCTTCTGCGGTCATTTTCTTCAAGACGTCCTGCCAGCGTGACAGGCGCTTGGTATCACCGACTTTTTTATTGCCCGCCGCGCCGGTCAGCCACAGCCCTTCGCCGTTGAACGCATAAACGGGCAGCAGGTCCGGACGTTGGCTGGCAGGCAGGATGGGGTCCATCAGGCTGTCCAGTACCAAGGGCATGGCTTCGGGGCTTGCATAGTATGTCAGCACCATATGCGCCCGATTCTGGCGCAAGGCCTTGACGTAGGTTATGCGCAGCTTCTCGGCCGGCACGCCCAAGTGCCGCAGGCTGAAGTATTTGGCGATGGCGTAGTCTTCACAGTCGCCGGCGCCTTTCCACAGGGATTGAATGGGAGTCGCCCAATAATCAATCTCGCGCCACAGGTCGATGTCTTCCTCGTAATGCAACTGGCGGTTGAAGAACAAATTCACCACTTTGAGCTGCTCGGTCTCACTCACCTGTTTTTGCGTCGACAGCAATTGTTGCCAGGCATCGATGCGCTGGCGCCCGGCGCCCAGTGGCCCGTACAGCGACTCGGCGCGGCGGCTGATTTGGCTGAAATCCCAATCGGCGAGCAAATCGCCCAGCAGGCCGCCACCCAGCAACAGCGCAATGGCAAGACCGTACAGAATCCGAGGGAGTTTAAAGCGTATCGCCACTGCGATTACCCAAGCTTGCAGCATTGAAGGTGCGGCAATGGTGCGGTGATACTCGCCAAAAAACAATGGCACGATGAAATCACCGCCATTGAATTGCAGTAAATATACGTCAGTAAATTGGCTGTTTTCCGCTCGTCTGAAAGGGTGGGGGTGATTTCATCAAAATAATGACACTTCCTCAGTGCTGTCACAGAATGTGGCAATGAAAACGCCTACAAAAAGACCTTCGGTGAAGCCTTGTCTTGCCGACCTTTCACGTCTTTACAGGGTGCCGTGAAGGAGCTCCCGCTATGAGCCGCACTGATGATCTATTCGCCTTGTTCGGCAAGAGCGTTTCCCGGGATCCCACGGGAAGAAATGCGCGTTTGCACTTTTTCGGCAGCATTCCGTTCGATGATGGCACTCGGGTAAACCTCAAAGACGGTTCGCGCATAAGTGCCCATGGAACCGGCGCCCATGAACATCCGCAAAGCGCACCCTTGAGCCCGCTGCGCCCGACGGTAGTGGCGTTGGTGTCGGTCAATGGTGGCGTGGGCCGCAGCACCTTGGCTACGGCCCTGAGCAGCGGCCTGCAGCGTCTTGGCGAGTCGGTCGTGGCGGTGGACCTGGACCCCCAGAACGCCTTGCGCCAGCACTTCGGCGTCGATCACGAGCTACCCGGCGTGGGGCGTAGCAGCCTGCTCAACACGCCATGGCAGAGCATCCTGCAATCGGGTTTCGCCGGATGTCAGGTAATCCCCTTTGGCGACACCGACACCCAGCAGAAGGACAACCTGCAACGCTGGTTGACCCGTGAACCGACGTGGCTGGCTCAGCGCTTGTCGGCACTGGGGCTGAGTGAGGCGCATATGGTGGTCGTCGATACCCCTGCTGGGAACAATGTTTATCTCCATCAGGCGTTGAGCGTGGCCGACATTGTGCTGGTCGTCGCCCAACCAAATGCCGCATGCCTCGGCACGCTGGATCAATTGGACGCACTGCTGGCGCCCCATCTTGAGCGTGAACGCCCACCCCGTTGTCACCTTGTGATCAATCAGCTGGACGAAAACTCGGCGTTCAACCTGGAGATGCTCGATGCCTTCAGGCTGCGTCGAGGCGAATACCCGTTGGAAGTCGTTCACCGTGATCCGGCGATCAGCGAAGCCCTGGCCTTTGCAGCCGACCCGCTGGACAGTTCGGTCCAGAGCCTGGCCGTTGACGATATCAGCGAACTTTGCCGGTTATTGATCGCCCGCAAAAAGCGCCTGTAAAGCGTGGTTTATACGCTTAACGCCAGATGCTTATGCACAATCGGTGGGGTACGGGTGTCACAAAACTGCCGTTTTGTGCAGTCGTTCTCAACACGCTGCAACTGCCTGTTTTACGTGCGTTTTATTCTGTGAACAAAAAATGAACAGCGCGGCTTTTTGCCTGTAGGGCAGATGGATACAGGCTCAGTGAAGATTCCATCAACAGAGTTATCCACAGATTGGGGTGCGACAATCTTGCCCCTTAATCGCGCTCGGCAAGCACCATCAAGTTGCGCGGTGTCAGTGCCGTTTCGCAGAAGCTGCCCACTTCGACCCTGTAGCCACGTTCACCAAGATACAGTGCCCTATCCAGGACCAGCCACAGCTCCAGCGGGCGCCGAAACAGCCCGCGCACCAACTCCAGGTTCCTGACCTCGGCCAAACGTTGCCAGCCGTGCGCCTCCAGCGCCGCCCAATCCTGTTCACCTGTGGACAACCCTTTGAGGCTTGCCAACGCCTGGCAGTAGTCGGCGAAGGGTTTGTCCAGCCAACTGGCGGGCAGGGAGGGTGTGGGCAGGTACTCGTCGCAGTTGCGTAACTGGCGTTGTAACTGATCGAAACCCAGGCGGCGCGCCATTGAGGTGTCCCGCTGCAGACGTACGCGTTTGCCGGCCGTGACGGTTTCGCTGAGGGGCAGGCCAAGGTCGTCGACCGACAACTGCAAGCTTGAAGCGCGGCCCGCTTCGGACAGCGGCTGGTAGGCGTTCGCGGTGATGCGGTTGTAGCAGCACGGCGCCACTGCCAGTTGTTTGCAGCCGGCGGCACTGGCCAGTTGCAGCAGGCGCACGTGCAGGTCGCCGCAGGCATGCAGGGCGATGGGGGTGTGTTCGGGGCTGAGGGGGACGTCCGCCATGACATCTTGCAGGCGATGGGTGACGGGCAGGCCGTGGCGGTCGCTCAAGGCCTGGCCGGAAGCGATCAGGGCCGGGTTGTACTCCATGCAAGTCAGCTGTTGGCCGGCGTGCAACAGGCGGCGGCCGAGGTGGCCCTTGCCGGCGCACCAATCCAGCCAATGCCGGGGTGTTTGCGCAAAGTGCAGCGCGGCACCGAAGGCTTCGATTTGCTGCCATTTGCGCCCGGGTACGTCGACATTCAGCCGGTGCGCAGCGGGGGGCAGGGGGCGCGTCGGTAACTTATCCACAGTGCTGAGGCGCAAGGCTTCGCAGGCCAGTGTGGGAAAAGGCGCTGGCGCCGGCAGTGTGTGGGGGTGGTTATGACTGGTTTCTGCGTCGGACAACGAGCGTTGGCGCAGCCACCGGGCCAGTTCCGGATGCTCGGTTTCCCAAGGCAACTGCCGATGAGTAAAGGGCCGTGGTCGCCACAGCCCTTGGTGCTCGATCAGAAACGCATCCAGCGCCTCAAAGCGTGCTTCAACGTCCCTGGCAGGCATCGACGCGCAGCCAGCGTTCCAGCAGCTTGAAGCCGCGTACCAGGAGGTAGGAGATCAACAAGTAGAACACGCCGGCGGTGAAGAACATCTCCACCGTCAGGTAGTTGCGCGCGATGATCGTCCTGGCCATGCCGGTCAGCTCCAGCAGGGTCACGGTGCTCGCCAGCGAGCTGGCCTTGAGCATCAGGATCACTTCGTTGCTGTAGGCCGGCAGCCCGATGCGCGCGGCCCGCGGCAGGATGATGTAGAACAGCGTCTTCGGCCTGGACATGCCCAACGCACGGGCCGCTTCGATTTCCCCGGGCGGAATGGCCTGGATGGCGCCACGCAGAATCTCGGCGATATACGCGGCGGTGTGCAGCGTCATGGTGGCGGTGGCACACCAGAACGGGTCGCGCAGGTACGTCCACATGAAGCTTGAGCGGATGCTTTCGAATTGAGCCAGGCCGTAATAGACCAGGAACAATTGCACCAGCAGCGGCGTGCCGCGAAAGAAAAAGATGTAGGCGTAGGGCAGGGCGCGCACAGACAGGTGCCTGGATGAGCGCGCGATACCCAGCGGGATGGCCAGGATCAGGCCGAGGATCACGGCGATGCTCACCAGTTCCAGGGTCAGGATCGCGCCCTGGATAAACTTCGGCAGCCACTTGATGATGACTTCCCATTCCATTACGTCGTCCTCACGAAGCCGCGGGCGGCGCGTTGTTCCAGGAAGTGCATAGCCACCATCGACAGCGACGTCAGGCCCAGGTAGATGAGCGCGGCGACCATATAGAAGGTGAAAGGCTGTTTGGTGACGGTTACGGCGATCTGCGCATGGCGCATGATTTCTTCGAGGCCGATGACCGTGACCAGCGCGGTATCTTTCATCAGGATCAGGAACAGATTGCCCAGCCCTGGCAGGGCGATGCGCCACATCTGCGGCATGATCAACCGGGTAAAGATACGAAACTTCGACAGGCCCAGCGCCACACCCGCTTCGCGGTGGCCCTTGGGAATGGAGATGATTGCGCCACGCAGCACCTCCGTGGCGTAGGCGCCGAAGCACAGGCCCAGCGCGATCACGCCAGCGGCAAACGCGCTGAGGGACAGGTCGGGAATGTCGAGCAGCTCACCCAGTGAGCGCATGGCGTTGATCGTGCCGAAGTAAATCAGCAGCACCCACAGCAGTTCCGGCACACCGCGAACGATTGTCGAGTAAGTACCGCCCAGCCATTGCAGCGGCTTGTACGGGGAAGTCTTGGCCAGGGCACCGGCGAGGCCGAGTACCAGCCCCAGGCATAACGCCGTGAGCGCCAGTTTGACAGTCATCAGCGCGCCGGCAGCGAGCGCCGGACCGAATCCGTAGAGATCGAAATTCATGGTGTTTTCATATCGCGGCAGGCATTGCTGAAAGCCGACGCGCCCAAAGGAGCGCGCCGGTCAGGCCGTTCAGATCATTCGATGCTGAACGGGAAGTACTTGTCGTTGATTTTCTTGTAGGTGCCGTCTGCCTTGATCTCTGCCAGGGCTTTGTTCAGGCGCTCGCGCAGTGGGTCGCCCTTGCGTACGGCGATACCGATCTTGTCGCTCTCTACAACCGGGTCGCCCTTGAACTCGTAGGCCAGGCCGTCTTTGCTCTTGAGCCATTCGTACTGCACGTACTTGTCGGCGAGGATCCCGTCGAGGCGGCCGGACGTCAGGTCGAGGTAGGCGTTTTCCTGGGTGTCGTAGAGCTTGGCTTCGGTTTCCGGCAGCTTGTCTTCCAGGTAGGTACCGGCCAGCGTCGCGCGCTGTGCACCGATGACTTTGCCTTTCAGGTAAGCGGCGTCGGTCTTGAAGTCGGCAGTGGCTTTAGGCGCGATGAACTGCAGCTTGTTGGAGTAGTACGGGTCGGTGAAGTCGACGGCTTGCTTGCGCTCGTCGGTGATCGACAGCGAGGACACCAGGAAGTCGAACTTCTTGGCATTCAGGGCCGGGATGATGCCGTCCCAGTCGGACACATACACTTCGCACTTCTCGACTTTCATCTTGGCGCACAGGGCGTCGCCGATGTCTTTGTCGAAGCCGACAACGTTACCGCTGGCGTCTTTATTGTTGAACGGCGGGTAGGCCGCTTCGATCCCCATTTTCAAGGTTTCTGCCATGGCCGTGGCGCTGAACGCCATCGAGACGGCCGCGGCCAGAAGGAATTTTTTATAGTTCTGCATGCATGTTGCTCCGTTAGCGGTTGCTGGACATGAATTGTTTGCAGCGCGCCGAAAGCGGGTTTTCAAACACCTGCTGTGGCGATCCTTGCTCTTCGATCAGGCCCTGGTGGAGGAACACCACTTCACTGGACACCTGACGGGCGAAGCCCATTTCATGGGTGACTAGCAGCATGGTGCGGCCTTCTTCGGCCAGCGCGCGGATCACATTAAGTACTTCCTGGACCATTTCCGGGTCAAGGGCTGAAGTGGGTTCGTCGAAGAGGATGACTTTGGGCTGCATCGCCAGGGTGCGTGCGATGGCTGCCCGTTGTTGCTGGCCGCCGGACAATTGCGCGGGGTAGGCGTGGCGCTTGTCGGCGATGCCGACCTTGTCCAGCAGGGCTTCGGCCACTTCGATTGCCTCGGCCTTGCTCTGGCCGAGCACGCGACGAGGAGCCTCGATGATGTTGTCGAGGATGCTCATGTGTGGCCACAGGTTAAAATTTTGAAACACAAAACCGATTTCGCTGCGCAGACGGTTGATCTGCTTGCCGTCGGCGGCCATCAGCTCGCCGTTTTTCGCGGCCTTGAGCTTGAGCTCTTCGCCGGCCACCAGGATCTGGCCCTGATGCGGGTTTTCCAGCAGGTTGATGCAGCGTAGGAACGTGGACTTGCCGGAACCGGAGGAACCCAGGATCGAGATCACATCGCCGTCGCGAGCGGTCAGCGAGATACCTTTGAGTACCTCCAGCTCACCATAGCGTTTATGCAAGTTGCGGATTTCAAGCGCGGGCGTGGCCTCGGCCATGTGGGGTCCTCATTGTGTTCATTGCGATCTTCGCTGTTGGGCCGCCTTCCTGGCGAGGCGCCAAGCTAGCATAGCGTCTTGATGGCGGCCAACAGCGCGGCGGGCGGTAAACGGGCGGTGTGCGGCAGGGTGTCGCATCGGCACAGCAGCGTGTCGCGCCATCAACAACCGAACAACCGTTTGAACCCATGAATACCGCAGGCTTCGCGTAAAAAAGGGCGCGATGGTGCCAGCTTTGGCCGGGTGTTGGAAGGGTTAAACGGGCAAACGGTACCTATAGGCCCTTTTATGGCGCGCCGCGTACTTCTTGTGTGTGTTTTTGGTGCGCTTGTTCGTCTTGAAAGTGAGTCGCACGGTAACGCTATAGCTAAATGCCATTGTTCTCAATGACTTGCGACGACTGTTGAATCGTCCTACAGGCCGCGTCAATCGCGGTCTTGTAACATTTTGGCGCAAATCTTGCGTAAAAAATAAAGAACGCCCTGTTGGTTTCTTTTCACGAGGAAGAGCCCAGGCCGGGCGGACCGTTTTCGCAATTCCTCGCAAAGGTGTGTCAATGAGTAGTACGCAAAGCTCCAATGACCTCGAACAGGGGCTCAAACCGCGTCACGTCACCATGCTGTCGATTGCCGGCGTTATTGGTGCCGGTTTGTTTGTCGGCTCCGGCCACGCGATTGCTGCCGCCGGCCCTGCGGTCCTGCTGGCGTATGCCGCAGCGGGTACGCTGGTGGTATTGGTGATGCGCATGCTGGCCGAAATGGCCGTGGCGTCGCCGGACACCGGTTCGTTCTCCACCTACGCCGACCGTGCGATCGGTCACTGGGCCGGTTTTACCATCGGCTGGCTGTACTGGTGGTTCTGGGTGCTGGTGATTCCGTTGGAAGCCAACGCCGCCGCGACCATTCTCCACGCCTGGTTCCCGGATGTGGCCATCTGGGCCTTTACGCTGATCATCACCTTGCTGCTGACGGCGACCAACCTGTTCAGTGTGAAGAACTACGGTGAGTTCGAGTTCTGGTTTGCGTTGATCAAGGTCGTGGCGATCGTGGGCTTTGTGATCCTCGGCCTGGCGGCGATTTTCGGCTTCCTGCCGACCAGTCAGGTCAGCGGCGTGTCGCACCTGTTTGACACCCAAGGCTTTATGCCCAACGGCATGGGCGCGGTATTGGCCGCGATCCTGACCACCATGTTCTCCTTCATGGGCACCGAGATCGTCACCATTGCAGCGGCCGAATCGAAGAACCCAGGCCAGCAAATCACCAAGGCCACCAACTCGGTGATCTGGCGGATTGGCTTGTTCTACCTGTTGTCGATCTTCATCGTCGTGTCCCTGGTGCCTTGGAATGATCCGACCCTGGCGGCCGTAGGTTCCTACCAGACCGTGCTGGAACGCATGGGCATCCCGAACGCCAAGCTGATCGTCGACCTGGTGGTCTTGGTTGCCGTGACCAGCTGCCTGAACTCGGCGCTGTACACCGCGTCGCGCATGCTGTTCTCCCTGGGCCGTCGCGGCGATGCACCGGCCGTGGCCAAGCGCACCAACAAGAGCGGCACGCCTTACTGGGCGGTGTTGCTGTCCACCGGCGCGGCGTTCCTGGCGGTATTTGCCAACTATGTGGCACCTGCAGCGGTGTTCGAATTCCTGCTGGCCAGCTCCGGCGCCATCGCGCTGCTGGTGTATCTGGTGATCGCGGTGTCGCAACTGCGCATGCGCCAGAAGCGCATGGCAGCGGGCGAGAAAATTGTCTTCAAGATGTGGCTGTTCCCAGGCCTGACCTACGCGGTGATGGTGTTCATCGTGGGCACGTTGACCATCATGCTGTTCCAGGAAGCGCACCGGGTCGAGATCATTGCGACTGGGGTCTTGAGCTTGCTGGTAGTGGTGGCGGGGTTGTTTGTGTCGAGCCGTCGCAAGGCGCAGAGAGTAGGCGCTGCGGTGCTGAATTGATGTGATGGAATGCGGTGCTTGATTGCGCCGCAGTTCAAATGTGGGAGGGGGCTTGCCCCCGATAGCGGTGCGTCAGTCGACATCTAATTGACTGATACCACGCTATCGCGGGCAAGCCCCCTCCCACATTTTGTTTTGCGTCAGTCTTGGGCGTTGGTGAGCGCCTGGGAGGCGGCGACGTAATCGGCCTGGAACTGCGGCGATTCGATCCACGCCAGTGCGGCGGCTTCATCGTCGCTGTCCGTGGCCCACTGCCGATACTCGATCAGTGCCGCCAGGATAAAGTCGGTGGCTTCTTCTTCGCCTTCCTGCTCCAGCACCAGTGCGAGCAGTGGGTGGGCCAGGAATACCGCGCAGAGGGCCTGCTGGCTGGTCTCGCCGGCGGTGCGCATCTCCACGAACAGCTCGGTCAAGTCCACCGACTCAAGGTCAATCCGGTCGTCATCGCCGGAAAACGCATCCGGCTTGCTCGCGACAGCGCGTTGGGTGCGATTCTGCTTGGCCTTGGCCTTGGCCCGGTGGGCACGTTTTTGCTGCTTGTTCGGCGAGGCCATGGGCTCACGTCCTTGGGTCAGGATCTGGGTGGGGTATTGAAGCGCAGGTTGAGGGAAATCCCAAGGGTATCCGCAGTTAATTGGCCGTGTTGAAGCCATGCCAATGCAATCGGCCACAACCGATCCTGGTACTCGCTGCGAAAGAACGCGAAATGTCCGACCTGTTTTTCGCCGATGTCTTCCGGTGCGATGCGCAGATGGCTGCGCTCGCTGTTTGCGAAATAGCCCAGCAGTCGCTCAATCGCCGCCACGGTGCCGAACGGGTCGTCGGTGATGCTGATCGCCAGCATCTGCGCCTTCACGCGACTGAATGGCAGGTCGGCCAGGGCACGCCCGCTGGGTCGTGTCTCATACCTGGGCGTTGGCGTGCTCCAGTCGCGTACCACGCCTCTCGGCGTATCCTCGAGCCAACCCAAGCGCTTGCCGGGGAAATACCCACAGAGTGCCGTTACCAGTGGCATCACCACATGCCATTTGGCAAACATCTGCCAGCGCCCGACGGCTGCGTAATCGCGCCAGTAGGCGAACTGCGCGCCCACGGTCACGATTCGCCGGATCACCGCGCCGGACGCACCCAGCCCCGCCGCACAGCCACCGAAACTGTGGCCGACCACATCAATCGGTTGGCCTGGAAACTCGCGCTGTGCCCGCAGCAGGATCGCTTCGAAATCCAGCGTGCCCCAATCCGACCACGACGCCTTGAAGCAGCGCAACGAACCGGTGCGCGACTCGCCGATGCCGCGATAATCGTAGGTGATCACGTCGAAGCCGTTGGCGAACAGGTAGTCGGCGAAACGTGAGTAGTGGCGGCAGCGCACGGACGTGGCGGCGTTGATGATGACGACCGGGCGTTCAAGGTCGGTGCGCAGGTGGCGCCAGGTGAAGCCGCCGAGGGGATGGCCGTCTGCGGCGGATTCGAGGAATGCTGCTTGGGTGGGGCGGGTTGGCAGGTTCATAGGTCCGCTCGATCCGTGCGCTTTTTTGTGGTGCTTGGAGGCTCACGCGCTTTTTATAGGGAACCGAAATTAACAAATTTAGCGCGCCATGGGTGTGAAGGTGGTCATGGCGCTCGACCTTGGCCCTTTGGGTGCATAGGCTGACGATCTTTCGATTGATCTGAGCTCGACCATGACCCGCGACACCCTCGAACACAACCAGATCCCCCTCTACTTCGCCGCTGTCCTCCTGGCCGCCGCTTTCGGTCTGCTCGCGCCTTCGTTGGCCCATGGCCTCGGCGTGCTGGTCACACCCGCCATCGCGGTGTTGATGTACGCGATGTTCCTGCAAATCCCTTTTCTGGAGCTGCGCCAGAGCTTGAGTCACAAGCGCTTTCTGTCGGCGCTGTTGCTGGCCAATTTCATCCTCGTGCCGTTGCTGGTGTGGGTGTTGACCCGTGGCCTGGTGGAGCGCCCGGCGTTGCTGGTGGGCGCATTGCTGGTGTTGCTGACGCCGTGTATCGACTACGTGGTGGTGTTTACCCATATCGGTAAAGGCGATTCACGCTTGATGCTGGCGGCGACACCGGTGCTGTTGTTGCTGCAGTTGCTGCTGTTGCCGGTGTACCTGGGGTTGATGCTGGGGGCGCAGTCCGGGGTGGTGGTGCAGGCGGGGCCGTTTATCGAGGCGTTCCTGTGGTTGATCGTGCTGCCGATGGTGTTGGCGGTGATCACCACGTCCCTGGCGCGGCGCTCATCGGGCGTCAGCGCCTGGAACGACGCTTGGGCGTGGTTGCCGGTGCCGGCGATGGCGCTGGTGTTGGTGGTGGTGATCGGTTCGCAAATCACTTCGGTGGTGCGCGACATCAACCTGTTGCTGCCGGTGATTCCGGTGTACGTGGCCTTCCTGTTGCTGGCGCCGGTGATCGGGGCGTTGGCCGCGAGGCTGTTCGCGCTGCCGGCGATGGCGGCACGGGCGGTGACGTTCAGCGCATCGACGCGTAACTCGTTGGTGGTGTTGCCGCTGGCCTTGGCGTTGCCAGAAGACGTGCGCGGCTTGGCGGCGACGGCGGTGATCCTGCAAACCCTGGTCGAATTGGTGGGCGAGTTGATCTACGTGCGCCTGATCCCGAGGCTGGTATGGCCCATAGGTGGGTGAAATGTGAATGTTCAGGTTTGTTCAGGCGCTATTGGGGATACGTTCGGCACCATAGGTCGGCGTTCCCTACCTGACAGGCCCTTTCATGGATCACCGCAACCGTTTCCGCCTGGAGTCCCTGGGCATTTTCCTGTTCGCGCTGTTGCTGTTCACGCTGGGTATCTGGGACCAGCAACCCCAGGGTTTTGACGGGCGCTGGGCGCTGTTCCTGCAGGAAATGTTTCGCCATGGTGCGAGTCTTTTCCCCACCACCTATGGGCAGCCCTACGCGGACTATCCCGGTACCGCGACCTTCTTCAGTTACGTATTTGCCCGGCTGTTCGAGGCGCCCAACCACCTGGCCAATGTGCTGCCCACTGCCCTTGCGTCCGCCGGGGTCGTGGCCTTGATCTATCGCTTGCTGGTCCCGGCGAGTCGTCCGTGGGCGTTGCTCACGGTGCTGTTGACGTTGCTCACCACCCAGTTGCTCGAGAAGTCCCGTTCGGTATGCCTGGACCAGATGGTGGCGTTGCTGTGTGTCGGCAGTTTCTACCTGCTGCACAGTGGTGAGCGCCTGGGTTCGCGGCTCAGGCAGCTTGCGGTGTTCCCGCTGTTCATCCTGGGGTTTGCGATACGCGGGCCGCTGGGATTGATCGAAGTCTGCGGTGTGGTGTGCGTGTATTGGGCGCTGGGCAGCCCTGGGGAGCGGGTCAGGCAGGTGTTGGTCCACGGCATCGTCGGCCTGGTGTTGCTGGCGGCCTGTTGGTGGCTGTTGGTGAAGCTGGCGCGCATCAGCGGTGGCGATGCGTTTGCCGATGAGGTGTTCAAGATGCAAGTGGGCGGGCGCCTTGATGAAAGCGGCGAGCCGTTCTATTTCTACTTCCAGTTGAGCCTGTACCGTTATTTCCCCGTGGTGCCGCTGGCGTTGCTCACATTGGTTGCGCTGCGTCATCGCTGGGCAGAGCGGTTTGATAACCCGGTGCAGTTGGTCATGCGGCTCGGCGCCTGTGGTTTGATGATCTTGCTTGGCCTGTCGGTACCGCACTTCAAGCGCGCCTATTACATCCTGCCCATGGTGCCGATGTTTGCGGCTGTCGCGGCCTATGGGCTGCTTCAGGCGCAAGGCTGGCTCCTGGGCGTGCGCAGAGGCTACGAGGGGCTTGTCGCCGCGCTGCCGGCGCTGTGCGTGGTTGCCGTGTTTGTCTGTCGGCATGGGTGGCAGAAGCACGGTTACTGGCCTGACGTCTCATTGCCGCTGTTGGTGGGTGGGCTGTTGCTCCTGCAAGTGGCGGCCGTGCTTGCCTGGCGGCGAGCGGGGCGGCTGGTGTGGCTCAGCGCGTTCGCGCTGAGCGCGCAATGGCTGGTGCTGGTGACGGTCGTGGAGCCTGCCAAGGACCTGCAGTTCGACACCCGGCAGTTTGTCGGCCAGGTGGAAGCGCTTCGCGTATCGCAGCCCGGGCAACTGGTATTCCTGAACCTCGGCAGGGACACCTGGGCGGTGCGCTACATGATGAATCTGGACCATGACGAGCAACCGCTGTTTGTCGGTGCAGCAGAGGTTGAGCGCTTGGGTGCGTTGCCCCGTCCGTCGTGGGTCATTGTGGCGCGCAAGGAGACCGCGCTGCTCAAGGGCACGCCTCTGGAGCGCCTGGCGCCAAGCTTTGAAGGGCGGTTGAACGACAACCCACTGATGGTGTTCTTGCTGAAATGAACCGGCACCGTGCTGTGCCGTTTTTGTAGTCGTCGTTACGGACCGATCACCCAACAAAAAGCCTGCTCATCGCAGGCTTCTTGTTGTTAGCGCGTGCGACTGCGGATCAGGCAGCTTCCAGCAAGGGGATCTGCATGCCGATCTTGGCCGAGGCGAAGTTCATATCGCCGCTGGCAATGGACTGCGCCTTGAAGCCTTGGCCGATCAGGTCCTTGATATAAAACTTGTTGTAGATGAATGCGAAGACGATGTTGCTCACGCCCATTGTGATCATGGCGATGACGAATTGAATCAGGCCGTATTTCACGTCGCCGCGAAACAGGGCCGGGAAGCAACCGAAAAAGAAGGTGGTCCACGAAAAGCCGACAGGAGCTTCCTTCATCGCGCCCGTGTTCGGGTTTTTGAAAATGATCGATGTGTATGCCATTTGTTTCTCCATGTGCCCAAGGGATTAAGCGATACGTTGGGCTGCGTATCGCCTGGGTGTGATGTGTCGGGTGTGATGTGTGGCGGGGTCAGTCAACGATTTCCCAGATCATGTTGTCCTCGTCGACCATGACGTCCACGCTCAGGGTCTCGTGACCATCCGGGCCATCGACCTCAAGCAGTCCGCGATACTTGTTGTGCCCTTTTTTGATCAGGGTCACTTCCTTGACGGTGTTTTCGCCGGGCGAGGTGTCTTTGTCCCACTGCTCCTGGATGCTCTCCTTCACCTCTTGGGCAAGCTCCTCGTTGGCCGCGTGAGCGTTACCGAAGCAAAGCGTTGCGGTGAGCGCCAGCGCAAGGTTGATGCGGGTGAGGGGGCGGGTCATTTCGGGCTCCTTGTTGGCATAACTCTTCCATGTCGACCGAAGGGGAGGTGCTTCAAAGTCGAATAGCAGTAAGGGGTGTCATGCGGTTATGGGAGCGAGCGCGGGGAGTTAATCCGTCGTCGTGGCTTGCTCGTGTGTTGACGGGCGATGGCTGACGGTTACAGGAGGGAATGCATCCGCATAATGTTGCTCGCCGGCCTTGGCATATTTTGAATCATATCATAGCGCTACTACTGCGAGGTGCAGTGGGGAGCGCTATAAAGCCGGGACAACAAAAAACCCGCACTAGGCGGGTTTCTTGTGTGTTTCAGATGACATTTGCACCACCTGAAACTAATGAGTGGTGCCCAGAGACGGAATCGAACCGCCGACACGGGGATTTTCAATCCCCTGCTCTACCGACTGAGCTATCTGGGCAACGGGGCGCATTAAACGGGTTTTTCAGGGGGTCGTCAAGCAAGTTTTCAAAAAATATTTAATTATTACCGTCGCTTACGTGCCGACCCCAGTTTTTGATCAATTATTGAGCAGGTGGTACGTAGCCGTCGGCCTTGGCGTAATCCTCGCCGGAAAAGAACTTGTCCATCTCGCCCGCCAGGTATTTACGGTCGTCGGCATTCATCATGTTCAGGCGTTTTTCGTTGATCAGCAGGGTTTGGTGTTTCAGCCAGTCGGCCCAGGCTTTGGCTGAGACGTGGTCGTAAATGTCCTGGCCCTTGATACCTGGGTACGGAGGGCGCTCCAGGGCGGGCAATTCTTCTTTGTACTTGCGGCACATTACGGTGCGGGTCATGACGACTCTCCTGCGTTCAATACATCGGCCGCGCGCTTCAGCAGTTTCTTGACCGGGGCGGCAAGGCCCAGGCGCGGCGGGGTGGCGAGGTTATACCAGAGCCAGTCGGCCTCGGCGACGTGATGGGCGGATTCCTTGACCTGAACCAGCCAGGGTTCGATGGCCAGCTGGAAGTGGCTGAAGGTGTGGATCAGCCCCGGCAGTGCCTGGTGTTTGCCCAGTTCGAGCGTGTGCTGGTTGGCCAGGTGTTCGAGGTCTTGCAGGTCGTCCAGTTCGGGCAGGCTCCACAAGCCGCCCCACAGGCCCGTGGAAGGGCGACGGTAAAGCAGAATCGCGCCTTCGGCATTGGCCAGCATCGGCATCAGTGTGCGCTTTTGCGGGATGGTCTTGCGCGGCTTGGGGATCGGGTAGCGTGTCTCCAGGCCGAGCATGTGGGCTTCGCAGTTTTTTTCCAGCGGGCACAGCAGGCAGCGGGGTTTGCTGCGCGTGCACAGGGTGGCACCCATGTCCATCATCGCCTGGGTGTAGGCGTTGACGCGATCATGGGGTGTAAAGCGCTCTGCGGTGGCCCACAGCTGCTTGGCCACCTTGGGTTCGCCTGGGTAGCCCTCTTGTGCGGTGAAGCGCGCCAGCACGCGTTTGACGTTGCCGTCGAGGATCGGCGCGCGCAGGCCCATGCTCAGGCTGGCAATCGCGCCGGCGGTGGACAGGCCGATGCCGGGCAACTCAGTGAGCTTTTCCACATCCCTGGGAAACTCGCCGCCGTACTCGGCCACCACGATTTTCGCGGTCTTTTGCAGGTTGCGCGCCCGGGTGTAGTAGCCCAGGCCGGTCCACAGGTGCAGCACTTCGTCTTCCGGTGCGGCGGCCAGGGCTTCGACCGTTGGCAGGGACGCCATGAAGCGGTCGAAGTAATTGAGCACCGTGCTGACCTGGGTCTGCTGCAGCATGATCTCCGAAACCCACACCCGGTAAGGCGTAATGCCCTGTTGCCAGGGCAGGTCATGGCGGCCGTGGCGGTCGTACCAGTCCAGCACCGCCGTTGAAAACTGCTCGTCTCTCATCGTTTGAACAGGCCTTTCAAAGCATCTTTGAGCTGCGGGTTAACCTTGTCGAGCTTCTCTTCCAGCTTCTCGCCGAGCTTGTTGCCGGCCGCCTTGATCGCGACCTGGCTCAGGCCGTCCTTGTCCAGGCGGCAGGCCTTGGCGCCGAGTTCCAGCGGGCCACGGCAGCGCAGCGGCACTTCGATACCCTGGAAGTTGGAGCCGACTTCGCAGGCCGGGTCCGGTACTTCGCGCTGGTCGCCTTCGACGATGATGCCGACGCGATAATCCATGCCCAGCACGCGCAGGTCGACGTCACCGTTGCCGTTGACCGTCAGCCCTGGGATGCGCACTTTCAGGTCGGGATTGTTGGCCACGCCGTTACGGAAAGTCAGGTTGCCCTTCAGCTCCTGGAACGGTGTGTCCTTGCCGCGTTGTTCGCCGCTCAGGGTCTTGCGGTTGAGCAGGGCGATGCCGGTGCACAGTTGCTGCTCGAGGTTGGCGTTGAGCAGCACGCCGTTGTTGATCACAAAGCTGGCGGTGCCGTTGAGGCTGTCGATCAGGGCTTTCTGGCTGTTGCCGCGGCCGCTGAGATTACTGTCCAGCGTGATCTGGCCCTTCACGGGCGGCGTCTGCCCTTGGGCCTGCAGGATGCGTTCGACCGGCACTTGCTTGATCCGGCTTTGCAGGGCCAGCAGCGGAATATCCTGGCGCACATCGAGCGTGCCGTTGGCCTGGAAGGTCCCGTTGTAGAGGCCGCCGCTGAGGGTGCCGAGCTTGAGCTGGCCATCGCTGCCGGAGGCTTTGAGCACGGCATTCTGGATCGGCAATTTGCTCAGGGTCAGTTGGTCGAAGGCGAGGTCGGCGTCTATGTCCAGCGTGCGCAGGCGGGTCAATGGCAGGAGTTTGTCCGTGCTCCAGGCGCCTTTGGTCGGTGCTTGCGGCAGTGGAGTGGTGCCACCGGCCGCTATGGCGCCGGCTTCGCTGTTCTGCACTTCGGCCTGGCGGGCAGCGGTCGCGCCCTTGGCGGATTCGGACTTGGCCGGCAGGTAGTTGTCGGCGTTGAAGGTATCGCCCTTGAGCTGTACGCGCAGCGCCTGCTTGGCGAAGTCGTCCACGGCGACGCGACCGGTGAAGGTGCTGCCGTCGAGTTTCAGGTTCAGGTCTTCCAGCGCCAGGCTGTTCGGTGTGCCTTTGAGACGGCTGACCAGCTCGACCTTGCTCAGGCTGCCCTCGGCCATCGGTGGCAATGGGTTACCGACGCTGTCGAGGAACTTGGCCAGGTCAAACTGGGCGATGGACAGCGCGCCGCTGAGCTGCGGGGTCTTGTCCAGGTCGTTGACCTTCAGCTCGCCCAGGGCGCGCAGCTGGTTGGCCGAAAGTTTCAGGTTGGTCCATTCGGCGATATTGGCCGCCTGGTCCACCAGCAACTGGCCCTGGGTGGAGAAGGTCACGGTCTTGCCTTGCAGCGGCTCGCCCGTGGCTTCGCCGGTGATTTTCATGTCTTCGAACTGATAGCGCTTGAGCGCGCGCTCGATACGCAGGTTGCCGTTGAGCTCGGTCTTGACGCGCATCACCGGCTGGTTGCTGCCGAAGAAGGCGGTGAGCTTCACCGGGATGCTCGCACCTTCGTGCACGGCGCCGGCGCTCAACTGGATGCTTTCGGCACTGAATTGCTTACCGGTTAGCTCATCGTTGTATTCGACGCGGGCGTTGTTGATCGTCAGGCTATCGATGTCCAGGCGGATGGGCTGGGCCGGTTTTTCCGGTTTTACCTCGGGTGACGGCTGAGCGGGGGCGGGCGTTTCGGTGGTGGCTACCGGCGCGTTCTTGCCGATGTCTTCCCAGTTGCCATGGCCTTGCTTGTCACGGTTGAGGCGTAGGTTCAGGCCTTCGACACGCACATCGCTCATCTGTACTTCGCGACGCAGCAGCGGCAGCACGCGCACCGACAGGCCAAGCATTTGCAGGTCGGCGAAGGGTTGGGTCGGCGTGGTCAGGGTCGCCACGCTGGCTTCGTGCAGTTCAAGGCCGAGCCAGGGGAACAGGCTCCAGCCGATATCGCCATTGAGCGTCAGCTCGATGTGGGCCTTGTCGCGGGCAATCTGGCGAATCTCGTCTTTATAGTCGTTGGGATCGAAGAGATGGGTCAGGGCAAAGCCCAGAGCCACAATGATCAGCAACAGCCCGAGAAGTACCAGGCCCAGGATTTTGCCGAACGCTTTCATGGGCGAGTCCTTGTATGTCGATTTCAAAATTTAGCCGCAGAGTATAACGCCCGACGGCCTGCGTCAGTTCACGGATCGTTACATTGTATCCAGCCCTAGGAGAACGGGATTTTGACGCCAATAAAACCGAAAAATCGCAAAAAGATGATGTCATTTTGGTTTTTCTGTCATCCGCTAATGCTAATCTTCGGCCGTTCGTTCGCCTTCTGCGACTTATCGTCGCGCCAAAATGGAGCTTCACTCTACAAAAACGGCCACGCTTTGCGTGCAAGGCCGAGGGAGAGAGCGCCTGACGGACGCATACTAATAACTGGGGGATACATCAATGAGCACTAGCACTGTGGCCGGCACTACCGCCGCACAGCCTGCGTTCCTGTCCAAGGAGCGCATTATCGCCAAGCCCGGGTTCAACCGCTGGCTGGTTCCACCGGCCGCCCTGGCCATCCACCTGTGCATCGGCATGGCCTATGGCTTCTCGGTGTTCTGGTTGCCGTTGTCCAAGGCGCTGGGTATCACCAAACCGGTTGCTTGTGCGCCGGACATGAGCTTCATCGCGCAAGTCTTCTCGTCCCAATGCGACTGGCCCATCTCCATGCTGGGCTGGATCTACACCCTGTTCTTCATCTTCCTGGGCTGCTCGGCAGCGATCTGGGGCGGCTGGCTGGAACATGCCGGGCCACGCAAGGCCGGTGTTGTTTCGGCGTTGTGCTGGTGCGGCGGCCTGCTGATCTCGGCGCTGGGTATCTATACCCACCAGATCTGGCTGATGTGGATCGGCTCCGGGGTCATTGGCGGTATCGGCCTGGGCCTGGGTTATATCTCGCCCGTCTCGACCCTGATCAAGTGGTTCCCGGACAAGCGCGGCATGGCCACCGGCATGGCGATCATGGGCTTCGGCGGCGGCGCAATGGTTGGCGCTCCGTTGGCAGCTGCGCTGATGGGGCACTTCGCTTCGCCGACCAGCGTGGGCGTATGGCAGAGCTTCCTGGTGATGGCCGCGATCTACTTCGTGTTCATGATCGGCGGCGCGCTGTCCTACCGTGTTCCACCGACCGGCTGGAAGCCTGAGGGCTGGACCGCGCCGGTGAAAAAAGCCGCCAATGCGATGATCACCCACCGTCACGTGCACGTGAACGTGGCTTGGAAAACCCCGCAGTTCCGTCTGGTATGGCTGGTGCTGTGCCTGAACGTGTCGGCGGGTATCGGCATCCTCGGCATGGCTTCGCCGCTGCTGCAGGAAGTGTTCGGTGGCAAGCTGCTGGGTGTTGATGTGCCGTTTGGCCAGCTGGACGCCGGGCAATTGGCGTCGATTGCTGCCATCGCTGCGGGCTTCACCGGTTTGTTGAGCCTGTTCAACATCGGTGGCCGGTTCTTTTGGGCGTCGTTCTCCGACTACCTGGGCCGTAAAAATACCTACTTCGTGTTCTTCGCCCTGGGCTTTGCCCTGTACGCGCTGATCCCGAACCTGGGGCACCTGGGCAACGTGGCGCTGTTCGTCGCGGCGTTCTGCATCATCCTGTCGATGTACGGCGGTGGTTTTGCGACTGTCCCGGCCTACCTGGCCGACCTGTTCGGTACCCAGATGGTCGGCGCGATCCACGGTCGCCTGCTGACCGCTTGGGCCGCCGCGGGCGTATTGGGCCCGGTGTTGGTGAACTACCTGCGTGAATATCAACTGAGCATCGGCGTTGAACGCGCTGCGGCCTATGACATCACCTTGTACATCCTCGCCGGCCTGCTGGTACTGGGCTTTATCTGCAACCTGCTGGTCCGCCCGGTGGCCGACAAGTACTTCATGACCGACGCGGAACTCGCCGCCGAGCAAGCGCTGGGGCATGACAAAGGGGCTGATGCCAGCACCTCCCTGGAATGGAAAGCGGCGCCCGGCACTGTGCCGTTGGCGATCGCTGCCTGGCTGGTAGTGGGTATTCCGTTGGCCTGGGGTGTGTGGGTGACCCTGCAGAAGACGGCGGTACTGTTCCACTAAGTTGACTGCAAGCGGGCGCACCATCCTGGAGCGCCCGCTTGTATGCACATGTCTATCCCCGACATTCCCCGCCTCAACTCGTCAGTCTTATCCCCTTCGATGTTTCTGTTTAGCGTCCGCGCCCCTATAATGGCTGCCTTTTTCGCCCAATGATTTTGCGGAGCTGGTGATGGCCGAACGTAAGGCGTCCGTCGAGCGCGACACTCTGGAAACCCAGATCAAAGCCTCGATCAACCTGGATGGCACCGGAAAGGCCCGATTTGATATCGGTGTACCTTTTCTTGAGCACATGCTGGACCAGATCGCCCGTCACGGGCTGATCGACCTGGATATCGTCAGCAAGGGCGACCTGCATATCGACGACCACCACACGGTGGAAGACGTAGGCATCACCCTCGGCCAGGCGTTTGCCAAGGCCATCGGCGACAAAAAAGGCATCCGTCGCTACGGCCACGCCTATGTCCCGTTGGACGAAGCGCTGTCGCGTGTGGTCATCGACTTCTCCGGCCGCCCAGGCCTGCAGATGCACGTGCCGTACACCCGCGCCACCGTGGGCGGCTTCGACGTCGACCTGTTCCAGGAATTCTTCCAGGGCTTCGTCAACCACGCACTCGTCAGCCTGCACATCGACAACCTGCGCGGCACCAATACCCACCACCAGATCGAAACCGTGTTCAAGGCATTCGGCCGCGCGTTGCGCATGGCCGTGGAGCTCGATGACCGCATGGCCGGGCAAATGCCCTCGACCAAGGGCGTCCTGTAATGCAGACGGTCGCGGTTATCGACTACGGCATGGGTAACCTGCACTCGGTGGCCAAGGCCCTCGAGCACGTAGGGGCCGGCAAGGTACTGATCACCAGCGATGCCAAGGTGATTCGCGAAGCCGACCGCGTGGTGTTCCCCGGTGTGGGGGCGATTCGCGATTGCATGGCCGAAATTCGCCGCCTGGGCTTTGACAGCCTGGTGCGCGAAGTCAGCCAGGATCGCCCGTTCCTCGGCATCTGCGTGGGCATGCAAGCCTTGCTCGATCGCAGTGAAGAGAACGACGGCGTTGACTGCATCGGCGTGTTCCCCGGCCAGGTGAAGTTCTTCGGCAAGGACCTGCACGAAGACGGCGCCCACCTGAAAGTCCCGCACATGGGTTGGAACGAGGTCAGCCAGGCAGTGGATCACCCGCTGTGGCACGACATCCCGGACATGGCGCGTTTCTACTTCGTGCACAGCTACTACATCGCCGCCGGTAACCCGCGCCAGGTGGTGGGTGGCGGGCACTACGGCGTCGACTTCGCCGCCGCGCTGGCCGACGGTTCGCGTTTTGCCGTGCAGTTCCACCCGGAGAAGAGCCATACCCATGGCCTGCAATTGTTGCAGAACTTCGCCGCCTGGGATGGGCGCTGGTAAATGGCCAGGAAGCCGAAGCCGCCGATCTTGACCCTCACGCCTGAGCAGGAAAGTGAGGCTACCCTCAAGATCAAGCGCTTCATGGAGGACCGCTTCGAGCTCAAGCTGGGCTCGTTCGAAGTCGCCGAGATTCTTGAGCTGTTCACCATCGAAGTGGCTCCGCATTATTACAACAGGGCGATTTTCGATACGCAGACGCTCCTTAAAGAAAGGTTCGAAAGCATCGAAAGCGACCTGTGGTCGCTTGAAAAGAGCAGCTGAAAGCTTCAAGCCCCAAGCTGCAAGAATTGATACGCGTGCTTGCTTGCAGCTTATAGCTTGCAGCTTGCAACTCTTTGACGAAGGAAAAGCATGCTAATTATCCCCGCTATCGATCTCAAGGACGGCGCCTGCGTACGTCTGCGCCAAGGCCGTATGGAAGACTCCACCGTGTTCTCCGATGACCCGGTGAGCATGGCTGCCAAATGGGTGGAAGGGGGCTGCCGTCGTCTGCATCTGGTGGACTTGAACGGCGCCTTTGAAGGCCAGCCGGTCAACGGCGAAGTGGTCACCGCGATCGCCAGGCGCTACCCGAACCTGCCGATCCAGATCGGCGGTGGTATCCGTTCCCTGGAAACCATTGAGCACTATGTCAAAGCCGGCGTGAGCTACGTGATCATCGGCACCAAGGCCGTGAAAGACCCGGCCTTCGTCGCCGAAGCCTGCCGCGCGTTCCCTGGCAAAGTGATCGTGGGCCTGGACGCTAAAGACGGTTTCGTCGCCACCGACGGCTGGGCTGAAATCAGCACCGTGCAAGTCATCGACCTGGCCAAGCAGTTCGAAGCCGACGGCGTGTCCGCCATCGTTTATACCGACATCGCCAAAGACGGCATGATGCAGGGCTGCAACGTGCCGTTCACCGCTGCGCTGGCCGCTGCCACCAGGATCCCGGTGATCGCTTCCGGCGGTATCCACAATCTGGGCGACATCAAGTCGCTGCTGGACGCCAAGGCCCCAGGGATCATCGGCGCCATCACCGGCCGCGCTATCTACGAAGGTACCCTGGACGTCGCCGAAGCCCAGGCTTACTGCGATGCCTACAACGGCTGAGGACTGACCATGGCGCTGGCCAAACGCATCATCCCTTGCCTGGACGTCGACAACGGTCGCGTGGTCAAGGGCGTCAAGTTCGAGAACATCCGTGACGCCGGCGACCCGGTGGAAATCGCTCGCCGCTACGATGAGCAAGGTGCCGACGAGATTACCTTTCTCGACATCACCGCCAGCGTCGACGGCCGCGACACCACGTTGCATACCGTCGAGCGCATGGCCAGCCAGGTGTTTATCCCGCTGACCGTGGGCGGTGGCGTGCGCACCGTGCAAGACATCCGCAACCTGCTCAATGCCGGTGCCGACAAGGTCTCGATCAACACCGCAGCGGTGTTCAACCCGGAGTTCGTCGGCGAAGCCGCGCAGCACTTCGGCTCGCAATGCATCGTGGTCGCTATCGACGCCAAGAAAGTCTCCGGCCCGGGCGAAACCCCGCGCTGGGAGATCTTCACCCACGGCGGTCGCAAGCCGACCGGCCTGGACGCGGTGGAGTGGGCGATGAAGATGGAAGGCCTGGGCGCCGGGGAAATCCTGCTGACCAGCATGGACCAGGACGGCATGAAAAACGGCTTCGACCTGGGCGTGACCCGCGCCATCAGCGATGCGCTGGGGATTCCGGTGATCGCCTCCGGCGGCGTCGGTAACCTGCAACACCTGGCCGACGGCGTGATCGAAGGCCATGCCAGCGCGGTGCTGGCGGCGAGTATTTTTCACTTTGGCGAATACACCGTTCCTGAGGCCAAGGCCTACATGGCGGCGCGCGGTATCGTCGTTCGCTAAACGTTGCTGGACACCATGGCAGGCGCGCGGCACTCTCTGCGCTTGCCATGGATTCCGGTAGCCTTCATGTTCAAGACCCTGCTGCTTGCCCTCGCCAGCACCTCCATCTTTATGGTGAGTGCGGCACACGCCGAAGAGCCGTCTGACGCCTCCCTGGTGTTGCTGACGGAAAATTTCCCGCCCTACAACATGGCCAAGAACGGTAAGAACTTTGCCAAGGACGAGAACATCGAAGGCATCGCCGTGGACATCGTGCGCGAAACCTTCAAGCGTGCTGGTATTTCCTACAATCTCACCCTGCGTTTTCCTTGGGAGCGAATCTACAAACTCGCCCTGGAGAAACCCGGCTATGGCGTGTTCGTGATGGCGCGTCTGCCGGACCGTGAAGCGCTGTTCAAGTGGGTCGGCCCCATCGGCCCGGATGATTGGGTACTGTTGGCCAAAGCCGACAGCGAGATCCAGCTTGCCGACCTTGAGCAGGCGCGGCGCTACAAGATCGGCGCCTATAAAGGCGATGCCATCGCCGAGACCCTCGAGAAGCAGGGCCTTAACCCGGTGGTGGTATTACGCGACCAGGACAACGCGCAAAAGCTCGTGGATGGCCAGATCGACCTGTGGGCCACGGGCGACCCGGCCGGGCGTTATCTTGCGCGTCAGGTCGGTGTGACGGGGCTCAAGACCGTGCTGCGGTTCAACAGTGCCCAGTTGTACCTGGCGCTGAACAAGAACGTGCCCGATGAGGCGGTGGCCAAATTGCAGGCGGCGTTGGATCAGTTGCGCTCGGAAGGGCTTGTGGACCAGATCATGGCGAACTATTTGTAGCGATAGGTACCGTTCTTGCCGTGCCCAGCCATGGCTTGATTACTGCGCACGCTGATCATCAGCTTGATATCAATCCACTCGATGCCCTGGGCCTTGAGCTTGGGCAGTTCGCGCTCCAGCACTGCCAGGGTTTGCGGGTAGGGGTGGCCGATCATCACCGCCGAGCCTTGTTTGTGGGCCAGTTTGATCGCGGTTTGCAGTTGCGTGGTGATCGCCGCTTCGGTGCGTTCGTCATCGAGGAACACATCCCGCGAGACGCTGGCCAGGCCGATCTTCTGCGCCTCGGCAGCGGCCACGGTCTGCGCGCTGGTGCGGCTGTCGACGAAGAATTTGTTGCGCCGTTGCAGCTCGGCCATCAGCCAGGCCATGGCGGCCGGTTGCGCGGTCATGCGGCTGCCCATGTGGTTGTTGATACCGGCGGTGTAGGGCACGGCGTTGAAGGCAGCGTCCAGGCGTTTGCCGAGCTCTTCGATGGGCAACTCGGGGTGCCAGGCGAATGGGCCGGTGGCCGGGTCCATGGGCATGTGCAGGATCACGATCTTGCCGGCCTTGTGCGCTTCGCGGGCGAATTCGGCGGCGTGGGGCGTGTCGGGCATGATCGCCGTGGTCACCGGCCCAGGCAGGGCCAGCACGCGACGATCCCGGGTAAGGTTTTGCCCGAGGTCGTCGATGATGAGGCTCAGGTAGGCTTTGTGGGATTCGCTGGCAGGGGCCGCTTGGGCGACCCCTGCCAGGCTGCACAGCGCAGCGAGGATCAGGGCAACACGCATATCAACGGCTGCGTGTAATGCTCAAGCCCTTGAGCAGGCTTAGCGCCTGGGCCAGCTGGTAATCATCGTCCTGCGGCATCGGCTTGGCTTTCTTGCTGCTGCCGGTTGGCTGGTCGGCACCGCCGTTGCCATTGCCCAGGTGACCTTGCAGGTCCGCTTCCTTGTAGTACTCGCTGTCGATTTCGTTGGTGATCTTGGCCTTGCGCACTTCGATGTCCGGCACGATGCCCTGGGCCTGGATCGAGCGGCCGTTCGGCGTGTAGTACAACGCGGTGGTGATCTTCAGCGCACGCTCGTTGTTCAGTGGCAACACGGTTTGTACCGAGCCTTTGCCGAAGCTGGTGGTGCCCATCAGCACGCCGCGCTTCTGGTCTTGCAGGGCGCCGGCGACGATTTCCGAGGCCGAGGCGCTGCCGCCGTTGATCAGCACGGCCAATGGCACGTTCTCGCTGAGGTCGTTGCCGGTGGCCGAGAAGCGTAGCTCGGAATTAGCGATACGGCCCTTGGTGTAGACGATCAGGCCCTTGGTGATGAAGTGGTCGACCACTTCCACCGCCGACTGCAGCACGCCGCCTGGGTTGTTACGCAGATCGAGCACGATGCCGCTGAGTTTCTTGCCGTTGTCCTTGCGCAGCTTGGCCAGGGCCTTGGCCACTTCGTCGCCGGTCTTGACCTGGAATTGGGTGATGCGGATGTAACCGTAGCCCGACTCCAGCAACTGGCTCTTCACGCTCTTGACCACGATGGTCGCGCGGGTGAGTGTCACGTCAAACGGGTTGCCGCCGTCGCGCACCAGGGTCAGGGTGATTTTCTGGCCGATCTTGCCGCGCATCTTGTCGACGGCTTCGGTCATGGTCTGGCCGCGGGTCGGCTGGCCGTTGATCTTGACGATAAAGTCACCGGCCTGGATGCCGGCCTTGGACGCCGGGGTGTCATCGATTGGCGAGACCACCTTGATATTGCCGTCTTCGGCGCCGACTTCAATGCCCAGGCCGCCGAATTCACCGCTGGTGCTTTCCTGCAGTTCGGCGAAATCTTCCGGACCGAGGTAGGCGGAGTGCGGATCGAGGTTGCTGAGCATGCCCTTGATGGCATTTTCCAGCAGGGTCTTGTCGTCTACAGGTTCGACATAGGCTGCCTTGATCCGGTCCATGACCTCGGCGAAGGTGCGCAGCTCGTCCAGCGGCAACGGCGCCCTAGTGGTCGCGGCGGAGGTCGCGGCCGTGGCGGCGGGTGCAGCCGGGGCGGCCTGGTCGGCAAAAGCCAGAGGCGCGCCGATCACCAGGGCGATCGTCAGGGCCAGCGAAGTGAGGCGGGACAAATGCAGCATGTCGAACGAACTCCTAATGTAGATGCGACCCTATCCTTGGGACCGGCACCATTGTGCGGGATCGCTCGGGCGACCCTGCTGACGAATAGCGAAGTACAGCGCTGGGGTGTCCTGGCCGCCACTGTTACCGACAGTGGAGATGGATTCACCGGCTTTTACAACATCACCTGCCGACTTGAGTAACGTCTGATTGTGGCCATAAAGGCTCAAATAGCCATTACCGTGGTCGAGAATCACCAATAAACCGGCGCCGCGCAGCCAATCGGCAAACACCACGCGCCCACCATGTACGGCGTGGACCTGGCTGCCGGCGGAGGCGCTGATCATCACCCCGTCCCACTTGGCGCGGGTGTCATCGCCACGGGTTTCGCCAAAGCGTGCCAGTAGTCGACCATCAACTGGCCATGGAAGTTTGCCGCGGGCTGAAGCAAAAGGGCCGCCGAACGACTCGCCGGCACTGGAAACCAGCGGGCCAGGGGCGGCATGTACCGGTTTGCGCGGCGCCGGGGCATCGGTGGTGGCTGCCAGTTCGGCCTCACGCTGGCGCTTTTTTTCCGCTTCCTGCTGGGCGATCAGCGCTTTCTGTCGCGCCTCTTCGGCCTCGCGTGCCTGGCGTGCCAGGGTTTCTTCGATGGTCTTGAGCACTTTGGCCAGGTCGGCCTGGTCCTGCTCGCGGGCCTGCAGCTTGGCGTCGCGGGCCTTCACGTCGTCATTGAGCTTGGCCAGGGCCAGCTGGCGCTCCTTGCGGACCTTGTCCAGCTCGTCGCGCTGGGCGCTGAGGCTGGCTTTCTGGTCCTCCAGCTGCGACTGCTGGTTGGCGATTTCCTGTTCGACGTTGGCCAACTGGCGCAGGGTCTCGTTGAAGCTTTTCAGTTGCTCCAGGCGGGCCTTGCTCAGGTAGTCGTAGTAGGTCAGGGTGCGCGCGAATTTCTCCGGGTTCTGCTGGTTGAGCAGCAACTTGAGGTATTCCTGGCGGCCGCTCTGGTAGGCGGCGCGGGCCTGGATTGCGATCAAACGCTGCTGTTCAACGCGTGCGCTCTGGAGTTTTTTTTTCTCAGCGTCGAGTCGCTCCAGTTCCGACTCGCTCTTCTTTAGTTCTTTTTGCAGCTCCTGGACCTGCTTCTCCAGCTTGCCCATTTCGGTTTCCGTGCCGCGCAGGTCTTTCTGCACCCCGGATTTTTCTTCCTGGAGCTTGCCGAGCAGTTTTTTCAGCTCGGTAATGTCCTGACGCGTAGCGTCCAACTGTTGTTGAGTTTGTGCGCGCTCATCGGCAAATGCCGGTTGGAGCAGGCAGACAAGAGCAAGGGTAATCAAGGCGCGAAGCATAGAGGCGGGCGACACCAGGGAAAGGGACGGCCTAGTATGCCCGCCAAGCGCCGCAAAAAAAACGCCCAATTCGGACTGGAACGCAAGATAGGTGCCGAGTGGCGGTGGTATGGCAAAAAGACATCTGCCAAACACCGCGAAGCTAATGTGGGAGGGGCGGTGCGACGATTCGACTTGCCCCCGATTGCGATGTGTCAGCTGAATATGTGCTGGCTGATCCACTGCTATCGGGGGCAAGCCCCCTCCCACATAGTTGTTTGGATCAGACCAGGATTGAGGTACCAGTCATTTCTTTCGGCTTCTCCAACCCCATCAGCATCAGCATGGTCGGTGCCACATCCGCCAGCACGCCGCCATCACGCACTTTGAAGTCGCGCTTGCCGACATAGATGAACGGCACCGGCTCGGTCGTGTGGGCGGTGTGGGCCTGGCCGGTGGATTCGTCGGACATCTGCTCGCAGTTGCCGTGGTCGGCGGTGATCAGCGCCTCGCCACCGACTTTTTCCAGGGCCTCTACAATGCGGCCGACGCACAGGTCCAGGCATTCCACGGCCTTGGTCGCAGCTTCCAGGTTGCCGCTGTGGCCAACCATGTCACCGTTGGCGTAGTTGACCACGATCACGTCGTAACGCTGGTGGTCGATGGCGTCGACGATCTTGTCGGTCACTTCCGGCGCGCTCATTTCCGGCTGCAGGTCGTAGGTGGCGACTTTTGGCGAAGGGATCAGGATGCGCTCTTCGCCAGGGAACGGTTCTTCACGTCCGCCGGAGAAGAAGAAGGTTACGTGGGCGTATTTTTCGGTTTCGGCAATACGCAGCTGGGTCTTGCCGTTTTTCGCCAGATAGTCGCCCAGCACGTTGTCCAGGCTGCCGGCGGCAAAGGCTGCGGGCGCCGGGATGCTGGCGGCGTATTGGGTCAGGCCGACGTATTGGACTTTTGGCTGGCGGGCACGCTCGAATTCCTTGAAGCCGTCCTCGACAAACACACGGCTCAGCTCGCGGGCACGGTCGGCGCGGAAGTTCATGAACACCACGGCGTCGCCGTCCTCGACTTTTACCGGCTCGCCGATGGTGGTGGCCTTGACGAACTCATCGCTCTCGCCACGGGCGTAGGCGGCTTCGAGGCCTTCCTGGGCGGTGGCAGCGTGGAATTCGGCCTGGCCGTCGACGATCAGGTTGTAGGCCTGGGACACGCGGTCCCAACGGTTGTCGCGGTCCATGGCGAAGTAGCGGCCCACCAGGCTGGCGATGCGGCCCTTGCCCAGGGCGGCGAAGGTGGCGTCCAGCAGCTCGATGGAGGATTGCGCGCTTTTCGGTGGGGTGTCGCGGCCGTCGAGGAAGGCGTGCAGGTAGATCTTGTCGGCGCCGCGCTTGAAGGCCAGCTCGGCCATGGCGACCAGATGGTCCTGGTGACTGTGAACGCCGCCGTCGGACAGCAGGCCCATGAAGTGCACGGCCTTGCCGGCCGCCACTGCTTTATCTACCGCTGCGCAGAGGGTCGGGTTCTCGAAGAACTCGCCATCGCGAATCGATTTGGTCACGCGGGTGAAGTCTTGATATACCACTCGTCCGGCGCCGAGGTTCATGTGGCCGACTTCCGAGTTGCCCATCTGGCCATCCGGCAGGCCCACGTCCATGCCCGAGCCGGAGATCAGGCCGTTGGGTACCGTTGCGGTCAGACGGTCGAGTACGGGCTTCTTGGCCGCGTACACGGCGTTGTCGTGGTGGCTTTCACTGTGTCCGAAGCCATCGAGAATTATCAGGACCAAAGGTTTAGGCGTGGTAGTCATAGATCCTCTCGCGGCGGTAATAAAGGAAGGCAATTGAAAAGGGAGTGGCAGTTTAAAGCGAAGTTCCGACCACGTCACCGCTTTACGGGGGTTGGCCCCCCCTGACGGCTGTGTATACTTACCGCCATTTTAACGCCCTGGAACCTCCTTGATGGTTGATCACCTGATTGCATTTGCCACTGCCCACTATCTGCTCGTGGGTGCCTTCGTCATCTTGCTGGCGCTGCTGATCGCTCACGAATTGAGCCGTGGTGGCCGCAGCCTCAGCACCGCGGAACTGACCGCGCTGGTCAACAAGGACGAGGCCGTTGTGGTGGATATTCGCCCGGCCAAGGATTTTGCCACCGGCCACATCGTCGGTGCCCTGAACATCCCCCAGGACAAGCTGATCGCGCGCCTGCCCGAGCTGGAAAAGCACAAGGCCAAGACCATCATCCTGGTCGACGCCCAAGGCCAGCACGCCGGCACCCACGCCCGCGAAATGCTCAAGACCGGCTTCATCGCCGCCAAGCTGTCCGGTGGCATCAGCAGCTGGCGCGCCGATAACCTGCCGCTGGTGAAGTGATATGAGCCAGGTCGTCGTGTATTCCAGCGATTGGTGCCCTTACTGCATGCGGGCCAAGGCCTTGCTGGAGAAGAAGGGCGTTGCCTTCGAAGAGATCAAGGTCGATGGCAAGCCCCAGGTGCGTGCCGAAATGGCCCAGAAGGCGGGGCGCACGTCCGTGCCGCAGATCTGGATCGGCGCCAGGCACATCGGTGGTTGCGACGACCTGTTTGCCCTGGAGCGCGCCGGTAAACTCGATGCGCTGCTGCTTGTCTGACTCCCAACCCCTAAAGACCCCAAGATCAAGAAGGATCTGCGATGACTGACCAACAGAACACCGAAGCAGCAGAAGCCCAAGGCCCACAATTTTCGCTGCAGCGTATCTATGTGCGTGACCTGTCGTTTGAAGCGCCGAAAAGCCCGGCTATCTTCCGCCAGGAATGGACCCCAAGTGTTGCCCTGGACCTGAACACCCGTCAAAAGGCACTGGAAGGCGACTTCCACGAAGTTGTGCTGACCTTGTCGGTCACCGTTAAGAATGGCGAAGAAGTGGCCTTCATCGCTGAAGTGCAACAGGCCGGTATCTTCCTGATCCAGGGCCTGGACGAAGCGTCCATGAGCCACACCCTGGGTGCGTTCTGCCCGAACATCCTGTTCCCGTATGCCCGCGAAACCCTGGACAGCCTGGTCACCCGTGGTTCGTTCCCTGCGCTGATGCTGGCTCCGGTGAATTTCGATGCCCTGTATGCTCAAGAGCTGCAGCGCATGCAACAGGAAGGCACTCCGACGGTTCAGTAATCTCGAACCCGACGCAGAACCCAATGTGGGAGGGGGCTTGCTCCCGATAGCGGTGGATCAGTCAGATAGATGTTGACTGACACTCCGCCATCGGGGGCAAGCCCCCTCCCACATTTGCTATGTGTGTTACTTGAAACCGAGTTGGCGCCAGCCTTCGTAGACGGCTACGGCGACGGTGTTCGACAGGTTCAGGCTGCGGCAGCCTTCGCGCATCGGCAGGCGCAGGCGATGCCCGTCAGGCAGGGCGTCGAGTACGTCAGCCGGCAGGCCCCGGCTTTCCGGGCCGAACAGGAAGGCGTCGCCTTCGGCAAAGCTGGCATCATGGAACGGTCGCGACCCCTTGGTGGTGAACGCGAACAGCCGCGGGTGTCCCAGGCTTTCCAGGCAGCTGGCCAGGTCGGCATGGCGCTGGAGGGTGGCGTACTCGTGGTAGTCGAGCCCGGCACGGCGCAGGCGTTTGTCGTCCATGTCGAAGCCCAGGGGCTCGATCAAATGCAGGTGGCAGCCACTGTTGGCGCACAGCCTGATAACGTTGCCGGTATTCGGCGGAATTTCTGGTTGAAAAAGGATGACGTGAAACATGCACGGCTCCGAAGGCAAAGATGCGCTGCATTCTACCCCTGAAGAAGACCCAAGGCCGAAGCTAATGCCGAGGGTCATGGGCTCATTGGCGATTGTCGGCCTGATGGTGGGCCTGATGATCGGCCGCCTGACCACCCCTGACCCTGTCGAGTTGCAGCAGATAGAGACGGCGGTAGACGGTGTGGTGGTGTGGTTCAACAGCGAACCCAAGCTGCACGGCGAGCACATCGACGGCACCGTGGCGCTGTTGTTCGACGCGCAAGGCAAGGCCGCCAGTGGGCAACTCAAGGTCAACGACAAGGATGTGAACTGGCGCGTGCGCAAGACCGATGCGGGCTTGCTGCTGAACCTGGTGGCGGCTCGGCCGTTGCGCGGGGAGTGGAAGGGCGAGGAGGTCGATGACCGCTGGCGGCTGGAGATCCATCTCCAAGAGCAATAAAAGAGGGAATCCCCGGCCTGCCTGTACCAAGGTCCCCAAAACGGGCTGGAGCTATGGGCGCTGAGCCACATAAGCCCCGGGTGTAAAGAAGGGAGTTCCCGGCCTGCCTGTACCAGGGCTCCCAAAACGGGGTGAAGCCAGAGGCTTCGGTGTTAAAGAGGGAGTCCTCGGCCTGCCTGTACCGAGGTTCCCGAAAGCGGTGTGGAGCGCGACGCGGTTCGCATCAAGCACCCCGGGTGTAAAGAGGGGATTCTCGGCCTGCCTGTACCAAGGTCCCCGAAACTGGGTTGTACTGGGGTTATTGCAGGGCGCGTGCCAGAGTGGCTAAGTTGTGCCAAAAAATTTCTTCAGAAAGCGCAAAGCCCCGGAATACGGAGCTTTGGTGTTTTCAGCTTTCAGGTTTTTTTCAGCGCAGCTGAGGTTCCAGGCATTGGATCCATGCCCGATGCCGGTTCATGGTGCATTGAAGCGGTGCACGATCCTGAAGCTTTTTGAAGGTCCAAATGTGGGAGGGGGCTTGCCCCCGATGGCGGTGTATCAGGCACAGATGTTGTGACTGACCTACTGCTATCGGGAGCAAGCCCCCTCCCACATTTGGACCTCGGTAGATTAGCGATCAGGCGTCGTCGCCCTCATCGTCATCACCACCATCCACCTTCATTCCCAACTCCTTGATCTTGCGCGTCAGGGTATTGCGACCCCAACCCAGCAACACGGCGGCATCGCGACGGCGGCCGGCGGTGTGCTTGAGGGCCGTTTCGATCATGATCCGCTCGAAGGCCGGTACGGCGCTGTCCAACAGGTTCGACTGGCCGCGTGCCAGGGCCTGGTCGGCCCATTGGCGCAAGGCCTGCTCCCAGTTGGTCACGGGGGCCGAATCCTGCGGCAGGCTCAGCAGTTCAGGCGGCAGGTCGCCGATGTGCACTTCGCGGCCGGACGCCATTACGGTGATCCAGCGGCAGGTGTTCTCCAGCTGGCGCACGTTGCCGGGCCACGGCAGGTTTTTCAGGTATTCCTCGGTCTCGCTTTTCAGCAGCTTCGGCTCGACGGCCAGTTCCTGGGCGGCGCGGCTGAGGAAGTGGCGGGCGAGGGTCGGAATATCTTCGCGGCGGTCCGACATCCGTGGGATATGGATGCGGATCACGTTGAGACGGTGGAACAAGTCCTCACGGAACTTGCCTGCGTGCACCAGGGTTTCCAGGTTCTGGTGAGTCGCGGCGATGATGCGCACATCGACCTTGACCGGTGTGTGCCCGCCCACGCGGTAAAACTCGCCGTCCGCCAGTACGCGCAGCAAGCGGGTCTGGGTGTCGGCCGGCATGTCGCCGATTTCATCGAGGAACAGCGTGCCGCCGTCCGCTTGTTCGAAGCGCCCGCGACGCAGGTTGGCCGCACCGGTGAACGCGCCTTTCTCATGGCCGAACAGCTCGGACTCCATCAGATCCTTGGGAATCGCCGCCATGTTCAGTGCGATAAACGGCGAGGCCGCCCGCGGGCTGTGACGATGCAGGGCGTGCGCCACCAGCTCTTTACCGGTACCCGACTCGCCGTTGATCAGCACGGTGATGTTGGAATGGCTCAAGCGCCCGATGGCGCGAAACACTTCCTGCATCGCCGGCGCTTCACCGATGATTTCCGGGGTGCGGGTCAGGGTCGGCGGGGCTTCCTGGTTCTGCTGTTCCTGGGCGTGCTGGTTGGCGCGCTTGACCAGCGCCACGGCCTCGTCCACGTCAAATGGCTTGGGCAGGTACTCGAAGGCGCCGCCCTGATAGGACGCGACAGCGCTGTCCAGGTCGGAGTGCGCAGTCATGATAATCACCGGCAGGCGCGGGTGCTGCTCGCGAATCCGCGCCAGCAGGTCCAGGCCACTGGCGCCGGGCATGCGGATGTCGGAGATGATCACGTCGGGCTGCTGACGCGCCAGGCGGCTCATCACCCCGTCGGCGCTGTCGAAGCTCTGGGTGGTCATGCCTTCCTGTTGCAAGGCTTTCTCGAGGACCCAGCGGATAGAACGGTCGTCATCGACGATCCACACAGTTTCACTACGGCTCATGTCGATGGGGCTCCTTGTTCCAGAGGCAGAAAGATCGAGAACGTGGTGTGGCCGGGATGGCTTTCACATTCGATCAAACCCTGGTGCTGGCTGATGATGTTCTGGGTAATGGCCAGGCCCAACCCGGTACCGTCCGGGCGGCCGCTGACCATGGGAAAGAAGATGGTTTCCTGAAGTTCCGCAGGGATGCCTGGGCCGTTGTCGATGATCTCGACCTTGGTCACCAGGCGATGGCGCACGTGGCCGATGGTGAACTGGCGCAGCGCACGGGTGCGCAGGCTGATGCGGCCCAGGCGCAACTCGTTCTGGCTGCTGATGGCCTGCATGGCGTTGCGCACGATATTGAGTACCGCCTGGATCATCTGCTCGCGGTCGATCAATACGTCGGGAATGCTTGGGTCGTAGTCGCGCACCAAGGTGATGCAGCCCTGGCTTTCGGCCTCTACCAACTGACAGACGCGCTCAAGTACTTCGTGCACGTTGGTCATCGCCAGCGACGGCAGCTTGTTGGAGCCGAGCATGCGGTCCACCAGGTTACGCAGGCGGTCAGCCTCTTCGATGATGACGTTGGTGTAGTCCTTGAGGTGCTCGTCCGGCAGCTCGCGGGCCAGCAACTGCGCCGCGCCGCGAATGCCGCCCAGTGGGTTCTTGATCTCATGGGCCAGGCCGCGCACCAGCATCTTGCTGGTCTCCTGCTTGGATAGCTGGGCTTCTTCCTTGGTGATGCGCAACAGGCGGTCGCGGGGGTGCACTTCGAGCAGCAGCAGGGTCGCGCCGTTGCTCAGGATCGGGGTTACGGCGTAGTCGACGGTCAGCGTCTGGCCGGTCAGTGCCGTGAGCATCGCTTCACGCTTGGTGAACGGATGTGCCTGCTCCACCGCCTGGCGTAATGAACTCAAGGCCTCGGCCGACTCGGTGAACAATTCGCTGATGAACTGCCCATGGCTGCGCTGGCCGCTGATGGCCAGGAGCATCTCCGCCGCCGGGTTCATGTACTCAAGGCGCAGGTCGTCATTGAGCAGGATGGTCGCGGTAGTCAGGTTGTCGAGTAACAAACGGTGCAGTGCATCGCTGATGGTCATCGGGACCTCTTTTGGAGCAAGGCGCGGGCTTGAGGCACGCGCTGATACAAGGAAAATGCAAAAACCAAACCAAGGCTCCGAAAAGAAGCGTTAATCCCCTGAAATAGGGGTTTAAGGCGCGAAACTGTGGCGTTCTGCCAGCTTGGTCGGGAAGTTTCGAACCAAAATGGGGTGAGCCAGTGGGAAGGGTGCAGGTAGTCGCACCAATATAGTGCGGTTTTGTGAAGGTTGTTCAGGAAGTGATGAGAGATCGCTCTCGGCGGCTGTGCAAGAGCGATCTCAGTGGTGGGGCTTTATCAATGTGGCTGGGAGAGTGGCATGCCCGCGCTGCCGGCGTAAAAGACCAGCAGCTCCACCGGTGTGCTTCCGGTTCTGCCGCGATGGACTGTGCTTACCATCTCGGCCAGGGTTTGCCCTTGTGTCAGGGTGATGACTTGCCCGCCTTTACGGGCTTCAACGATCAGCTCGCCCGAGAGGATATACGCTGCGTTCGGCATGGGGTGGCTGTGCCAGGGTAACTGCGTATTCGCGGGGATCTTGAGTCGCAACAGCGTGAGTTCCGGCGGGCCGGAGGGGTAAGCCTTGTAAGGTGTTCCGTCCCATGATGCGCTGCTCTGCAGCAGGATTTCCTTGTCGATTTGCACGACGTCTTTCGGCTGGCTGCTGCAGCCTAGGACAGACAGGCAGGCCGCTGTCGCGATCAAGCATTTGAGGGCTTCCATGGTTTGGTTTCATCCCGTTCGCTGAGTGGCCGGTCAGGCTACGATCGCTGTTCGGGGAGGGATGCCGGAAGGTGCCTAAAATGCTGTGGGTGTCATCCGTTATTCGCCTGTGCGGATACACAGCTCGGCCGTAGCGCGGATCATTGCCAGTTGCCGCAGCGGGTCGTTCAGCGGCTCATGCACTGCTTCGGCCAGCCAGTGAGGGCACTGCGGGTCGGTACGTTGCGGGGTGAAGTCCGCCAGTTGTTGCAGTAGGTGTTTTTGCAATTGATCCAGCTGCGGGCGAATCTGCTTCACCAGGTCCGGGCGCGGATCGTCGGGTGCCTTGCCCTGGAACTGCCAGTCGGACAGGTGGGTGTACTGCACCAGCTTGTTTGCCTCGATCTGTGCCGAGAAAAATTGCTCGGCGGCGGCGGGGGCCAGTTTGTAGCTCGGCGCCTGGGCGACAACGCTGGCGATCACCTCTTGTTCGCGCTTCTTATCTTCTACGGGTTTTTTGCTGTCCCATTTGCTCAGGGCTACCTGATCGGCGATGGCCAGGCGTTCGGCGATGCTATTGAGCAGCGGTTCAAGAGAGGGTGGTGCGGCGGATGCGCAGGCGCTGACGAAGAGTAGGGTGAATGCAATTCTATATTTCAACGCAGATCTCCTTGTGGGAGGGGGTTGTAGATCGGTATATGCGTGATCTTCGGGCAAAAAAAGACCTCCCGAAGGAGGCCTTTTTAATCACGCTGCGTCAAGCAGCGCTACCGGATCAGCAGCTGTAGTACAGCTCGTATTCCAGTGGGTGTACGAAGGTGCGTACTTTGATTTCTTCTTCGCTTTTCAGCTCGATGTAGGCATCGATGAAGTCGTCGCTGAATACGCCGCCTTTGGTCAGGAACGCACGGCCCTTGTCCAGCTCTTCCAGGGCTTCTTTCAGGCTGCCGCACACCTGTGGGATCTCTTTGGCCTCTTCAGGCGGCAGGTCGTACAAGTTTTTGTCGGCGGCGTCGCCAGGGTGGATCTTGTTCTGGATACCGTCCAGGCCGGCCATGACCAGTGCAGCGAAGGCCAGGTATGGGTTGGCTGCCGGGTCCGGGAAGCGAGCTTCGATACGGCGAGCGCGTGGGCTGGACACGTAAGGAATACGGATCGAGGCGGAACGGTTGCGAGCCGAGTAGGCCAGCATTACCGGAGCTTCGAAGCCTGGGACCAGACGCTTGTAGGAGTTGGTCGACGGGTTGGTGAAGCCGTTCAGGGCCTTACCGTGCTTGATGATGCCGCCGATGAAGTACAGGGCGGTATCGGACAGGCCGGCATAACCTTCGCCAGCGAAGGTGTTCTTGCCATCTTTGGCGATGGACAGGTGAACGTGCATACCCGAACCGTTATCGCCGTACAGCGGCTTAGGCATGAAGGTAGCGGTACGGCCGTAGGCATCAGCCACGTTGTGTACGCAGTACTTCAGGGTCTGGACTTCGTCAGCCTTGGCAACCAGGGTGTTGAATTTCACACCGATTTCGTTCTGGCCGGCAGTCGCCACTTCATGGTGGTGAACTTCGATGACCAGGCCCATTTCTTCCATGGCGTTGCACATGGAGGTACGGATTTCGTGGTCGTGGTCGAACGGCGGAACTGGGAAGTAGCCGCCTTTGATGCCTGGACGGTGGCCTTTGTTGCCGCCTTCCACGTCCTGGTCGGACATCCACGAACCTTGTTCGGAGAAGATCTTGAACATGGAGCCGGAGATGTCGGACTTGAACTTGACCGAATCGAAGATGAAGAATTCTGGTTCCGGGCCTACGAATACGGTGTCACCGATACCGGTCGACTTCAGGTATTCCTCGGCACGCTTGGCGATCGCACGTGGGTCGCGGTCGTAGCCTTGCATGGTCGAAGGCTCGATCACGTCGCAGACGATGATCAGGGTTGGGTCTTCGGTGAACGGGTCGAGGACGGCAGTGCTGTCGTCCGGCATCAGGATCATGTCGGAGGCTTCGATGCCTTTCCAGCCAGCGATGGAGGAACCGTCGAACATTTTGCCTTCTTCGAAGAAAGCATCATCCAGCGCGTCGCGAGCCGGCATGGTCACGTGGTGCTGAGTGCCTTTGGTGTCCGTGAAGCGCAGATCAATCCATTTAACGTCATGATCTTTGATGAGTTGAACCGACTTCGACATAGTGTCCTCCGGGTGGCTTCGGGCTGGGGTAGTGGAGTTAGCCCTTAGAATGTGGGTGATGCCGGCGCGGATAGTCCGCCATGGCAACCTGCCTCACAAGAGAGCAAATTGCATGCCAGTGCGCCAACATGGGTTTTTTGCTCCAAAAACGCCCTATAAAAGGAACATTGCGACAAAAGCCCAAAATCAGTGCACTGCAATGTGGCGAAATGAGTTGTAAATGCACCTCTTTAGTGCGCGTCAAGTGTTGTGCATATTAACTGGTTAAACCTTGAGCGATTTCCGCTATAATCCGCGCCCCCCTTTTTCGGCAGGCCCTGCGCGCGCTGTTTCCATGAAATTAATCGTTAAAGTCTTCCCCGAGATCACCATCAAGAGCCGACCGGTACGGATGCGTTTCATCCGTCAGTTGGCCAAGAACATCCGTGCCGTGCTCCGCGATCTGGACCCGGCTGTGGTGGTGAATGGTGTGTGGGACAACCTCGAGCTGGAAACCCGCCTGACCGACGCCAAAGCCTTGAAGGACATGACCGAGCGCCTGAGCTGCATGCCGGGTATCGCGCATTTCCTGCAGGTGGATGAGTACCCGCTGGGCGACTTCGACGACATCACCGAAAAATGCAAACGGCACTTCGGCGACAGCCTTGAAGGCAAGATTTTTTCGGTGCGCTGCAAGCGTGCCGGCAAGCACCCGTTCAGCTCCATGGACGTCGAGAAATACGTTGGCAGCAAGCTGCGTCGCGAGTGCGGCGCCGCCGGAATTTCCCTCAAGGCGCCGCAAATTGAAGTGCGCATGGAAATTCGCGACCAACGGTTGTTTGTGATTCACAGCCAGCACGACAGCATCGGTGGCTACCCGCTGGGCGCCCTGGAACAGACCCTGGTCCTCATGTCCGGCGGTTTCGATTCCACGGTGGCGGCCTACCAGATCATGCGCCGCGGCCTGATGAGCCACTTCTGCTTCTTTAACCTGGGCGGGCGTGCACACGAATTGGGCGTGATGGAAGTTGCGCACTTTATCTGGAAGAAGTACGGCAGCTCCCAGCGCGTGTTATTTGTGAGCGTACCGTTCGAGGAAGTGCTGGGCGAAATTCTCGGTAAAGTCGATAACAGTCATATGGGCGTAGTATTGAAGCGTATGATGTTGCGCGCTGCGTCCCAAATCGCCGATCAGTTGCAGATCGACGCGCTGGTGACCGGCGAAGCGATTTCCCAGGTTTCCAGCCAGACGCTGCCGAACCTGTCACTGATCGACTGCGTGACTGAAAAGCTGGTACTGCGCCCGCTGATCGCCAGCCACAAGCAGGACATCATCGACTTGGCAGAAGAAATCGGCACCGCCGACTTTGCCAGGCACATGCCTGAATACTGCGGGGTCATTTCGGTGAACCCCAAGACCCACGCCAAGCGCAACCGCGTGGAGTACGAAGAACAACAGTTTGACATGGCGGTTCTGGAGCGTGCGCTCCAGAACGCCAAGCTGGTCCCGATCGATCGTGTTATCGACGAGTTGGGCCAGGATGTGCAGATCGAAGAAGTTGGCGAAGCCCTGGCCGGACAAATCGTCATCGACATCCGTCACCCGGATGCCGCTGAAGATGAGCCGCTGGAAGTCGCCGGCATCGACGTACAAACGCTGCCGTTCTATGCATTGAACGCGCGTTTCAAGGAACTGGATAACAGCCGTCAGTACCTGCTGTATTGCGACAAAGGCGTGATGAGTCGCCTGCATGCCCACCATTTGCTCAGTGAGGGGCATGCCAATGTGCGCGTTTATCGACCGAGCTAAGAGCCCGGGGCTGTTTGCCTGTGGCCTGCGTCACCGGCCCCCCGACTCTGCCGTCAAGCTGTAACGGCAAGGCCTGACTCTACTGTTAATCGCTGCCACGACCTGTCAGCACACCGAATCCTCTGATCGAGATACACAAGTGATCGAAAATCTACGTAACATCGCCATCATTGCTCACGTTGACCATGGTAAAACCACCCTGGTAGACAAACTCCTGCGTCAATCCGGCACCCTGGAGCGCAACGAGCTCAACGACGAGCGCGTGATGGACTCCAACGACCAGGAAAAAGAGCGCGGTATTACCATCCTGGCAAAAAACACCGCTATCAACTGGAACGGCTACCACATCAACATCGTGGACACCCCGGGCCACGCCGACTTCGGCGGCGAAGTAGAACGCGTAATGTCGATGGTTGACTCCGTTCTGCTGCTGGTTGACGCTCAAGACGGCCCTATGCCGCAAACCCGTTTCGTGACCAAGAAGGCTTTCGAAGCCGGCCTGCGTCCGATCGTGTGCATCAACAAGGTTGACCGTCCAGGCGCACGTCCGGACTGGGTTCTGGACCAGATCTTCGACCTGTTCGACAACCTGGGCGCCACCGAAGAGCAACTTGATTTCCAAGTGATCTACGCATCGGCCCTGAACGGTATTGCCGGTCTGGAACACACCGCCATGGCGGAAGACATGACCCCGCTGTACCAGGCGATCGTTGACCACGTTCCACCACCGAAGGTTGACCGTGACGGTCCGTTCCAGATGCAAATCTCGGCACTGGACTACAACAGCTTCCTGGGTGTTATCGGCGTTGGCCGTATCGCCCGTGGTAGCGTCAAGCCGAACACCCCGGTTGTCGCTATCGGCGCCGACGGCAAGAAGCGTAACGGTCGTATCCTGAAGCTGATGGGTCACCACGGCCTGCACCGTATCGACGTTGAAGAAGCCTTCGCCGGCGACATCGTGTGCGTCAGCGGTATGGACTCGCTGTTCATCTCCGACACCCTGTGCCAGCCGGACACTGTCGAGGCGATGAAGCCTCTGACCGTTGACGAGCCAACCGTTTCCATGACCTTCCAGGTAAACGACTCGCCTTTCTGCGGTAAAGAAGGCAAGTTCGTGACTTCCCGTAACATCAAGGAACGTCTGGACAAAGAGCTGCTGTACAACGTTGCACTGCGCGTTGAAGAAGGCGACTCGGCTGACAAATTCAAGGTTTCCGGCCGTGGTGAGCTGCACCTCTCTGTACTGATCGAAACCATGCGTCGCGAAGGCTTCGAAATGGGCGTTGGTCGTCCTGAAGTGATCATCCGTACTGTTGACGGCGTGAAGCAGGAACCGTTCGAAAACGTCACCATCGACACCCCTGAAGAATCCCAGGGCAAGGTCATGGAAGAGATGGGCCTGCGTAAGGGCGACCTGACCAACATGGTGCCGGATGGCAAAGGCCGTGTGCGTCTGGAATACAACATCCCTGCTCGTGGTCTGATCGGTTTCCGTAACCAGTTCCTGACCCTGACCAACGGCGCTGGCATCCTGACCTCGATCTTCGATCGCTACGACACCATGAAGTCCGGCGACATGTCCGGTCGTCAGAACGGTGTTCTGGTATCGGTAGAAACCGGCAAGGCACTGACCTACTCCCTGGAAACCCTCCAGGCGCGTGGCAAGCTGTTCGTTGAACACGGTCAAGAGATCTACAACGGTCAGATCGTTGGCCTGAACAGCCGTGACAACGACATGGGCGTCAACCCAACCAAAGGCAAGAAGCTCGACAACATGCGTGCTTCGGGTAAAGACGAAACCATCGCTCTGGTTCCACCTGTTCGCTTCACCCTGGAACAGGCCCTGGAATTCATCCAGGACGACGAGCTGTGCGAAGTGACGCCTAAGTCGATCCGCCTGCGTAAGAAGATCCTGGACGAAGGCGAGCGTACCCGCGCTGCCAAGAAATCCAAGAACTGAGTTAACTCAGGCTGAATGAAAAACGCCCCCGGTCGAAAGGCCGGGGGCGTTTTTTTATGTCTGCAGGTTTGGTGGTGGCTTTACCGGCCTCATCGGGGGCAAGCCCCCTCCCATATTTGAAATGCATTCCAATGTGGGAGGGGGCTTGCCCCCGATGGGGCCCTTGAGAGCCCCACAAAACCCGGATCAGAACTTGTCGAGCGTCTTAAACTTGGTCTCGCGCACCACTTCTTTCGGCTTGTACGCGCAATACCCCGGGCGCGGCCCGATTTTCGGGTGGTTGCGGCAGGTATCCGGGCGCTTGTCATAAATAGTGCAGAAGCGCGTCTTACGATCCAGGTACAGGCAATCGTTGTTGCTCATGCGCTGCAGGGTAAAAATCTCGGATTTGTTGTTGTAGCGCTCGACGATGCCTTCCTTCTGCAACCGCTTGGCGATGTTCTTCGGCGGGTCGCCGCGCTCGAACTCATCGACGATGCCAATGCGGATCAGGTCCTTGATCTTCACCTCAACCGGCAGCGTGCAGCAGCTGGACACGCAGCCGCCGCACATGTGGGCGGAGTATTTCTGCCAAGTCTCGAGACGGTCGAGTTCCGCGGCGGCGATCAGTTGAGGCTTCATCAGGGTTCCAAAGGTGGGGCTGTATCCGGGCGCGCGATCATACCGGGATTGGTGGTTTTTTGAACAATATTTTGCGGATTTCAGCTCAAAGGCGTGCACATGGGCCGATCGGGCACGACCCCTGCATCAAATGCCTGTAAAGGTGAATGAGTTAAAAAACTGCCGAACCAGAGCGTCTACCGTCTGTCAGACCGACTAGGCTCTAGCAACTCCTTCAATCTCGCCCGAGGTCGCACCGATGTCTCAGGAACCGCTTGCACGAGAAGCAGAGGTAGCCGCATTCCGCGATGCTGTCTTGACCAAACTCACCTACGCGGTGGGCAAAGACCCGGACCATGCCTTCGACCATGACTGGTTCGAAGCCATTGCCCTGGCCGCCCGCGACCAGATGGTCGACCACTGGATGGACCATACGCGGCGTATCTACCGCAAAGGCCAGAAGCGGGTTTATTACCTCTCCCTGGAATTCCTTATCGGCCGCCTGCTCTACGACAGCCTGAGCAACCTTGGGGTGCTGGAGATCGCTCGCGAAGCGCTGTCTGAGCTCGGCGTGGACCTCGAGCGCATTCGCCTGCTGGAGCCCGATGCGGCGCTCGGCAACGGCGGCTTGGGCCGTCTGGCGGCGTGCTTTATGGAAAGCATGTCGACCTTGGGCATCGCCGGCCACGGCTATGGCATTCGTTATGAACACGGCTTGTTCCGCCAGGCGATTGTCGATGGCTGGCAGCAGGAGCAGACCGAACGCTGGCTGGATTTCGGCAACCCGTGGGAATTCGAACGGGCCGAGGTGATTTACCCGATTGGCTTTGGCGGCAGCGTCGAGACCCTGCCGGATGCCTCCGGCAAGCAGATCCAGGTGTGGACGCCCAACGAAACCGTGCGCGCGGTTGCCTACGACACCCCAGTGGTCGGTTGGCGCGGCGCCAGCGTGAATACCTTGCGCCTGTGGCGTGCCCGTGCGGTGGAAGACCTGCACCTGGAGCGCTTCAACGCCGGTGACCACCTGGGCGCCGTCGCCGAAGTGGCCCGCGCCGAGAGCATCTCTCGAGTGCTTTACCCGGCGGACAGCACCGAAGCGGGGCAGGAGCTGCGCCTGCGCCAGGAATACTTCTTCGTCGCCGCCTCCCTGCAAGACCTGTTGCGTCGCCACAAGAACATGCACGGCTCGGTCCTGAGCCTGGGCGAACACGCGGCGATCCAGCTCAACGACACCCACCCGTCGATCGCCGTGGCCGAGTTGATGCGCCAGTTGGTCGACCTGCACGACATTCCGTGGGAGGCCGCGTGGGATGTCACCGTCGAAACCCTGTCGTACACCAACCACACCCTGTTGCCCGAGGCCCTGGAAACCTGGCCGGTCGGCCTGATGGAACGCATGCTGCCCCGGCACATGCAGATCATCTACCTGATCAACGCCCAGCACATCGATGCGCTGCGAGCCAAGGGTATCCATGACTTCGACGTGCTGCGTGCCGTGTCCCTGATCGAAGAAGACAACGGCCGCCGTGTGCGCATGGGGAACCTGGCGTTCCTTGGCTCCCACAGCGTCAACGGCGTGTCCGGGCTGCACACCCAACTGATGCGCAGCACCGTGTTCTCCGAACTGCACAAGCTCTACCCGGAGCGCATCAACAACAAAACCAACGGCATTACCTTCCGCCGCTGGCTGTACCAGGCCAACCCCAAGCTCACCGATATGCTGGTGGAAGCCTTGGGCCCGGACATTCTCGACAACATGGAAACCCGCTTGGGCGAGTTGGAAACCTTCGCCGAGAAACAGGCCTTCCGCAAAGCCTTCGCCGACCAGCGCCTGCACAGTAAGCGTGCACTGGCCGAGATCATCCACGAGCGCCTGGGCATTTCGGTGAACCCGGCGGCGATGTTCGACGTGCAGGTCAAGCGTATCCACGAATACAAGCGCCAGTTGCTCAACCTGCTGCACACCGTGGCGCTGTACCAGGCGATCCGTGCCGAGCCGGGCACCGACTGGGTGCCACGGGTGAAGATCTTCGCGGGCAAGGCGGCGGCCAGTTATCACCAGGCCAAGTTGATCATCAAGCTGACCAACGACATTGCGCGCACCGTCAACAACGATCCGACCGTACGTGGCTTGCTCAAGGTGGTGTTCCTGCCCAACTACAACGTCAGCCTGGCGGAAAGCATCATCCCGGCGGCGGACTTGTCGGAGCAGATCTCCACCGCCGGCTTTGAAGCGTCGGGCACCAGTAACATGAAGTTCGGCCTCAACGGCGCGCTGACCATCGGCACCATGGACGGCGCCAACGTGGAGATGCACGAGCGTGTGGGGGCCGATCACATGTTTATCTTCGGCCTCAGCGCGCAGCAGGTCGAGGCACGTAAACAGGCCGGTGAATTCAACGCCGGGCCCGACATTGCTGCGTCCCACCGTCTGAACGATGTGCTGCAAGCGATTCGGGGTGGAGTGTTCTCGCCGGATGATCCGGGCCGCTATGTGGGCTTGATCGACGGGTTGATCGACTACGACCGCTTCCTGGTCTGCGCCGACTTCGATTCCTATTGGGACGCCCAGGCGCGGGTTGAAGCGCATTGGCATGATTCCAAGGCGTGGTGGCGTTCGGCGGTGCTCAATACCGCACGGATGGGCTGGTTCTCCTCGGACCGGACGATCCGCGAGTACGCAACCGAGATATGGAAAGCCTTGGACTAAACACTGCGATAGCAAATGTGGGAGGGGGCTTGCTCCCGATAGCAGAGTGTCAGTTTGCAGATATGTCGACTGGTACACCGCTATCGGGAGCAAGTCGAATCGTCGCACCGCCCCTCCCACATTGATTGCGCGTCGATATACTGAGCGCCGGTTTGCTTAGGGAATATCGACCATGCAATGGATTTTCATGCTGATTGGCCTGGTGCTCGGCTGGACGCTCGATGAGTCGTTCTACGATGCGGGCATCGGTGCGCTGTTGGGGTTAGGCATTGGCCAGGCGATTCGCCTCTCGAAGCTGGCGACCCAGGCGCAGCAGCAGGCTGCTCAGTTGGAAACCACGCAGAAGGCGCTGATCGCCCTGGGTGAGCGCTTGCGGCAACTGGAAGTGCCCACGCCGGCGAGCCATGTCAGCGTCGAGACGCCTGTCCCTGAGCCGGTACCTGTCGCCAAGGCGCCCGAACTGGTGTGGGAGCTACCGGCTGAATTGGCACCTGTCGCCATGGTCGCCGAACCGAGCCAACCCTTGCCGGATGACGTCTGGACGCCTGCCCCGACGCCGCGCCCGCCTCAAGAACCAACCGCTCCCCGTGGCCCCAACCTGATCGAACGCGCCCTCCACGGCGCACGCAATTGGCTGTTTGGTGGCAACACCGTGCTGCGTGTCGGCGTCGTGCTGTTGTTCCTCGGCCTGGCCTTTCTGCTGCGCTACGCCACCGAAGGCATGGTGGTGCCGATCGAACTGCGTTATGCCGGCGTTGCTGCGGCGGCCCTTGGTCTGCTGGGCCTGGGCTGGTGGCTGAGACTGCGCAACAGCAACTACGGCTTGATGCTGCAAGGCACCGGGATCGCGGTGCTGTACCTGACGGTGTTTGCCGCGATGCGCCTGCACCCGTTGATCGACCCGAGCGCGGCGCTGGGCCTGCTGGTGGCGGTCACGGTGTTCTCGGCGATCCTGGCGATTACCCAGGATGCGTTGGGGCTGGCCTGTGCGGCAGCGCTCGGTGGCTTCGCGGCGCCGATTCTTACGTCGACCGGCGCCGGCAACCATGTGGCGCTGTTCAGTTATTTTGCCCTGCTCAACGCCGGTATCCTCGCCATCGCCTGGTTCAAGGCCTGGCGCTTGCTCAACCTGATTGGCTTTGTCGGCACCTTCGGCATCGGCTTTGCCTGGGGCATGCGTTCCTACACGCCGGAACTGCTGTGGAGTACCGAGCCGTTCCTGATCCTGTTTTTCCTGATGTACCTGGCCATCGGCCTGTTGTTCGCCCGGCGCAAATTGCGGGAGATGGGCGACGCGCCCGAAGGCCGTGATGCGTTGTTGCGCTGGTCGGCGGCCAAGGGCGATTACGTCGACGGCAGCATGCTGTTCGGCCCGCCGCTGGTGGGGTTTGGCTTGCAGTTCGCGCTGGTGCAGCACCTTGAGTTCGCCGCTGCGTTCAGCGCGCTGGGCCTGGGCATCCTCTACATGGGCCTGGCCCGCGTGCTCAGTGGCGGGCGCGCGTTGCTGCTGGCGGAAACCTGCCTGGCCCTGGGGGTGATCTTTGCCAGCCTGGCGATTCCCCTGGGCCTCGACGCGCGCTGGACCGCAGCCGCCTGGGCCGTGGAGGGCGCCGGGATCTTCTGGCTCGGCTTGCGCCAGCAGCGGCCGTTGGCGCGGGCATTTGGCCTGTTGCTGCAATTGGGCTCGGCGCTGGCGTTTCTCAGTGAACTGCGCATCGGCGAACACACGCTGCTGGAGGGGGCGCCTTTGGGGGCGCTGTTGCTGGGCGCGGCGTTGCTGTTCAGCTTTGACCAACTGCGCAAGGCCGCGATGGAGCAAGCGGTAGACTGGGAGCGCAAGGGCCTGCCGGTTCTGGCCAGCCTCGGCCTGACCTTTGTGTACCTGCTCGCGCCGCTGCTGTTGCTGACTCAAGGCACCGCCATCAGTTGGGCGCTCGCCGGTCTGGCAACACTGTTTATCGGTTTGCGGATTGGCTCGCGCACCTTCCTGTTCACGGCGTTTGCCGTGCAACTGCTGGGCGGTGCGTTGTTCCTGCTGCGCTTGCAGGGCGGCGACTCGGCAGCGGTATTCAACACCGGCTGGAACGGCCTGCTCACCGCGTCGTTGATCGGCCTGGCGTTGATCGGCGGCATGCTGCTGGCGGCGCGCGACGACATGGTGCGCAGCGATGTGCGGCTGTTGCGCGGGCTGTCCGTGGTGCTGCTGGCCGGGTTGGTGCTGATCAACCTCGCCGTGTTGTTTGTACTGCCCTGGGAAAGCGCCAGTGGTGTGTGGGCGGCCAGTGGGTTGTTGATCATCTGGTTGAGCCTGTACCTGCAACAGCGCGTCAGTTTTGTATTTGGGTTACTGCTGCAAGTGATCGGCGGCGCGTCGTTTCTGCTGGCGGTGCCGGAGCTGCTCGGGCCGCTGAGCAGCGAAGGTTTGCGTCCGCTGGGACACAGCGGTTTCTGGACGCCGATGGTACTGGGCCTGGCCGCCTTGATCGGCGCCTGGCGCTTGCAACGTGAGCCCCATGCGCCGGTGTTTGCCGTCCTCAAGCTGCAACGCCTGTCTGACCTGCTGCTGGTGTGGGGCGCGGCGTGGTGGGCATTGGCGCTGATCGCTGAAGTGCTGCGGTTTATTCCCGACGAGCTCCAGGGCTCGTTCCTGCTGGGCATCGCGGCGGTCAGCGTGGCGCTCTGGGCGCTGCTCGCGACGCGGCTGCGCTGGGCATCGCTGGGCGTGTTGTGCACCGTGTTGATGCCGGCGGCGGGCCTGGTGCTGCTGGTGTCCGCGCATCACTATTACCACCCGGCGGCGCAGTACGGCTGGCTGGCCTGGTTGGCGGTATTTGGCGTGCATTTCATCGCGCTGCGGCGTTTGGCGGCGGTGGTGCCGGCCACCGTCCTGAGCGTTGCTCACGTGTTGGGTGGCTGGATGTTGATCGGTGTATTGGCGCTGGAACTGCGCTACGGCCTGTTGTTGCTGTCGAGCGAATACAACGCGTGGCGCTGGCTGGGCTGGGCGATCCTGCCAAGCCTGTACCTGGTGCTGGCTGCCGCGCCGCGCAGTTGGCCGTGGCCGGTGTCGGCGTACCCACGGGAATATCGAGTGTTGGCGGCACTGCCCTTGGCGGTACTGATGCTGGGCTGGTTCTGGCTGGCGAATACCTTCAGTGACGGCACGGCCAAGCCGTTGCCCTATGTGCCGTTGCTCAACCCGCTGGACCTGGGTTTGCTGTTTGCGCTGCTGGGCGTGTACCTGTGGTCGCGCAGCGTGGCGCCGCAGCGAGGGCCGCGAGTTGAATTGATCGCCCAAGGCGTTGCTGGTATTTCGCTGTTCGCGTTCTTTACCGCATTGGTGATGCGCACCGCACACCACTGGGGCGGCGTGCCGTTCCATCTGGATGCGTTGCTGGAATCGATGTTGGTGCAAGCCGGCCTGTCGATTGTCTGGACCCTGATCGCCCTCGGCCTGATGATCGGCGGCCATCTGCGCCATCGCCGCGAAGTGTGGCTGATCGGCGCGGCGCTGATCGCGGTGGTGGTGGCCAAGCTGTTCTTTGTCGAGCTGAGCAACCGTGGCGGCCTGGCGCGGATCGTGTCGTTTATCGGTGTGGGCGGGTTGTTGCTGGTGGTGGGCTACTTTGCGCCGCTGCCGCCCAAGCGTGCCGAACCTGTGTTGGAAACTGAAGGAGCATCCTCTTGATCGGTAAGTTGAGCGTGGTCGTGCTGGGCATGTGTACGACGTTGTCGGTGTGGGCGCAGGAAACGCCGGCCGACTTCAGCAGCCAGGTGCCGCTGAGCGTCAGCGGCAGCGGCCCGTGGTACCGGCTTGAGTTGCCCTTGGCCGTGCAACTGAATGCCCGCCAGGCTGACCTCAGCGATGTGCGCGTGTTTAACGCCGCCGGCGAACCCCAGGCCTACGCGCTGTCGCGTCAAGCGTCGCAACGCACCGAAAGTCGTGATGTCAGCGACGTGAAGTGGTTCCCGCTGTACGCGGCCGACACCCAGACAACCTTGCCCGGTGTGGTGATGAAAACCACGGCCGAAGGCACTCTGGTGGAAATCAACCCGTCCACCGCGCCGAAGCCCGGCAAGCAGGTGCTGCGCGGCTGGGTGCTCGACGCCAGTAAGATCAAGGCGCCGTTGCAGCAACTGAGCCTGGACTGGAGCCGCGAGCAAGAGGGCTTCCAGCGTTTCAGCATTGAAGCCAGTGATGACTTGCAGCACTGGCAATCCTGGGGGGATGGGCAAGTCGCGCGATTGTCGTTTGCCGACGAGCGCGTCGAGCAGCATGACGTCAGTTTGCCGGGCCAATCCGCGCGTTACCTGCGCCTGGTGTGGAAGGGGCAAGCGGCGCCGTTGTTGACCTCGGCCAAGCTGGCCAGTGCAACCAGCAGCAGCCTGCCGATGCCGCTGGTGTGGTCGCCGCCGCTTTCGGGCACGCGCCTCAAGGCCGGTGAGTACAGTTGGAAGTTGCCCACAGGGCTGGGTGTCGAGCGCTTGCGTATCGAGTTGAAGCAGCCCAATACGCTGGCGCCGGTGACCCTGGCGGGGCGACGCGATGGCAGTCAAGCCTGGCAGCCGTTGAGCAATGGTCTGCTGTATCGCCTGACCCAGAATGGCCAGGATGTGGTGCAGGACGAATTGCAGCTGCCCGGCCAGACGGTCGCCGAACTCAAGTTGCAGGTCGACGAGCGCGGCGGCGGCCTGGGGGTCGAAGCGCCGGCCCTGCACTTTGCGGTGCGCGCCACGCAGTTGGTGTTCCTGGCGCGGGGCGAGCCACCGTTCACGTTGGCGCTGGGGAATGCCTCAGTGAAGGCGGCGAACCTGCCGCTGTCGACGCTGATCCCCGATTACAGCGCCGAGCGCCTCAACACGTTGGGGCAGGCCAAGGTGGCCGGGGCTGTCACGGTCACTTCGCCGGTGGTCCCGGTGGCTGTCGACAGTGGGCCGAACTGGAAAAAGTTCGGGCTCTGGGCCGTGTTATTGCTCGGTGTGGCGGCGCTGGGAGGCATGGCCTACAGTTTGCTGCGCAAGCCACCGGCGGCACGTTAAATAAAGTCCATGAACTCTATTGGGTTTAAATCCTCTGATAGGAGGAAATACACCCCGACTCGCGTTAAACTGCGCGGGTTTTTAGCCCCCCCATTCATCGGAGCCTTCCATGTCCCGCGTTACCTTGAGTCGCTATTTGATTGAGCAGACCCGCAGCAACAACACGCCTGCCGATCTGCGCTTCCTTATCGAAGTGGTGGCGCGTGCTTGCAAGGAAATCAGCCACGCCGTGTCCAAAGGCGCACTGGGTGGTGTCCTGGGCAGCATGGGCACTGAAAACGTGCAGGGCGAAGTGCAGAAGAAGCTCGACGTGATCTCCAACGAAATCCTGCTCGAAGCCAACGAATGGGGCGGTCACCTGGCCGGCATGGCGTCCGAAGAAATGGACAATGCCTACCAGATCCCGGGCAAATACCCGAAAGGCGCCTACCTGCTGGTATTCGACCCACTGGACGGTTCGTCCAACATCGACATCAACGCCCCGGTTGGCACCATCTTCTCGGTACTGCGTTGCCCGAACGAATACCTGAGCCAAAACGAAGCCCTGAACGAAAAGGCCTTCCTGCAGCCAGGCACCGAGCAGGTCGCTGCCGGCTACGCGATCTACGGCCCACAGACCATGCTGGTGCTGACCTTGGGCGATGGCGTCAAAGGCTTCACCCTGGACCGTGAAATGGGCAGTTTCGTCCTCACCCACGAAGACATCACCATTCCGGCTTCCACCCAGGAATTCGCAATCAACATGTCCAACCAGCGCCACTGGGAAGAACCGGTCAAGCGCTATGTGAACGAGTTGATGGAAGGCGAAGAAGGCCCGTTGAAGAAGAACTTCAACATGCGCTGGGTCGCCGCGATGGTGGCCGACGTGCACCGTATCCTGACCCGTGGTGGCCTGTTCATGTACCCACGTGACAGCCGTGAGCCGTCCAAGCCGGGCAAACTGCGCCTGATGTACGAAGCCAACCCGATGTCCTTCCTGGTCGAGCAGGCGGGCGGTGCGTCCACCGACGGCCACCAGCGCATCCTCGACATCCAGCCCGACGGCCTGCACCAGCGTGTGGCGGTGTTCCTGGGTTCCAAGGAAGAAGTTGAGCGTGTGACCGCTTACCACAAGAAGTAAGCTGCGGCGATAAGTGAACGGCGTTGTTGTGAGCCGGTTCACCCTTAAAGAAGCCCCGAAACGTTTCAGCGTTTTCGGGGCTTTTTTGTTTTCGTTCGTCGGGAACCAGACACCTCTTTTCCCTTCTAAGCTTCTGGCAGATACCCAAGCTGCTTCGCCCCTCCAGGAGTTATTCCATGTCGTTACGCCGTCTCGCTTTGCTGGCTTTTTGCGTACTGTTGGCCGCTTGCAGCAAGGTCAACCAAGAAAACTACGAAAAATTGTCGGCTGGCATGGCCAAGACAGAAGTGGAGTCGTTGCTGGGTAAGCCGACCGACTGCTCCGGCGCACTGGGCATGTCCAGCTGCACGTGGGGCGATAAAGACAGCTTTATCAGCGTTCAATATGCCGGTGACAAAGTTCTGATGTTTTCCGGGCAAGGCCTGAAGTAAACCGGGGCGAGAGCCTGCGGGAGAAGAAGAATGATGCGTTTTGTTTTGTTCCTTTGTGCCAGCCTGTTTTTGGCGGGCTGCGCCAGCCATTCTGGCGATGATCTGCAACCCAAGACAGCGAGCAACGTCAATCTCAAGCGTTACCAGGGCACCTGGTATGAGTTGGCTCGATTGCCGATGTACTTCCAGCGCAACTGCGCGCAGTCCGAAGCCCGCTACACACTGCTGCCGGATGGCGATATGTCGGTATTCAACCGCTGCCTCACCACCGAGTGGAAGTGGGAAGAAGCCAAGGGCACGGCCACGCCGCAGGTGCCCGGCAAGACCGACAAGCTCTGGGTGGAATTCAACAACTGGTTTACGTCACTGCTGCCAGGCGTGGCTAAGGGCGATTACTGGGTGTTGTACGTCAGCGATGACTACAAGACCGCCATCGTCGGCAGCCCGAGTCGGCGCTATATGTGGATCCTGTCGCGCACGCCGACGGTCAGTGCGGATACTCGCGAAGACCTGTTGAGCAGGGCACGACAGCAAGGGTATGACACCACGCGTTTGATCTGGCGTACGTCGGATAAGCAGATGGCGAAGACTTCGCAGTAACCCAGGATCACCCGTGATCAAAATGTGGGAGGGGGCTTGCTCCCGATAGAGTGTGTCAGTCAGCACATCTGATACTGATACATCGCTATCGGGGGCAAGCCCCCTCCCACATTTTTTAACCGAGTAAATCTCTCAACACCTGTGTAAACGCCCGGCGACTCTCTTCCTCGCCGGCATGCCGCCCATCGCGCACTGCCCATTTCCCGTTGACCAGTACATCGCGCACCTGGCGATCACCGCCGGCAAACAGCCAGCGATTGAGAATGCCGTCTTCTGTCGCTGTCGCCAGGTACGGGTCGTTACCGTCCAGCACGATCCAATCCGCACGCTTGCCCACTTCCAGCCGACCTATCGGCTGCCCCAGCGCCTGTGCGCCACCGTCCAGCGCCGCGTCGAACAACGTACGGCCGACCATCGGCTGGTCGCTGCGATACAAGCGGTTGCGCCGTTGATCGCGCAGGCGTTGGCCGTATTCCAGCCAGCGAAGTTCTTCCACCACGCTCAGTGACACATGGCTATCGGAACCGATGCCCATGCGCCCGCCCTGGGCGAGGAAATCCACGGCCGGGAAAATCCCGTCGCCCAGGTTGGCTTCGGTGGTCAGGCACAAGCCGGCAATCGCCCGGCTCTTGGCCATGCGCGTCACTTCTTCCGGGTTGGCGTGGGTCGCGTGTACCAGGCACCAGCGCTCATCAACCTCAATGTTGTCGTACAGCCATTGCAGCGGGCGTTTGCCGCTCCAGGCCAGGCAGTCGTCGACTTCTTTTTGCTGTTCAGCGATATGGATATGCACCGGGCACGTCTTGTCGCTGGCGGCCAATACCTCATTGATCTGCTGCGGCGTAACCGCACGCAGCGAGTGGAAGCACAGCCCCAGTTGCTGCGCCGGTTGCGCCGCCAGAATCGGTTTGAGGCGCGCTTGCAGGTCCAGGTAATGTTCGGTGCTGTTGATAAACCGTCGCTGCCCCTCATTGGGTGCCTGGCCACCAAACCCGGAGTGGGTATAGAGCACCGGCACCAACGTCAGGCCGATGCCGCTGCTCGCTGCGGCCTGGCTGATCTGCCGCGACAGTTCCGTACGGTCGGCATACGGCTGGCCGCTGACGTCGTGATGCACGTAGTGGAATTCAGCCACCGAGGTGTAGCCGGCCTTGAGCATCTCGATATACAACTGGCGGGCGATCACCTGCAGTTGCTCCGGGCTGATCTTGCCGACCATGCGGTACATCAGCTCGCGCCAGGTCCAGAAACTGTCATTCGGATTGCCGGCCACTTCGGCCAACCCCGCCATGGCGCGCTGAAAGGCGTGCGAGTGCAGATTCGGCATGCCCGCCAACACCGGGCCCCTGAGCCGTTCGGCACCGTCTGCGCTGGCGTTGGCCTCAACCTGTGTCAGCAGGCCATCGGCGCTGACTTCAAGACGTACATCGTTGGCCCATCCATTAGGCAGCAGCGCGCGTTCGGCAAAGAAAGCGGACATGATTAGAGCACCCCGGTCGTGTGTTTATTTGTATATACATATACAGACGTTTGCCTGCTCGGTAAACTCCGGCAATCTATGCATCTTTTCCCCCTGCAAGGATTCCCTGTGCCGACTCCGCCCGCCAAGTCTTCACTGGCTGCCCACATGGACGAAAGTCCGGCGCCCTTGTATGCCCGTGTCAAACAGATGATCAGCCAGCAGATCCTCAACGGCAACTGGCCGCCCCATTACCGCGTACCGTCGGAAAGCGAGCTGGTCAGCCAGTTGGGCTTCAGCCGCATGACCATCAACCGCGCCCTGCGTGAGCTCACCGCCGAAGGTTTGCTGGTGCGCATGCAAGGCGTCGGCACGTTCGTCGCCGAGCCCAAGAGCCAGTCGGCGCTGTTTGAAGTGCACAACATTGCCGATGAGATCGCCTCCCGCGGTCATCGGCATACCTGCCAGGTCATCCACCTGGGTGAAGAGGCCGCCGGTTCCGAACGCGCCGTCGCCCTGGAAATGCGTGAAGGCGGGCGGGTGTTCCACTCGTTGATCGTGCATTACGAAAACGATATTGCCGTGCAAATCGAGGACCGTTTCGTCAACGCCCTGGTCGCGCCGGAATACCTGCAACAGGACTTCACCCTGCAAACCCCCTATGCCTATCTCAACCAAGTGGCGCCGCTGACCGAAGGCGAGCACGTGGTCGAAGCGATTCTCGCCGACGCCGCCGAGTGCAAGTTGCTGCAGATCGAGCCGAGCGAGCCGTGCCTGTTGATTCGTCGACGCACCTGGTCCGGCCGTCAGCCGGTGACCGCCGCGCGTTTGATCCACCCCGGTTCCCGCCACAGCCTGGAAGGACGGTTCAGTAAATGAGCGCAGTGAAAGTCTGGCGCGCCGCCGATTACGTACGCATGCCGTGGAAAAACGGCGGCGGCAGTACCGAAGAAATCACCCGTGATGCCGGCGAGGGCCTGGAAGGCTTCGGCTGGCGCCTGTCGATTGCCGATATCGGCGAGTCAGGCGGATTTTCCACCTTCGCCGGCTACCAGCGTGTGATCACGGTGATCAAAGGCGCCGGCATGGTGTTGACCGTGGATGGCGAGGAACAGCGCGGCCTGTTACCGCTGCAACCGTTCGCCTTCAAGGGTGACAGCCAGGTGTCATGCCGCCTGATTACCGGGCCGATCCGCGACTTCAACCTGATCTATTCGCCCCAGCGTTACCACGCGCGGTTGCAGTGGGTGGATGGTGTGCAGCGGTTTTTCAGCACGGCACAGACGGTGCTGGTGTTCAGCGTGGCGGATGAAGTGAAGGTGCTGGAGCAGGTGTTGGGTCAGCATGATTGCCTGCAGGTGGACGGGAACAACGGTCTGCTGGATATTTCCGTCACGGGGCGCTGCTGCATCATCGAACTGACCCCGCGGGGTTAAAAATGTGGGAGGGGGCTTGCCCCCGATAGCGGTGGATCAGTCGGTATATCCTGGGCTGACACACCGCAATCGGGAGCAAGCCCTCTCCCACATTTGTTTTTGTGTCGCTTATAGAATCTGTTTCCAACCCCCGCACCAATTTGTTACCGAATGCCCCAGCGTGGCGCAAAACCGCGCTGTCGTGACAAACCTCCCTCGCTATAAAACGCCTTCATAAGAAATTTCATCATCCCTCGAAGCCTTAATTTCCAAGGCTCGCACGCGCTTTCCAAAAAAATCCCAACACCTCGCTGAGAAAGTTGGCCGCTTGATTGCATATGCTTGTATGTACAAGTAAAGATGTGTGCGTAAGACTCTCCTTCGCACCATCCATGTTCGCGCATCGATCGCCGAGGAGTTCTTGTTGTGACCAAGCCTACAAAATACCGTGACGTCGAAATCCGCGCCGCCCGCGGTAACAAGCTCACCGCCAAAAGCTGGCTGACTGAAGCGCCGCTGCGCATGCTGATGAACAACCTCGACCCGCAAGTGGCCGAGAACCCCAAAGAACTGGTGGTGTACGGTGGTATTGGCCGTGCAGCGCGCAACTGGGAGTGCTACGACCAGATCGTCGAGAGCCTCACCAACCTGAATGACGACGAAACCCTGCTGGTGCAATCCGGCAAGCCGGTCGGCGTGTTCAAGACCCACAGCAACGCCCCGCGCGTGCTGATCGCCAACTCCAACCTGGTGCCGCACTGGGCCAGTTGGGAACACTTCAACGAACTGGATGCCAAGGGCCTGGCCATGTACGGCCAGATGACCGCCGGCAGCTGGATCTACATCGGCAGCCAGGGCATCGTCCAGGGCACCTACGAAACCTTCGTCGAAGCCGGTCGCCAGCATTACGACAGCAACTTGAAGGGCCGTTGGGTCCTCACCGCCGGCCTCGGCGGCATGGGCGGTGCCCAGCCTTTGGCCGCGACACTGGCCGGCGCATGCTCGCTGAACATTGAATGCCAGCAGGTCAGCATCGATTTCCGCCTCAACAGCCGCTATGTCGACGAACAAGCCACCGACCTCGACGACGCCCTGGCCCGCATCGCCAAGTACACAAAGGAAGGCAAGGCCATCTCCATTGCGCTGCTGGGTAACGCCGCTGAAATCCTGCCGGAACTGGTCAAGCGTGGCGTGCGCCCGGACATGGTCACCGACCAGACCAGCGCTCACGACCCGCTCAACGGTTACCTGCCGGCCGGCTGGACCTGGGACGAATACCGCGCCCGCGCCAAGACCGAACCGGCTGCCGTGATCAAGGCCGCCAAGCAGTCGATGGCCGTGCACGTCAAAGCCATGCTGGAATTCCAGAAACAAGGTATTCCGACCTTCGACTACGGCAACAACATCCGCCAGATGGCGCAGGAAGAAGGGGTGGAAAACGCCTTTGACTTCCCAGGCTTTGTACCGGCGTACATCCGCCCGCTGTTCTGCCGTGGCATCGGCCCGTTCCGTTGGGCTGCGCTGTCGGGCGACCCGCAGGACATCTACAAGACCGACGCCAAAGTCAAAGAGCTGATCCCCGACGACGCCCACCTGCACAACTGGCTGGACATGGCGCGCGAACGCATCAGCTTCCAGGGCCTGCCGGCGCGTATCTGCTGGGTTGGCCTGGGCCAGCGCGCCAAGCTCGGCCTGGCGTTCAACGAGATGGTGCGCAGCGGCGAGCTGTCGGCACCGGTGGTGATCGGCCGTGACCACCTCGACTCCGGCTCGGTTGCCAGCCCCAACCGCGAAACCGAATCCATGCAGGACGGTTCCGACGCCGTGTCCGACTGGCCACTGCTCAACGCCTTGCTCAACACCGCCAGCGGCGCGACCTGGGTTTCGCTGCACCACGGCGGCGGCGTCGGCATGGGCTTCTCCCAGCACTCCGGCATGGTGATCGTCTGTGATGGCACCGACGAAGCGGCCGAGCGCATTGCCCGCGTGCTGCACAACGACCCGGCCACGGGTGTGATGCGCCATGCGGACGCGGGTTACCAGATCGCGATCGATTGTGCCAAGGAGCAGGGTCTCAATCTTCCGATGATCAAGTAACCCATGTGGGAGGGGGCTTGCTCCCGATGGCGGTGTATCAGCCAATAGGTCTGGTGACTGACCCACTGCTATCGGGAGCAAGCCCCCTCCCACAGTTGAGTGGCGGCGACCCCCAAACACAATCCATCAGAGGTTGAACACCGATGGCTGCAAATGACGCGCGTGCAAGCACCACCCCGTTGATCGAGAAACGTTCGATCGACTACATCCCGGAAGCGGAAAGACACGGTCGTCTATTGAGCCAGTTTACCCTGTGGCTGGGTGCCAACCTGCAGATCACCGCGATCGTCACCGGGGCCTTGGCCGTGGTGCTGGGCGGTGATGTGTTCTGGTCGTTGATCGGTCTGTTGATCGGTCAACTGCTGGGCGGCGGCGTGATGGCGTTGCATGCGGCGCAAGGGCCCAAGCTGGGCCTGCCGCAGATGATCTCCAGCCGGGTGCAGTTCGGGGTTTATGGCGCGGCGATCCCAATCGTACTGGTGTGCTTGATGTACCTGGGTTTCACCGCAACGGGCACGGTGCTTTCCGGCCAGGCGCTGGGCCAGTTGTTTGGCGTCAGCGACAGCGTCGGGATCTTGATCTTCGCCAGTGTCATCGTGCTGGTCACGGTGCTTGGCTACCGGGTGATCCACTTTATCGGTCGGGTTGCCAGCGTCATTGGCGTGATTGCCTTTGTCTACCTGTTCAGCCGTCTGATGAGCCAGGCCGACGTTGGCGCGCTCCTGCAAATCCGCCACTTCAGTTGGAGCAGTTTTCTGCTGGCGGTGTCGCTCGCGGCCTCCTGGCAAATCGCCTTCGGCCCTTACGTGGCGGACTATTCACGCTACCTGCCGAGCCAGACGTCCTCGCTGAAAACCTTTTTTGCCGCAGGCGCAGGTTCGGTGGTTGGCGCACAGGTGGCGATGATCCTCGGCGTGTTTGCCGCGGCCATGTCCAACGGGCAATTTGCCGGTCACGAAGTGGCCTACATCGTGGGCCTGGGCGGGACTGGGGCGACTGCCGCACTGCTGTATTTCAGCATCGCATTCGGCAAGGTCACCATCTCCACGCTGAACTCCTACGGCAGCTTCATGTGCATTGCCACCATCATCAGCGGCTTTCGGGGTCGCCTGGAGGTCACGCGCGTGCAGCGTCTGGTGTTCGTGCTGGCCATCGTCGGTACGGCGACCCTGATCGCCTTGCTCGGGCAGCACTCGTTCCTGGGGGCGTTCAAGTCTTTCATCTTGTTCCTGCTGGCGTTTTTTACGCCATGGAGCGCGATCAACCTGGTCGACTACTACTGCATCACCCGCGATCGCTACGACGTACCTGCGCTGGCTGATCCGAACGGGCGCTATGGCCGTTGGAACCTGCTCGGTATCAGCGTGTATGTCGTTGGCGTGCTGGTGCAATTGCCGTTCATCTCCACCAAGTTCTACACCGGCCCGCTGGTGGCGGCCCTGGGCGATGTGGATATTTCCTGGATCATCGGCCTGGTGCTTCCCGCCGCGCTGTACTACTGGGCTGCGAAAAAGTGGCCCGCCGCACACCCTGAACACCTGATCCTGCCGAAAGAGCAGGGCGCTGTACCAACGACGACAAACGGGCTGGTTACACAGGCCTGAGGGGACGTGGACAGGGCTGGATGCCTACTGACTGCCGTAATCCATTTCATGATTGGGAGCGTCACAACAATGAAAATGCATAAGACCCTGTTGGCCACCGTATTCTCTGCGGGTTTGCTGGCCACTGCCGGTGCCCAGGCGGCCGGTTGGTGTGAATCCGGCAAACCGGTGAAATTCGCCGGCCTGAACTGGGAAAGCGGCATGTTGCTCACCGACATCCTGCAAACCGTGCTGGAAAAAGGCTACGACTGCAAAACCGACAGTCTGCCAGGCAACTCCATCACCATGGAAAACGCCCTGAGCAGCAACGACATCCAAGTGTTTGCCGAAGAATGGGTCGGCCGCAGCGAAGTCTGGAACAAGGCCGAGAAGGCCGGCAAAGTCGTCGGTGTCGGTGCCCCTGTAGTGGGCGCTATCGAAGGCTGGTACGTACCGCGCTACGTGATCGAAGGCGACGCCAAGCGCAAGCTTGAACCCAAGGCGCCGGGCCTGAAAAACATCGCCGACCTGTCCAAGTACGCCTCGGTGTTCAAGGACCAGGAAGAACCGTCCAAGGGCCGTTTCTACAACTGCCCGGCCGGCTGGACCTGCGAGCTGGACAACAGCGAAATGCTCAAGAGCTACGGCCTGGAAAGCACCTACACCAACTTCCGCCCAGGTACCGGCCCGGCGCTGGATGCGGCAGTGCTGTCGAGCTACAAGCGCGGCGAGCCGATCCTGTTCTACTACTGGTCGCCAACCCCGCTGATGGGCCAGGTCGACCTGGTCAAGCTGGAAGAAAAACCCGGTGTGGATAAGACCGTGAGCATCAAGGTCGGCCTGTCCAAGACCTTCCACGAACAAGCCCCGGAATTGGTGGCCGTGCTGGAAAAAGTCAACCTGCCTATCGACCTGCTGAACCAGAACCTGGGTCGCATGGCCAAAGAGCGGATTGAGTCGCCGAAACTGGCGAAAATTTTCCTCAAGGAACATCCTGAAGTCTGGCACGCCTGGGTGAGCGACGAGGCAGCCAAGAAAATCGACGCGGCCTTGTAGGTCAAGTGTGCACGGCTACCCTCATGGGTAGCCGGGCGCCTGGCCACAACCCACTGGATCGAGAGCACGCTATGTTTCCTGAGAGTTTTACGTTTTCCATCGCCGACTGGGTCAATGGTTGGGTGGATTCACTGGTCACCAACTACGGCGATGTGTTCCGGCAAATCTCCGACACCCTGCTGTGGGCCATCGTCAACCTGGAAGGGTTGCTGCGTGCCGCCCCTTGGTGGCTGATGCTGGCCATCGTCGGCGCAATTGCCTGGCATGCCACCCGCAAGGTGCTGACCACGGCGGTGATCGTCGGTTTGCTGTTCCTGGTCGGCGCGGTCGGCCTGTGGGACAAGCTGATGCAGACCCTCGCGCTGATGATGGTCGCCACGGTGATCTCGGTGCTGATCGGCATCCCGTTGGGCATCCTGTCGGCGCGCAGCAATCGCCTGCGCTCGGTGCTGATGCCGTTGCTCGACATCATGCAAACCATGCCCAGCTTCGTGTACCTGATCCCGGTGCTGATGCTGTTTGGCCTGGGCAAGGTGCCGGCGATCTTCGCCACGGTGATCTACGCCGCGCCGCCGCTGATTCGCCTCACCGACCTGGGCATTCGCCAAGTCGACGGCGAAGTCATGGAGGCCATTAACGCCTTCGGCGCCAACCGCTGGCAACAGCTGTTTGGCGTGCAATTGCCGCTGGCGCTGCCGAGCATCATGGCCGGTATCAACCAGACCACCATGATGGCGTTGTCGATGGTGGTGATCGCCTCGATGATCGGCGCCCGTGGCTTGGGTGAAGACGTATTGGTCGGCATCCAGACCCTCAACGTCGGCCGTGGCCTCGAAGCCGGGCTGGCGATCGTGATTCTCGCAGTGGTCATCGACCGCATTACCCAGGCCTATGGTCGTCCACGGCATGAGGCGAGCAAATGACTACTGTCAGCAAAATCGAAGTTAAAAACGTCTTCAAGATCTTCGGCGCCCGCTCCAAGGAGGCGCTGGCGATGGTCGGCCAGGGCAAGACCAAGGACCAGGTGCTGGCCGAGACCGGCTGCGTGGTCGGTGTGAACGATTTGTCCCTGAGCATCGGCACCGGTGAGATCTTCGTGATCATGGGCCTGTCAGGCTCGGGCAAATCCACGCTGGTACGCCACTTCAACCGCCTGATCGACCCCACCAGCGGCGCGATCCTCGTGGACGGCGAAGACATCCTGCAGCTGGACATGGACGGCCTGCGTCAATTCCGTCGCCACAAGATCAGCATGGTGTTCCAGAGCTTCGGCCTGTTGCCCCACAAGAGCGTGCTCGACAACGTCGCCTACGGTCTCAAGGTGCGTGGCGAAACCAAGCAGGTCTGTGCCGAGCGCGCGCTGCACTGGATCGAAACCGTGGGCCTCAAGGGCTACGAAAACAAATACCCGCACCAGCTCTCCGGCGGCATGCGCCAGCGTGTCGGCCTGGCCCGCGCGCTGGCCGCTGACACCGACATCATCCTGATGGACGAAGCCTTCAGCGCCCTCGACCCGCTGATCCGTGCCGAGATGCAAGACCAGTTGCTCGAGCTGCAAAAGACCCTGCACAAGACCATCGTGTTCATCACCCACGACCTCGACGAGGCCGTGCGTATCGGCAACCGCATTGCGATCCTCAAGGACGGCAGGCTGATTCAGGTCGGCACGCCGCGAGAGATCCTGCACTCGCCAGCGGATGAGTATGTGGATCGGTTTGTTCAGCGGCGCGCGGCGGTGGTCTGACCCAGGTTCTGTGGTGAGGCTCAAGCTCCCTCCCACATTTGGAATGCATTCCCCCGTGGGAGGGGGCTGGCCCCGATGAGGCCGGTAAAGCTGTAGAGAATATGAAGAGGTCAACAATGTCCCAGGCAGCAAAAATCATCATCGCCGACACTCCCTTGCGCTGGCAGGACGTGGTCGCCGTGGCCCGTCACGGCGCGGTGCTTGAACTCTCGGGCCAGGCCTGGGCGCGTATCGACAATGCCCAGGCCATCGTGCAGCGCATCGTTACCAGCGGCGAACGCGCCTACGGCGTGAACACCGGGCTGGGCGCGTTGTGCAACGTGTCGCTTGAGGGCGAGCAACTGAGCCAGCTGTCGCGCAATACCCTGTTGAGCCACGCCTGTGGCGTCGGCCCGGTACTCAGCGACGAGCAGACCCGCGCGATCATCTGCGCGGCGGTCATCAACTACAGCCACGGCAAATCCGGTCTGCATCCGCAGGTGGTGCATTCGCTGCTGGCGCTGCTCAATCACGGCATCACGCCGCAAGTACCGTCCCAGGGCTCGGTGGGTTACCTGACCCATATGGCCCATGTCGGCGTGGCGTTGCTGGGTGTTGGTAATGTGAGCTATCGCGGCCAGATCGTCGCGGCGCAACAGGCCCTGGACGAAGAAGGTTTGCGGCCGGTGGTGCTCGGCGCGAAGGATGGCCTGTGCCTGGTCAACGGCACGCCGTGCATGACCGGCCTGAGCTGCCTGGCCCTGGCCGACGCCCATCATTTGCTGCAATGGGCCGACGTGATCGGCGCCATGAGCTTCGAGGCCCAGCGCGGCCAGATCGACGCCTTCGACGAAGAAATCATCGCCCTCAAGCCGCACCCGGGCATGCAGCATGTCGGCAGCAACCTGCGTGCGTTGCTCGATGGCAGTGAAGTGATCGCCAGCAGCAAAGGCATCCGCACCCAGGACGCCCTCAGCATCCGTTCGATCCCGCAGATCCACGGCGCGGCGCGCGACCAGGTGGAACACGCCACTCGCCAGATCGAGACCGAACTCAACAGCGCCACCGACAACCCGCTGGTGCTCGGCACGCCGGACCACTACCGCGTGGTGTCCCAGGCCAACCCTCACGGCCAGTCCGTCGCCCTGGCCGCCGACATGCTGGCGATTGCCATGGCCGAAATCGGCTCGGTCGCCGAACGCCGCCTCGACCGCCTGATCAACCCGCACGTCAGCGGCCTGCCGGCGTTCCTGGTGAGCAACCCCGGGGTCAACTCCGGGATGATGATCGTGCAGTACGTCGCCGCCTCACTGTGCGGACAGAACCGCCAGTTGGCGCAACCGGCGGTGCTCGACAACTTCGTCACCTCGGGGCTGCAGGAAGACCACCTGAGCATGGGCACCAACGCCGCGCTCAAGCTGCATCAGGTATTGGCCAATGTCACCCAGATCCTCGCCATCGAGTACCTGCTGGCGGCCCAGGCCTTCGAATTTTTGAAAGACCAACGCTTCGGCGCGGGCACCGACAGGGCCTGGCGCCTGTTGCGTGAAGTGGTGCCGGCCTATGAGCAGGACCGTTGGCTGGCGCCGGATATTGCGAGCGCCGCCAAGGTGCTCAAAGACACCGCATTACCGAATCTGCACTGAACACTTATTTCAAAAGAATAATTCACAAGGAGTATGAATGTGACTGCGCTAAACCTGATTCCAGGCCAACTGAGCCTCGCCCAGCTGCGGGCTATCTACCAGCAGCCGGTAACCCTCAGTCTGGATGACAGTGCCTCGGCCCAGATCGAAGCCAGTGTGGCCTGCGTGGAACAGATCCTCGCCGAGAACCGCACCGCCTACGGTATCAACACGGGTTTCGGCCTGCTGGCCTCGACCCGTATCGCCAGCGAAGACCTGGAAAACCTCCAGCGTTCCCTGGTGTTGTCCCACGCCGCCGGCGTCGGTGAGCCGATCAGCGATGCGCTGGTGCGGTTGGTCATGGTGCTCAAGGTCAATAGCCTCAGTCGTGGGTTCTCCGGGATTCGTCGGCAGGTGATCGACGCGCTGATCGCGCTGATCAACGCCGAGGTGTACCCGCATATTCCGTTGAAAGGTTCGGTGGGCGCTTCCGGTGACCTGGCGCCGCTGGCCCACATGTCCCTGGTGCTGCTGGGTGAAGGCAAGGCGCGCTACAAGGGTGAATGGCTGGAGGCCACCGACGCGCTGAAAGTCGCCGGCCTGACGCCGCTGACCCTCGCCGCCAAGGAGGGCCTGGCGCTGCTCAACGGCACCCAGGTGTCCACCGCCTATGCCTTGCGTGGCCTGTTCGAAGGCGAAGACCTGTTCGCCGGTGCCCTGGCGTGCGGTGGCCTCACCGTGGAAGCGGTGTTGGGCTCGCGCTCGCCGTTCGACGCACGTATTCATGCGGCTCGCGGTCAACGTGGGCAGATCGATTCGGCGGCGGCCTACCGTGACCTGCTGGGTGAGAGCAGCCAGGTGTCGCAGTCGCACCAGAACTGCGACAAGGTGCAGGATCCGTATTCCCTGCGCTGCCAGCCACAAGTCATGGGTGCCTGCCTGACTCAGTTGCGCCAGGCGGCAGAGGTGCTGGTGGTCGAAGCCAACGCCGTGTCCGACAACCCGTTGGTATTTGCCGCTGAGGGTGACGTGATCTCCGGTGGCAACTTCCACGCCGAACCGGTGGCCATGGCCGCTGACAACATGGCCCTCGCCATCGCTGAAATCGGCTCCCTGAGCGAGCGTCGTATCTCGCTGATGATGGACAAGCACATGTCGCAACTGCCGCCGTTCCTGGTGGGCAATGGCGGGGTGAACTCCGGTTTCATGATCGCCCAGGTGACCGCTGCCGCACTCGCCAGCGAGAACAAGGCGCTGTCCCATCCCCATAGCGTCGACAGCATCCCGACGTCCGCCAACCAGGAAGACCACGTGTCGATGGCCCCGGCCGCCGGCAAGCGCCTGTGGGAAATGGCCGAGAACACGCGCGGCATCCTTGCGGTGGAATGGCTGGCCGCGTGCCAGGGCCTGGACCTGCGTGAAGGCCTGAAAACCTCGCCGAAACTGGAAAAGGCCCGTGGCATCCTGCGCACCAAGGTGGCGTTCTACGACAAGGACCGCTTCTTTGCCCCGGACATCATCGCCGCCAGCGAACTGCTCGCCAGCCGCTGCCTGAATGAGCTGGTGCCGGCCAAGTTGCTGCCGAGCCTGTAACCCGAGGAGGCATCGATGAAAACCCTTTGGCAACACTGCCACGTCGCAACCATGGCCCAGGGCAAATACTCGATCATCGAGGATGCCGCCATGGTGACTGCCGGCTCGCTCATCGAGTGGATCGGCCCCCGCAGCGAAGTACCGACGGCGGATTACGCCCAGGTACATGACCTGCAAGGCGCGTGGGTCACCCCCGGGCTGATCGACTGCCACACTCACACGGTGTTTGGCGGCAATCGCAGCGGCGAATTCGAGCAGCGCCTCGAGGGCGTGAGCTATGCCGATATCGCAGCCCAGGGCGGCGGTATTGCCAGCACCGTACGCGCTACCCGTGCTGCGACGGAAGATGAACTGTTTGCCAGTGCCGAAAGGCGCCTGCGCAGTTTGCTGCGTGACGGCGTGACCACGGTGGAGATCAAATCCGGCTACGGCCTGGACCTGGCCAATGAACGCAAAATGCTGCGCGTGGCCCGTCGCCTTGGCGAAGCGTTGCCCGTAAGCGTGCGTGCCACCTGCCTGGCCGCCCATGCATTGCCGCCGGAGTACAAGGATCGCGCCGACGATTACATCGAGCACATCTGCGCCGAGATGCTGCCGGCCTTGGCGGCGCAAGGGCTGGTGGATGCGGTGGATGCGTTCTGCGAATACCTGGCGTTTTCCACCGAGCAGGTTGAGCGCGTGTTCAAGGTCGCCCAGCAACTCGGCCTGCCGGTGAAGCTGCACGCCGAGCAACTATCGTCGCTGCACGGCTCCAGCCTGGCGGCGCGTTACCACGCCTTGTCGGCGGATCATCTGGAATTCATGACCGAAGAAGATGCCATCGCCATGGCCGCTGCGGGCACCGTCGCCGTCTTGCTGCCGGGCGCGTTCTACTTCCTGCGCGAAACCCAACTGCCGCCGATGGACGCCCTGCGCAAACACGGCGTGAAGATCGCCATCGCCAGCGACCTCAACCCCGGCACCTCGCCGGCTTTGTCGGTGCGCCTGATGCTGAACATGGCCTGCACCCTGTTCCGTATGACCCCCGAAGAAGCCCTGGCCGGTGCCACGCAACATGCGGCCACCGCCCTTGGCATGGGCGACACCCATGGGTCCCTGGAAGTGGGCAAGGTTGCCGACTTTGTCGCCTGGCAGATTGATCGCCCCGCCGACCTCGCCTATTGGCTGGGCGGCGAGCTGGATAAACGCGTCGTGCGCCACGGCGTCGACGTCACTGTGTAAGGAGCATTGCTGTGGATAAGGTTCTGAACTTCAAACAAGGCCGTGTGCCGCTGCTGATCAGCATGCCCCACGCCGGCCTGCGCCTGACGCCTGCGGTGGAAGCCGGGTTGATCCCTGAAGCGCAAAGCCTGCCGGACACCGATTGGCACATACCCGCACTGTATGACTTTGCCGAAGAGCTGGGCGCCAGCACCCTGGCGGCCGAGTATTCGCGGTTTGTCGTCGACCTGAACCGGCCTTCTGACGACAAACCTTTGTACGCGGGCGCCACCACCGGCTTGTACCCGGCCACCCTGTTCGACGGCGTGCCGTTGTTCCGCGAGGGGCTGGAACCGAACGAGACCGAACGCGCCAGTTACCTGCAAAAGATCTGGGGCCCGTATCACCGCACGCTGCAAGAGGAACTCGCCCGTCTTAAGGCCGAGTTCGGTTATGCGCTGCTGTTCGATGCGCACTCCATCCGCTCGGTGATCCCGCACCTGTTCGACGGCAAACTGCCGGACTTCAACCTGGGCACCTTCAACGGCACCGCCTGTGATCCGGAACTGGCCAGCCAGCTCGAGGCCATCTGCGCCACCCACCCTCAGTACACTCACGTCTTGAACGGGCGCTTCAAGGGCGGCCATATCACCCGGCACTACGGCGCCCCGGCGCAGCATATCCACGCCGTGCAGCTGGAGTTATGCCAGAGCACCTATATGGAAGAGTTCGAGCCGTTCCGTTACCGCGAGGATTTGGCTGAGCCGACGCGTCGTGTGCTCAGAGAGCTACTGGAAGGATTAATGTCATGGGGTAACTCACGTTACCGTTGATAAGTCAGTGCGATCTTTAAACTTTTAAAGATCGCACTGTTGCCATTGCTGAGTATCAAATTGCGTGGCTTTCTTTGTTGAGGATATTAAAGTGGCCAACTATGTGGAGCGGTTTTTTATAAATATCAAGAGATGAGAAGTAAAAATATCCTTGAACTCTGCGGTTGTCGACTTCCCAAAAGTCCACCAGCAATCCGTCAAGGCTCAGGTGTAGTTCCTGAGTGTCCAGATCTTGATCGGGGTCAGGTATTTTATCTAGGACCTTGAAGTAGATCGCGGTGTTTATCAAGGCACTGGGCGGCTGCAACGCGCCCCCTATCTTACGGGGTGGGACTGAGAGGTCCTTAGAAATATACAGGTGGATGCCATACAGTTCGAGGCTGCCGGTTTGTTCATTGACGACCTCTTGAAAGGCAATGATTGACCAGCATTCGATGCCGTTTTTATCAATGGCTTCTTTAATGGTTACTTTCTCGGCTTTAAATGGCTCATTTCGAGTTTCGTACCTGACAATAGCTTTAAATTCCTCTCCCGAAAGTTGTTGGCTATTTGGAGTGTTCATGGGTGCCTCCATCAAACAGTTTATGAATGCTGCCTGACACAGTAGGCCGTGACGGCGAAATGCACGTCTACTGTTAGTTTTCACAGGTTTGTATATTGTTTTGCTCTATGTGCAGGTTGATTAATTTGACTTCGGCTATTTGCCGCGTGGGCCGCCACCGTGCAAATCCCTGTCGCCACATCTCGTCTACCGAAAGCGGTGCCGGGCTTTACCGAGCGTCGCCCGAATGCCAATCGAACGCTGCAAAGCTTGACCTTCACCGCAGCCCAGGAAAGCCAGTGGAGGGTGCCGACCACGGAGCGCGAGTCGCCACAGGGTGTCGTCAGGCAATGGCTGCGCGAGCCTTCCGAGGATTTGCAACTGTCTGGCTATCTGCGGGATTACCTGCATGGCCAGTTGCTGACACAGCTCTAAGCGCTCAAGGACATGCTCATTGCACAATTCGGGTTTATAGTGCCAGACGGCAAAATAAAAGACGTCCCCCCAGGGATGAACCCGACCCCCTACGGAGCGCGCAATGCAGACTTGGTACCCGCAGATCAAACCCTACGCCCGGCACGATCTGGCCGTCGATGACACCCACACGCTCTACGTCGATGAAAGTGGCTCCCCCGAAGGCTTGCCTGTCGTATTCATTCACGGTGGCCCTGGCGCCGGTTGCGATGCCCAGAGCCGCTGCTATTTCGATCCCAACCTGTATCGCATCGTCACGTTCGACCAGCGTGGCTGCGGCCGTTCCACCCCGCGCGCCAGCCTCGAAAACAACACCACCTGGGACCTGGTCGCCGACCTTGAGCGCATCCGCGAACATCTTGGCATCGACAAATGGGTACTGTTCGGCGGCTCCTGGGGTTCGACGCTGGCCCTGGCCTACGCGCAAACCCACCCTGAGCGTGTGCATGGCCTGATCGTGCGCGGCATTTTCCTCGCGCGCCCACAGGACATCGAATGGTTTTACCAGGCCGGTGCGAGCCGCCTGTTCCCGGATTACTGGCAGGACTACATCGCGCCGATCCCTGCCGATGAACGTCACGACATGATCGCCGCCTACCACAAGCGCCTGACCGGCAACGACCAGATCGCCCAGATGCACGCGGCCAAGGCCTGGTCCGGCTGGGAAGGGCGCATGCTGGGCCTGTGCCCGAGCCCGCAGCATGTGGAGCGTTTTTCCGAGCCTCAGCGCGCGCTGTCCATCGCGCGTATCGAATGCCACTACTTCACCAACAACTCCTTCCTGGAGCCCAACCAGCTGATTCGCGACATGCACAAGATCGCCCATCTGCCTGGCGTAATCATCCATGGCCGCTACGATATGATCTGCCCTCTGGATAACGCCTGGGAACTGCATCAGGCATGGCCCAACAGCGAACTGCAGGTCATCCGCGAAGCGGGCCATGCGGCGTCCGAGCCCGGTATTACCGATGCGCTGGTACGCGCGACCGGCGAAATGGCACGGCGCCTGCTTGATCTGCCGCCAGAAGAAGCATGAAGGGCTTGCTGCAACGGGTGCGTGGCGCCCGTGTCGAAGTGGCGGGCGAAATTGTCGGGGCGGTCGACCAGGGTTTACTGGTGCTGGTGGCCGTCGAACCTTCAGATACGCCCGAGAGCGCCGACAAACTGCTGCACAAGCTGCTTAACTACCGGGTGTTCAGCGACGACGAGGGCAAGATGAACCTGTCGTTGAAGGATATCGATGGGGGATTGCTGCTGGTGTCGCAGTTCACCCTGGCGGCGGATACCAAGAGCGGCCTGCGGCCGAGCTTCTCCACCGCTGCGCCGCCGGCCCTGGGAGCGGCGCTTTTTGATCACTTGCTGTTACAAGCGCAACAATTGCATGGCAAGGTGGCCTCGGGGCGTTTTGGCGCAGATATGCAGGTGCATTTGGTCAATGATGGCCCTGTGACCTTTCTCTTACAGACATGAATGTATTAAAAACGACTTTAATGCCTAAAAACGTAGGGTTTCGCTACAAATACTTCGTTGTCCCTGATGCGTTGTCTCGCGGGCTACTAGATAATCGCGCGCTACGGGGATCAGCGTTGTTTGGTCCATTTTTGACTTAGGTAGAGACTTGCCCGATAGCCTCAGGGGAATCATTTTGCCCCAGGGGAGTCGGAACAATGCTCGCCAACCTGGCATATAGATAGCTGGCCGTTGGTTTTTTGATCTGTTTTCGGCGAGGGTTGCTCGTGATTGTTAGTCCCTGTAATGCACCAAAATTGTCTGCCAAACGGTTACGAAACGCACTGGTGACGGGCTCCGCCCTGTTTTGCCTGTTCGGCGCGGGTCAACTGTGGGCATTCAGTCTGGATGATGTGTCGGCCAAGGCAAAAGAGCTGGCCGGGCAGAAATACGAAGCTCCGCGCAGCAATCTGCCGAACGAATTCCGCGAAATGAAATTCGCGGATTACCAGAAGATTCGTTTCCGCAACGAAAAAGCCGAATGGGCCGATCAGAACACCCCGTTCAAGCTGTCCTTCTATCACCAGGGTATGCATTTCGATACACCGGTGAAAATCAACGAAGTGACCGCCGACAGCGTCCAGGAAATCAAGTACGACCCGACGCGCTTCGATTTCGGTGACGTCAAATTTGATCCTAAAGCCACCGAACAGCTGGGTTATGCCGGTTTCCGTGTGCTGTACCCGATCAACAAGGGCGACAAGCAAGACGAAATCATGACCATGCTCGGCGCCAGCTATTTCCGCGTCGTCGGCAAGGATCAGGTCTATGGCCTGTCCGCCCGTGGCATGGCAATCGATACCGCGCTGCCGTCCGGCGAAGAATTCCCGCGTTTCACCGAGTTCTGGATCGAACGTCCAAAGCCGGGTGACAAGCACCTGGTGATCTTTGCCCTGCTCGATTCCCCACGTGCGACCGGCGCCTATCGCCTGATCCTGCGTCCGGGCACCGACACGGTTGTCGATGTGAAGTCCCAGATGTTCCTGCGCGACAAGGTCAGCAAGCTGGGCGTTGCCCCGTTGACCAGCATGTTCCTGTTCGGCGCCAACCAGCCGTCCAAGGTGCTCAACTACCGTCGCGAGCTGCACGATTCCAGCGGTCTGTCGATCCATGCCGGCAACGGCGAGTGGATCTGGCGCCCTCTGAACAACCCTAAACACCTGTCGGTCAGCAACTTCACCGTGGAGAACCCGCGTGGGTTCGGCCTGCTGCAACGCGGCCGCAACTTCAGCCACTACGAAGACCTCGACGACAACTACGACAAGCGCCCAAGCGCCTGGATCGAGCCTGAAGGCGACTGGGGCAAGGGTTCCGTCGACCTCGTCGAGATCCCGACTGCCGATGAAACCAACGACAACATCGTTGCGTTCTGGAGCCCGGCCCAATTGCCGGAAGTCGGCAAGCCGCTGGACATAGCCTATCGCCTGCACTGGACCCTCGACGATGCCGCGTTCCACTCGCCGGACAGTGCCTGGGTCAAGCAGACCCTGCGTTCCACCGGTGACGTGAAGCAATCCAACCTGATCCGTCAGCCGGACGGCAGCGTGGCGTACCTGGTCGACTTCGAGGGCCCGGCCCTGAAGAAACTGCTGCCGGACGCCCCGGTGCGTAGCCAGGTGAGCGTAGGTGACAACGCTGAACTGGTAGAAAACAGCGTGCGTTACAACGAGCACACCAAAGGCTGGCGCCTGACCCTGCGCATGAAGATCAAGGACGCAGGCAAACCGACCGAAATGCGTGCGTCGCTGGTGCAGGACATCGTGCAGCCTGAGCCTGAGCAGGTTTCGACCCAAGTGCTCAAGGCCGACAAGGTCCTGGCCAAGCAACACGAGAAACAGGCCAAGAAAGACGCGAAAGACAAGGAAGCCAAGCAGCCAGAAGCTGCCCCAGCCACACCGGAGCCGATCAAGACCGAGCAAGTCCTGACCGAAACCTGGAGCTATCAGTTGCCTGCCGATGAGTAATTCTCAAGTAACGCCCGAGACTCTGTCCGAGTACCTGGCGCATCTTCCGATGACCGCTGAGCAGCGCGCCGAGTTGGCGGGCTGCACATCCTTCACCGAGTTGCACGAGCGCTTGTCGTCCAAAGTGTTCGATGCGCCAGTCGACGCCGCCCAGGCGTCGGTTGGCCGCCGGTTGACCCTCAACACGGCCGAAGAGCTGCAAGACGCTGAAATGCTGGGGCTCGACGCCAGTGGGCGCGTGTGCCTCAAGGCCACGCCGCCGATTCGGCGTACCCGCGTGGTGCCTGAGCCCTGGCGCACCAATATCCTGGTGCGCGGCTGGCGTCGGATCACCGGCCGCAGCAACCCGCCGACCCCGCCGAAGGACGAGCGCGTATTGCCGGCGGCCCGCTGGCGTACCGTGGGTTCGATCCGTCGTTACATCCTGCTGGTGCTGATGCTCGGCCAGACCATCGTGGCCGGCTGGTACATGAAAGGCATCATGCCGTACCAGGGCTGGTCGCTGGTCGACTTCGACGAGATCCGCAACCAGACCCTGCTGCAAACCGCCACCCAGGTGCTGCCTTACGCCCTGCAAACCAGCATCCTGATCATGTTCGGGATCTTGTTCTGCTGGGTCTCGGCCGGTTTCTGGACCGCATTGATGGGCTTCCTCGAACTGCTCACCGGCCACGATAAATACCGGATTTCCGGTAAAAGTGCCGGCGATGAGCCGATCCCGAAAGACGCGCGTACCGCGCTGGTCATGCCGATCTGCAACGAAGACGTGCCGCGAGTATTCGCCGGTTTGCGTGCGACGTTCGAATCGGTGGCCGCGACCGGTGACCTCGATCGTTTCGACTTCTTCGTGCTCAGCGACAGTAACGAGGCCGACATCTGTATCGCCGAGCAGCAAGCCTGGCTCGACGTGTGCCGTGAGGCGGGTGGCTTCGGCAAGATCTTCTATCGCCGCCGTCGCCGTCGCGTTAAGCGTAAAAGCGGCAACCTCGACGACTTCTGCCGTCGTTGGGGCGGTGACTATAAATACATGGTCGTTCTCGACGCCGACTCCGTGATGAGCGGCGAATGCCTGACCAGTCTGGTGCGCCTGATGGAAGCCACGCCGGATGCGGGGATTATCCAGACCGCGCCGCGTGCGTCGGGCATGGACACCCTGTATGCGCGCATGCAGCAGTTCGCCACCCGCGTCTACGGCCCACTGTTCACCGCCGGCCTGCACTTCTGGCAACTGGGTGAATCCCACTACTGGGGTCACAACGCGATCATCCGCATGAAACCGTTTATCGAGCACTGCGCCCTGGCGCCATTGCCGGGTAAAGGCGCGTTCGCAGGTTCGATTCTGTCTCACGACTTCGTTGAAGCCGCGCTGATGCGCCGTGCCGGCTGGGGCGTGTGGATTGCCTACGACCTGCCGGGCAGCTACGAAGAACTGCCGCCGAACCTGCTGGATGAACTCAAGCGTGACCGTCGCTGGTGCCACGGCAACCTGATGAACTTCCGCCTGTTCCTGGTCAAGGGCATGCACCCGGTGCACCGCGCGGTGTTCCTGACCGGCGTGATGTCCTACCTGTCGGCACCGTTGTGGTTCTTGTTCCTGGTGCTGTCGACGGCCTTGCTGGCGGTCAACACCCTGATGGAGCCGCAGTACTTCATGGCGCCACGCCAGCTGTACCCACTGTGGCCGCAATGGCATCCGGACAAGGCGGTGGCGCTGTTCTCCACCACTATCGTGCTGCTGTTCCTGCCAAAGTTGCTGAGCATCATCCTGATCTGGGCCAAGGGCGCGAAAGAGTTCGGTGGCAAGTTCAAGGTGACGATGTCGATGCTGCTGGAGATGCTGTTCTCCATGCTGCTGGCGCCGGTGCGGATGATTTTCCACACCCGTTTCGTGCTCGCCGCGTTCCTCGGCTGGGCCGCGACCTGGAACTCGCCGCAGCGTGATGACGACTCCACCCCGTGGGGCGAAGCGATCAAGCGTCACGGTACGCAGACCTTGCTCGGCTTCTTCTGGGCGCTGCTGGTGGTGTGGTTGAACCCGAGCTTCCTGTGGTGGCTGGTACCGATCGTGGGTTCGCTGATGTTGTCGATCCCGGTGTCGGTGATCTCCAGTCGGGTCAACCTCGGTCTGAAGTCCCGCGATGAGAGCCTGTTCCTGATCCCTGAGGAATACAATCCGCCGCAAGCGTTGCTGTCCACCGACAAGTACACCCATGAAAACCGTTGGCACGCGCTGAAAGACGGCTTTGTGCGCTCGGTGGTCGACCCGCAGCAGAACGCCCTGGCCTGTGCCCTGGCGACCTCGCGTCACGGTCAGGCCGAGCCGATCGAGTACCTGCGTGCCGAACGTGTGCGCCACGCGTTGAAAGTCGGCCCTGCCGGCCTCAATAACGGCGAACGCCTGGCGTTGCTCAGTGATCCGGTGGCACTGGCGCGCTTGCACGAGCAGATCTGGAGCGAAGGCCATGCCGAGTGGCTCGCTGCCTGGCGTGATTCGATCAAGGCTGACCCGCACGCGCCTTTACTGCCGCTGCAGCCGCTGTCGTCCCAGGCCCAAACGGCCTGATTCAGACACCCCCGAAGGTTCACTTCGGGGGTGTTCGAAGCGCTGGTCCTACAGTGTTTCCTGCTTCTTCCTTGTTTTCCTAACGCCTTGTTATTTCGAAACAAAAGACCTTTGTTCGCGGCGTATTTGCGTGCCTGCGACTGGGTTAGGATCGCCCCCCAGATTTTCTTGACCGCTGGGGGATTCATGCTCGGAAAGTATTGTTCGGCATTGCTGATTGGCGCTGCTGCACTGATTCAAATCAGCCAGATACACGCGGGGGCGATTGACGACGCCGTCCGGCGCGGCGTACTCAAGGTGGGCACCACACCGACTTACGTTCCCTTCGAAATGATCGATAAACACGGGCGCATTGTCGGCTTTGAAATTGACTTGCTGACCGTGATGACCCAGGCCCTGGGTGTGGAACTTGAACTGGTCGCTGTGCCCTATACCGAGCTGCTGCCGGGGCTGCTGGCAAAAAAGTTCGACCTTATCGGCAGCGGCATGACCGTCACCCAGGAGCGTAACTTGAAGCTGAACTTCAGCGACTCCTTTATCGTGGTGGGCCAGACCGTGCTGCTGCATCCCAGTCTGGTCGACAAGGTCGGTAGCGTTGAAGACCTGGACGATGCAAATTATCGAATCGCGACCGCCGTAGGCACTACCGGTGAAGCCGCGGCGCGACGGTTTCTGGGGGCGGCCCGCCTGAGCAGTTTTACCACGCCGGAGGAGGGGGTTCGCCAGGTAGTCGAAGGCAAGGCCGATGCCTTTATCCATGACGCGCCCTACAACCTGATCGCGGTCAGCCGGGCGGAGAACAGCGCACTGCTGGCACTGCAACAACCTTTTACCTTTGAACCCCTCGCGTTTGGGGTAAAGAAGGGCGATTTCGACAGCATTAACTGGATCAATCATTTCCTGAATCAGGTGGCCCAGGACGGCACCTATGATCGCTTGCATGACAAGTGGTTCAAGGACGCTGCGTGGATGGCAGAAATCGACTGAGGGTCATAACTGCTTACACATCAATCCGTTGCCGGCTCAGCTTGCGCGTGCGTCTACCCCTGCGGTTCGCCGCAGCGCTGTGAGGTTTTTCCGACATACGCCGACAACAATTACCCGCGAAACCTTTGTGACGGGCAACGAGTGGGTTAGGATCGCACCCCGAATTGGTGCAGCCCATTTGCGCGCCGACCTTATAAGAATCGTTCAGGGGACTTGATGATGAAAAAGTATCTTTCGATGCTGCTGCTTGGCATCACCGCGCTGGTCGCGGCCAATGCGGCCCAGGCCGGTGCCATCGATGATGCGGTCAAGCGCGGTACGCTGAAAGTCGGCATGGACCCGACGTACATGCCGTTCGAAATGACTGACAAACGCGGTGAAATCATCGGCTTCGAAGTTGACATCCTCAAGGCCATGGCCAAGTCCATGGGCGTCAAGCTGGAGCTGGTGTCTACCGGCTATGACGGCATCATCCCGGCGTTCCTGACCGGTAAGTTCGACATGATCGGCAGTGGCATGACCCTGACCCAGGAACGCAACTTGCGCCTGAACTTCAGCGAACCGTTCATCGTGGTGGGCCAGACCCTGCTGATCCGCAAGGACCTGGAAGGCACCATCAAGTCCTACAAAGACCTGAACGACGAGAAGTACCGCCTGACCTCCAAGCTCGGCACCACCGGTGAGATGGTCGCCAAGAAGCTGATCTCCAAAGCCAAGTACCACGGCTATGACAACGAGCAGGAAGGTGTGCTGGACGTGGTCAACGGCAAGGCCGATGCCTTCGTGTATGACGCGCCGTACAACGTGGTCGCCGAGAAAAAAGTCGGTAACGGCAAGCTGGTGTTCCTCGACGAGCCCTTCACCTTTGAACCGCTGGCGTTCGGCTTGAAGAAGGGTGACTACGACAGCATCAACTTCATCAACAACTTCCTGCACCAGATCAAGCACGACGGCACCTACGATCGCATCCATGACAAGTGGTTCAAGAGCTCCGAGTGGCTCAAGGACATGGAATAAAGTGGGACCGTTTTTGTTGTGAGGGGGCTTGATGTGGCAAGCCCGCTCGCCACCTCAGGTGTGCGGGCCACGATTCTTTTGGATGCTGAGTAAATGAAACAGAAAAAAGCCCAATGGCCCTGGCACCTGCTGACCGTGGTCGTGCTGGTCGGCCTGGCTGGCGCGTTGTATTACGCCACCTCGTTGATGTCCTACGAGTGGCGCTGGAACCGCGTACCGCAATACTTCGCCTATCAGGCTGAAGAGGCCCAAAGGGCAGCGGATATCTCCACCGTCATCGAGTTGGTGCGCAACGGCGACGTCGCCGAAGTGACCCTGCGTAACGACGCAGGTGCCGAACAAAAGGTGACTGTCGCCGACAACAGCCTGCAAGTGGCGCGCGGCGATGATGTGGCCGAAGGCGATGTCATCGGTGTGAACCGCCATTGGGCATTGGGCCCGTTGATGTGGGGCTTGTGGACCACGTTGTGGCTGTCGGTGGTGTCCGGGATTCTAGGCTTGGCGATTGGCCTTGCCACCGGGTTATGCCGACTGTCCAATAACCCGACCCTTCGGGATCTGTCGACGATCTACGTCGAACTGGTGCGCGGAACGCCACTCTTGGTGCAGATCTTCATTTTCTATTTCTTTATCGGTACGGTGCTCAACCTGTCCCGGGAATTCGCCGGGATCGCCGCGTTGTCGCTGTTCACCGGCGCTTATGTGGCGGAAATCGTCCGTGCCGGCGTGCAGTCCATCACCCGTGGCCAGAACGAGGCGGCTCGCTCCCTGGGGCTGAGCGCCAGCCAGTCGATGCGCCATGTGGTGCTGCCACAGGCCTTCAAGCGCGTGCTGCCGCCGCTGGCCGGGCAATTTATCAGCCTGGTGAAAGACACCTCGCTGGTCTCGGTGATCGCGATTACCGAGCTGCTCAAAAGCGGCCGCGAAGTGATCACTACCTCGTTCTCGCCGTTTGAAATCCTGTTCTGTGTCGCAGGGTTGTACCTGCTGATCAACCTGCCGCTGTCGAAAATGGCCAGCCGGCTTGAGCGGAGGCTCGCCCAAAGTGATTGAAGTCCGCGATCTGGTAAAAGTCTTCGATACCCGCGGGCATGTGGTGCGCGCGGTGGACCATGTGACCACCCAGGTGGCCAAGGGCGAAGTGCTGGTGGTGATCGGCCCGTCCGGCTCCGGCAAGTCCACGTTCCTGCGTTGCCTCAATGGCCTGGAAGAGTTCGACTCGGGCTCGGTGAGCATCGATGGCCTGCAACTGGCCGATCCAAAAACCGACGTGAACGCCTATCGCCGTGAAGTCGGCATGGTGTTCCAGCACTTCAACCTGTTCCCGCACATGACGGTGTTGGAGAACCTGTGCCTGGCGCAAAAAGTCGTGCGCAAGCGCGGCAAAAAGGAACGCGAAGCCAAGGCCTTGGCACTGCTGGAAAAGGTCGGCATTGCGCAGAAAGCCAACGAGTTTCCCTCACGGCTTTCCGGCGGCCAGCAACAGCGCGTGGCGATTGCCCGGGCGTTGGCGATGGAACCCAAGGTGATGCTGTTCGACGAGCCCACCTCGGCCCTCGACCCGGAAATGGTCGGTGAAGTGCTGGATGTCATGAAGACCCTGGCCCTTGAAGGCATGACCATGGTCTGCGTCACCCACGAAATGGGCTTTGCCCGTGAAGTGGCGGACCGAGTGCTGTTCTTCGATCATGGCAAGTTGCTGGAAGATGCGGCCCCGGCCGAGTTCTTCGCGGCGCCCAAAGACCCGCGCGCCCAGGCGTTCCTGCGCCAAGTGCTATAGGGAGCAGGGCGTTCATACCTTGAACCTCCCCACACACTCCTGCAAATTCGTTCCCAGCCGCGCCAGTTCGATACTGGCCGCCGCCGTCTGTTCACTGGCAGCGGCGGTTTGCTCCGAGGCGTCGCGGACTTTCAATACGCTGCGATTGATCTCTTCGGCCACCGCGCTTTGCTCTTCGGCGGCTGCGGCGATCTGCGGATTCATTTCCTGGATGACCGACACCGTACGGGCGATCTCCGTCAGGGAGTCTCCGGCGTTGCGGGCCAGGCCGACGCTGTTGTCGGTGAGTGTACGGCTGTAGTCCATGATGTCGGCCACCTGTTGCGTACCGCTGTGCAGGCCGCCAATCAGCTCTTCGATTTCCTCGGCGGACTGCTGGGTTCGTTGGGCGAGACCGCGCACCTCATCGGCGACCACTGCAAACCCTTGACCGGCCTCGCCAGCCCGTGCGGCTTCTATCGCGGCGTTGAGCGCCAGCAGGTTGGTCTGCTGTGACACTGACTTGATCACATCCAGCACACTGCTGATTTTCTGGCTTTCCCGTTGCAACCCGAGCATGGCCTGGCCCGCGCGCGCCATTTCATGGGCAAGGTGCTCGATTTGCGCCACGGCATCCGTCACCACCTGATCGCCCAGCTCAGTCTGTTGATTGGCCTGGCCGGCAGCGAGCGAAGCCTGCTCGGCGTGGCGCGCAACCTCCTGGGCGGTGGCGAGCATCTGGTTCATGGCGGCGGCGACCTGCTCGGTTTCATCGCGCTGATTATTCACCCCTGTACGCGTTTGTTCGGTCACGGCAGAAAGCTCTTCGGCAGCGCTGGCGATTTGCCGTGCGTTGTCGCTGATGTTGCCAATCAGCACCCGCAGGTTAAGTGTCATTTGGGTCATGCTGCTTTGCAGCTGGCCCAGCTCATCCCGGCGTCGGGTTTGCAGATCGTGGCTCAGGTCGCCCTGGGCAATGTGGTTGGCCACTGTCAGCGCCTTGCGCAGCGGCTTAACGATTTGCCCGGCAATCACCCAGGCGGCCAGGGCACCGAAGAGCAATGCGGCGGCAGTAACGCCCAGGGTCTGGGTTCGCGCTTGCTCGGCTTCGCGGTCGCGTCGTTGGGTCTGGTCCTGGCTCAAGAGATCGCTCTGCCCGAGCAACTGATCCAACTGCATCTCCAGCTGGTTTTGCGTGTTCTCGGTGGCAAGTTGGGTTTCCTTGAGACGTGTCAGATGGGTGCGAATGCCGAGCACGGTGTTTTTCAGCGCGCCGCTATCGACCGGCAGTTTTGCCACGGCCGCCTGGGCGAGTTCGAGGTTACGCTCGGCGTCGCTGACGGCCTGGGTATAGGCGTCCAGCGAACTGGCGGCCCAGGCGGGGCTCTGGACGCTATCTTCGGCCTGTTCGATGGCCTGGCGCAGGTCTTCGATGGTATCCAGGGCTTTTGCATCGTCCTGGTCCGGCAGATCGCTCGCCAGTTGTGCCAGGAAATCGCCGGTTCGCGTGGTGTTCTGCTTGAGCTGTTCCCGCGCATTTTCGCGTTTCTCCACCAGTGAGGGTACGTCCTTGAGGGTGGTTTTGAACGTCGCGTTGATGCGGGCCATCTCCTTCAGATATGCAGTGGGTTTTGGCGCTTTGAGTCGGCTGGAAAGCTCCACCAGGAGCCCGTCGATTTTTACCGTGCTCACACTCAAGCGATTGAAGCTGGAGGTATCGTCGAGGGTGCGGTAAACGATCCTGTCTGCCCGTAGTTCCTCGCCAGCCACGGCCAGTTGCGCGAGTACCGACAGCGTTTGCGAGCGATAAAGGGACGCGGACAGGGCTTGCCAGCCGGTCACGGCAATCACGAAGCTCAGGGCCAGTACCAGGGAAAAACCCAGGGCGAGTTTAAGGGTGACACTGGTGTCACCCAGCAGATGAGTCATTCGACGAAGCATGATGAACCTCCGACACGTGAACAACAGGCGTTCTCAAGGTGCATGGGCACGTTGAGCTGAGTTGAACGCTAGTTCTCTTGGTGCAGAGGTGGGGCTGATAAGCGTGTAGGAAATTTCACAGATTGCGGCGACGACCCAGGACAGGTCGCCGCGCGGGGAGGGATGTCAGACCTGAAAGCGACCGACCAATGCTTGAAGGTGTGTGCCCAGGCGTGCCAGTTCGGTGCTCGACGTGGCGGTCTCTTCGCTGGCGGCAGCCGTCTGTTCCGACACATCGCGTACGTTCAACACGCTGCGGTTGATCTCTTCCGCCACGGCACTTTGCTGTTCGGCAGCGGTGGCGATTTGCGAGTTCATCGCCTGGATGGTCGAGACCGTGCGGGTGATGTTCTCCAGGGCGCTGCCGGCGCGGCGGGTCAGCTCGACGCTGCTGTCGGTAAGGCTGCGGCTGTTGTCCATGATGGACGCCACCTGCTGGGTGCCTTGTTGCAGGCCTACGATCAGCTCTTCGATCTCTTCGGTGGACTTCTGGGTGCGCTGGGCCAGGCTGCGCACTTCGTCGGCTACCACCGCGAAACCACGTCCGGCTTCACCGGCGCGGGCGGCTTCAATCGCAGCGTTGAGAGCCAGCAGGTTGGTTTGCTGGGCTACGGACTTGATCACATCGAGCACGCTGCCGATCTTGTCGCTTTCGCGTTTCAGGTCGCCCATGGCGATTGTGGAGTTACCGACCTCGGTGGCCAGGCGCTCGATCTGGGCGATGGCTTCACCGACCACCCTGTCGCCTTCGCGGGCCTGCTGGTCAGCCGCTGCGGCGGCTTCGGACGCTTCCTCGGCGTTGCGCGCCACTTCCTGCACGGTCGCGGCCATTTCGTTCATGGCGGTGGCCACCTGGTCGGTCTCGACCTTCTGGCTGTTGACCCCGGCGCTGGTCTGCTCGGTGACGGCCGACAGTTGCTCGGCGGCGCTGGCGATCTGGGTGACGCCTTCGCTGATGCCGCCGATCAACTCGCGCAGGCCGACGGTCATGCTTTGCATGGCGCGTTGCAGTTGGCCCAATTCATCCTGGCGCAGTGAAATGAGGTTGTGACTCAGATCACCTGAGGCAACGCGCTTGGCAACTTCGAGGGTCTGGTTCAACGGGAGAATGATCTGCCGCGTGATGGCCCAGGCCGCTACCAGCCCGAAGACGAGGGCAAGCACGGTGGCCAGCAACAACAGGTTCTTGGCATGGGCGGCGTCGGTATCGCGCACGACGGTCTGGGAGAGGGTCAGTTTTTTACTGTGTTCGAGCAAGATGTCGCCCTGCTCGCCCATCTTTTTCATGGCGGCGGCACTTGCGACCTGGGAGTCGCGGTATTGGCTGACTGCGGCGCGATAGGCTTGCAGCGAAACGCTGGCCTGTTGCAGGTTGGTTGCATACTGCTCAGGCAGCGTGCCGTTGAGGGTGGCGATTTTCTTCAAGGCGTTATCAATGGCGTCCAGGGCCGGCTGTTCTGCTTCAACCTTGCCGCTGTAGGTGTAGCCGCGCACCTGGAAGCGCGCCTGTTGGATCAGCTTGCTCAGCTCGACCACGCTGTTGAACTGGATGACGCTGTCGCCTTGCAGCAGGGACTTTTCGATCTCGCCGATCTTGAGCACTGCGTTGTCGGCAGTATCGCCCAGCTTGCTGCGAGCGTTTTCGCGGTTGGCGCCGGCCTGGGCCATGTCATCGAACGCACGCTTGTATTGGGCGACCGCGGCCAATTGCTCGTCCACCAGCAGATTGTCGGCAGGTTGATCGATCAAGGTGTCGGCGGTTTTCAGGCCGCTTTCAAGTTTGCTCATCAGCTCGTTGACCGCCGCCGTGCCTTGCTCGCCCCGGCGCATTTCGTAGTCCAGGCGCGCCAGGCGCAGGTCCTTGGTCAGCTCATTGAGGCTGGAGATATAGCCCAGCTTGTCGCCCCGGCTGATCACGCTGCCCAGGCCGGTCCAGCCGGTGAAGGTGGTCACCAGCGTCAGGATCAATACCAGGCCAAAGCCCATGGCCAGTTTGGTTTTGACGCTCACATTCCCTAGTTTTTCGGCTAACCAACGATACATGCTGCGAACTCCCCTGGAACCAGGCTTTGACTTATTCACGGGTTATCGGCCTGCATACGGGATTCTGTAGCGACGCTCTACCCTGTGGGAGGGGGCTTGCTCCCGATAGCTGTGGGTCAGTCAGCATTTCTGATACTGGACCACCGCCATCGGGAGCAAGCCCCCTCCCACAGGGTTGTGCGGTGTGGTTAGAAAAGACGGGCGAGCAGGGCGGTGACGGCCGTTTCGACGCGCAGGATGCGGGCGCCCAATTGCACCGGCTGCAAGCCGGCCTTGGTCAGCAGGTCCACCTCATAGGGGATCCAGCCGCCTTCCGGGCCGATGGCCAGGGTGACCGGCTCATCCAGCCCACGGGGGCAGGGTGGGTAATCGCCGGGATGGCCGATGAGGCCAAGGGTACCTTCGGTCAGGGCCGGCAGGCGGTCTTCGACGAAGGGCTTGAAACGCTTTTCGATAACGATTTCCGGCAACACCGTGTCCCGCGCCTGTTCGAGGCCGAGGATCAGTTGTTCGCGAATGGCCTCGGGCTCCAGGAAGGGGGTTTGCCAGAAGCTTTTTTCCACCCGGTAGCTGTTGACCAGCACCACCTTTGGCACGCCCATGGCCGCCACGGTTTGCAGCACCCGGCGCAGCATTTTCGGGCGCGGCAGGGCCAGCAGCAGGGTCAGGGGCAGTTTGGCCGGTGGTGGTTGGTCGAAGCTCACTTGCAGTTCGGCTTCGAGGGCTTCCAGGCGCAGTAATTGCGCGTTGCCCATCAACCCACCGATGCGCCCGACCCGCAGGCTATCGCCTACGGCGGCGCGGTGGACTTCCTGCATATGCACCAGGCGCCGATCACGCAGGATCACCCGGTCGGCCGCGATAAAGTCGGCATCGAACAACAGCAGCAGGTTCACGGCTGGGTCGCTGGCGGCTGGTCGTCGTCGGCGGGTTGGTCATCCGGGTGTTCGCCACGTTTGCTGATCAGGCCGCTGAACAGGATGCCGATCTCGAACAGCATCCACATCGGCACCGCCAGCAGGGTCTGGGAGAAGATGTCCGGCGGCGTGAGGATCATGCCGACCACAAAGCAACCGATGATCACGTACGGGCGGATCTTCTTCAGATACTGCACGTTGACCACGCCGATCCACACCAGCAGCACCACGGCCACGGGGATTTCGAAGGCGACGCCGAAGGCGAAGAACAGCGTCATCACGAAGTCGAGGTAGCTGGTGATGTCGGTCATCATTTCCACGCCGGCCGGGGTGGCGGCAGCGAAGAACTTGAAGATCAACGGGAACACCAGGAAGTAGGCGAAGGCCATGCCGGTGTAGAACAGCAGGATGCTCGACACCAGCAAAGGCACCGCGATGCGCTTCTCATGCTTGTACAGGCCCGGCGCGATAAAGCCCCAGATCTGATGCAGGATCACCGGGATCGCCAGGAACAGCGAGACCATCATCGTCAGCTTCAACGGCGTGAGGAAGGGCGATGACACATCGGTGGCAATCATCGTCGCACCGGCCGGCAGGTACTGGCGCAGTGGCGTGGAGACGAAGGTGTAGATCTGCTGGGTGAAGGCGAACAGCCCGGCAAAGATCACGAAGATCGCCGCCACGCAACGCAGCAGGCGGGTCCGCAGCTCGGTGAGGTGCGAGACCAGCGGCATATGCTGGTCGTTTTCCGGTTTATCAGCGCTCATGGGGCTCGCGGCGGCAATGTAGGGTCATGGGGAGCGGGCGACGCAACGGGCGTCGGCGCTGGCTCTGTCGGGGCGGGAGCGGCGGGCGTGGCATCGGCGACGGGTGTCGGCGCGATGCTGTGCTCGGCCACGGGCTCAACCGGCTTGGCCGGCTCTTGCACGGGCGACAGAATCTTCCGTGTTTCCTGTTCCAACGACAGAATATGTTCGTTGTGCAGTTGGCGGCGGATTTCGTCGGCGCCGATTTCCCGTTCAACTTCCTGTTTGATGGCGTTGAAACTGCGTTTCAGGCGCCCGATCCACAGGCCGGCCGTGCGCGCGGCACCGGGCAGGCGTTCCGGCCCCAGTACCAGCAAGGCCACGAGGCCGACGAGGAGCAGTTCAGAGAAGCTGATACCAAACATTAGTCAGTGCTCACGAGTCTTTGCGGGTCGGCTCTTCGACTTTTTCAGCCTGCACGTCGAAGGTACGACGCTCGGTGATCGGCTGGGTGGCCTGAGGGTGCACAGGCTGGGCCGGTGGCACGGGGTTGGCGGCAGGGTCGGCCGGTTTTTCATCGTCGTTCATGGCTTTGCGAAAGCCCTTGATCGACTCGCCCACGTCGGTACCGAGGTTTTTGAGTTTCTTGGTGCCGAATACCAGTACCACCACCACCAGAATGACGATCCAGTGTTTCCAGTCAAAAATGCCCATGCTGCAAATCCTCTAGTCTTAGTTATTCAAGCGGACGGGCGCGAGGCCTTCTCGGCATGCCCGGACAAGCCGAAGCGACGGTCCAGTTCATCCAGCACGGCCTGTGGATGCTGCCCCAGTTGGGCGAGCATGACCATGCTATGGAACCACAAGTCGGCGGTCTCGTAGATTACATCGCTGCAATCGCCGCTGATTTGTGCGTCCTTGGCAGCGATGATGGTCTCGATGGACTCTTCGCCGAGTTTTTCCAGGATCTTGTTCAGGCCCTTGTGGTACAGGCTGGCGACGTAGGAGCTGTCGGCGTCCGCACCTTTGCGGTCCTCCAGCACCTGGGCCACACGGTTCAGGGTATCGCTCATGTTCAGTGTCCTGCGCAGTAGATGGCGTGCGGGTCTTTGAGCACCGGCTCTACAACCTTCCATTCGCCGTTCTCGAACACGCGATAGAAGCAGCTGTGACGGCCGGTGTGGCAGGCGATGTCGCCGATCTGCTCGACCTTGAGGATCACCACGTCGGCGTCGCAGTCGATGCGCATCTCGTGCAGGGTTTGTACGTGCCCGGACTCTTCGCCCTTGCGCCACAGTTTGCCACGGGAACGTGACCAGTAAATGGCGCGCTGCTCAGTGGCGGTGAGGCTCAGGGCCTCGCGGTTCATCCAGGCCATCATCAGCACGCGCCCGGTCTTGTAGTCCTGGGCAATGGCCGGCACCAGGCCGTCACTGTCCCACTTGATCTCGTCCAGCCAGTCTTTCATGTTCGGCTCCGGCAATTTGCGACAGTGTATAACCGGATTGGCTATCGACGCACGATCAGATAAACACCCACGGCGACCATGATGCCGGCCGGCCAGTGGCCCAGTTGGTTCAGCGGCCCGCCAATGGCCAGCATCACGCCACCGACCAGGTGCGCGGCGCCCAGCAGGCGCAGGAACCAGTCGTCCTTGCGCTTCTGCCACGGCGGCGCGGGGTCTTTGGCGTGGGGCTGGGACATGCGCTCCAGCAGGTCACGGGTCATGTTGGCCAGGTGCGGCAACTGTTCGAACTGGCTGTGCAGGTTGCCCAGCAGGGTTTTCGGGCTGACCCGCTCGCGCATCCAGCGTTCCAGGAACGGCTGCGCGGTGTTCCACAGGTCGAGGTCCGGGTACAGCTGACGGCCCAGGCCTTCGATGTTGAGCAGGGTTTTTTGCAGCAGCACCAACTGCGGCTGCACTTCCATATTGAAGCGCCGCGCGGTCTGGAACAGGCGCATCAGCACCTGGCCGAAGGAAATATCTTTTAATGGTTTTTCGAAGATCGGCTCGCAGACGGTGCGGATCGCCGCTTCGAATTCGTTGAGCTTGGTTTCCGCCGGCACCCAGCCCGAATCGATGTGCAACTGCGCCACGCGGCGGTAGTCGCGCTTGAAAAAGGCGAACAGGTTGCGCGCCAGGTAGTCCTGGTCTTCCGGGGTCAGGCTGCCGACGATGCCGCAGTCGATTGCAATGTACTGCGGGCTCCACGGGTTGACGGTGCTGACGAAGATATTGCCGGGGTGCATGTCGGCGTGGAAGAAACTGTCGCGGAACACTTGGGTGAAGAAGATCTCTACGCCGCGCTCGGCGAGCATCTTCATATCGGTGCGCTGGTCGGCCAGAGTGGCGAGGTCGGTGACCTGCACGCCGTAGATGCGCTCCATTACCAGCACTTTCGGGCGGCACCAGTCCCAATACACCTGCGGCACATACAGCAACGGCGAGCCTTCGAAGTTGCGCTTGAGTTGGCTGGCGTTCGCCGCTTCGCGCAGCAGGTCGAGTTCGTCGTAGATGGTTTTTTCGTAGTCGGCGACCACGTCCACCGGGTGCAGCAGGCGCGCATCGGCAGAGAACCGTTCGGCGGCGCGGGCGAGGATAAACAGCCACGCCAGGTCCTGGCCGATGATTGGCTTGAGGCCCGGGCGGATCACCTTCACCACCACTTCTTCGCCGGTCTTGAGCTGTGCGGCGTGAACCTGCGCAACCGAGGCCGAAGCCAGCGGCTCGACGTCGAAGCGACTGAACACCTCGCTGATCTTCTTGCCCAGTTGTTCTTCGATCAGCTTCATCGACTGCTGCGAATCGAACGGCGGCACGCGATCCTGCAGCAGCATCAGTTCGTCGGCGATGTCTTCGGGCAGCAGGTCGCGGCGCGTGGAGAGGATCTGCCCGAACTTGATAAAGATCGGTCCCAGGTCCTGCAGCGCCAGGCGCAGGCGCGCGCCCCGGCTCAGCTCCAGCTGTTTGCGCGGGAACCAGCGCCACGGCAGCACATAGCGCACCGCCAGCAGGAACCATGGCAAAGGCAGGGCGAACAGCAGGTCATCGAGGCGGTAGCGGATTACGACGCGCTGGATACGGAACAAACGGCGGACGGCGAGCAGCTTCATGCGTTATCGCTTGGATCAAGGGAACGGCTCAGGCGCTCGAAGCGGGCCTCGAGGCGTTCCAGGTCGATTTTGGCCTTGTCGAGTTCACGAAAGCGCGCTTGCGCTTCGCGTTCTCCGACCAGGGTGCGCGATTCTTCGCTCAGGTATTCGGCGAGGTTCTGGTTGAGGCTGGCGAACCCCTGCTGGTACCAACGCGTGCGACTGCGCAGGTGCCCGCTGATCAGTTGGGTGGCGACGGGGCCGATCCAGCGGGACAGCTCGTATTCCCAGTCCAGCTCCAGGTCTTGCAGCACTGCGGCCAGGTCCATCAGCACCGCGCTGTCGCCTTCCAGGTGCACTTCAGGGCCGTGGAGAATGGCGGTCTTGTTGCGGCTCAGCGCCAGGTGCAGCAGGCTCGTCGCCGGTGCACGCAGGGTGCAGTCGGCGTCGGCGGCCCATTGAGTGGCGAGCAGCAGGCCTTCATCGCTGGGCAGGATAAACAGCTGCAAGGCGGGGCTGGTGCAGTCCACGGCGATGACCTTGCCGTTCAAATGCGCGAGCCGCGCCAGGGCGGTGCTGTCCAGACGCAGTACACGGTTGACGCCGTGTTCGACGCTGGCGAGAAGGCCTTTGAGCAGCATCAGGGCTTGATGCCACGGTGCAGGGCGACGATACCCGAGGTCATGTTGTGGTAGGTCACGCGGTCGAAACCGGCTTCTACCATCATCGACTTCAGGGTCTCCTGGTCGGGGTGCATGCGGATCGATTCGGCCAGGTAGCGGTAGCTCTCGGCGTCATTGGTGATCAGCTTGCCCATCAACGGCATGAAGGCGAAGGAGTAGGTGTCGTAGACCTTGGACATCAGCGCATTGGTCGGTTTGGAGAACTCCAGGACCAACAGGCGGCCACCCGGCTTGAGTACGCGCAGCATCGAGCGGATCGCGTCTTCCTTGTGGGTCACGTTGCGCAGGCCGAAGGCGATGGTCACACAGTCGAAATGGTTGTCGGGGAACGGCAGCTTTTCAGCGTCGGCCTGGACGAATTCGATATTGCCGGCCACGCCCTTGTCGAGCAGGCGATCGCGGCCGACCTTGAGCATCGAGCCATTGATGTCCGCCAGCACCACCTGGCCGGTAGGGCCGACGAGCTTGGAGAACTTCGCTGCCAGGTCACCCGTACCGCCGGCGATGTCCAGCACACGGTTGCCGGTGCGTACGCCCGACAGCTCAATGGTGAAGCGTTTCCACAGGCGGTGCATGCCGCCGGAGAGCACATCGTTCATCAGGTCGTACTTGGCCGCCACGGAGTGGAACACCTCAGCGACTTTTTCCGCTTTCTGGCTTTCCGGGACGTTCTTGAAGCCGAAGTGAGTGGTGGGTTCGGCATCGCTGCCTTTGCGCTGATCAGTCATATCGCTGTCACCAAAAGAGAATGCGGCACATGATAATCCCCAAGGCCTGCTTTGTCTTGGCAAGGCTGCAGGTAAGATAGGCGGCTACCGAGACCTTTTGCCGCATCGAAGGTTTTCCAAGCCTTATAAAGAGGAGTCATTGCAATGGCCCGTATAACCGTTGAGCGTGCACATTCCCTGGGTAAAGAAGGGGCACGCGCAAAGGCCGAGAAGTTGGCGCACACACTCAAGGAACAATATGGCCTGGAACCTTCGTGGTCCGGCGATACCTTGAACCTCAAGCGGTCAGGGGTTAAAGGCACAGTAGTAGTGGGGGATGATTCGCTGCGCATTGATGTGGAACTGGGCCTGTTGATGTCGGCCATGAGTGGCACCATCAAGTCCGAAATCGAGAAAGCCCTGGATAAGGCCCTGGCCTGATCCGGCAGTACTTAGGGTGCCGATTCTAATTTTCCAGCCTACTTTGTGCCCAAGCCCTCAACTCCTGTGGGCCGTTCCTCCCCCCTTTTCTGCGTGAGGTGCACCATGGCCAAAGTTATCCTGAAGAAAAAAATCGACGCCCAGACCACCGCCCTGAGCGACGTTAAAACCTATGCCCGCAAGATCTGGCTGGCGGGTCTTGGTGCCTACGCCAAGGTTGGAAGCGAGGGCAGCGAGTACTTCAAGGAACTCGTTAAAGCGGGTCAACATGTTGAAAGTAAAGGCAAAAAAGTTGCAGTGGAACAACTTGATGCTGCCAACAGTCAGATGGACCAAGTAAAGAGTAATGTCTCCGCGGTCAAAGGTCTGGTAGAAGTTCAGCTGGATAAAGTTGAAAAAGCTTTTGATACTCGCGTTGCCAGTGCCTTGAATCGAATTGGCATTGCGTCTAAACATGACGTGGAGACACTCTCTGCTAAGCTCGAAGAGCTGACGGCATTGCTCGAACGTGTCGCGCGTAAACACTAAGGAGACATCGGGATGGCTGTTAAAAAGACTACTCAGAAAGAAGGCAGCTCGTGGGTCGGGAAAGTTGAAGAATATTCCCGCAAGATCTGGCTGGCTGGTTTAGGCGTTTACTCGAAGATCGACAGTGACGGCAGCAAACTCTTCGAGACGTTGGTTAAAGACGGCGAGAAGGCCGAGAAAGTAGCCAACAGCGCAGTGGGCAAGAAAGTTACTGCTGCCAAGGCGACTGCCGGTTCGCGTATCAGTGATGCGAAGAAACAGGTATTGGGTACTTGGAGTGAACTTGAAGGGGCCTTGGACACACGTCTCAACAAGGCCATTTCGCGACTGGGCGTGCCGAGCCGTACTGAAGTCAAGGCGCTGCACACCAAGGTCGATACCCTGACCAAGCAAATCGAAAAACTCACCGGCGCCAAAGTGACTCCGGTGAAAACTGCAGCTGCTAAGCCGGCTGCCAAGCCTGCTGCGAAAACTGCTGCTGCCAAACCGGCCGCGAAAACCGCCGCCAAGCCTCTGGTGAAAGCTGCTGCCAAGCCTGCTGCGAAACCAGCGGCCAAGGCACCGGCAAAAGCTGCCGCCAAGCCGGCGGCCAAAACCGCCGCTGCCAAACCGGCCGCCAAGCCTGCGGCTAAACCCGTAGCTGCTAAAGCCGCTGCCAAGCCTGCCGCCAAACCGGCAACCAAGGCCGCAGCAAAACCAGCAGCTAAAACCGCAGCCGCCAAACCGGCTGTGGCAAAGCCTGCAGCCAAGCCAGCCGCCGCGAAGCCGGCTGCAAAACCCGCTGCCGCGAAAAAGCCGGCTGTAGCGAAAAAACCAGCAGCACCCAAGCCAGCTGCAGCGGCCAAGCCTGCCACTGCACCGGCAACCACTGCTTCATCAGCCAACTCGGTTTCCGCGCCGACGCCCGCTGCCGTGAGCCCGACTGCAACGCCGGTACCCACGACGCCAACCAGTCAGTCCTGATTTTTCCGGGACACAAAAAATGCCCGGCCTGCAAAGGTCGGGCATTTTTTTGCTCGCCTGCATTGTGACCGTGGCTCCAGGCTCGGTCAGTTGTAAGTGATCGAAACGGTCACCGCGCTGGCCAGGGTGCCTTGAGTGATCACTGCGCCGGTTTTGTGGTACGTCGCTGTGAGGGGGATCACGGCCTTGTTGCTGCTGCTTGCAATGGTACGACTGCGCTGGGCGGCGTTCCCGTTGGCAGGGATGGCATAAGCGGGAGAGACCCGGTGCAGTAGCCGAAGGGCTGTACCCTTGGAGGTTCCCGTGTTGGAAAACAGCGTGGCGTTCCCGGCGGAGGCTGTGCCCGCGAACAGGAAAATCACGTTGCGAAGATCCGATTCGCACTCGGCAGATATCTCGAAATCAAACGCGCCCGCGCTGGACGTCGCGTCCAAGTCCGAAATCTTGATAGTTGGCAGGGTGATGGTACGGTTTTCGTCGCCGGCCGCCAGGTTACACGTACCGGCATTGACTTGGCCGGTAAAGCGCAAGGTGCCTGTGGTCGCGGCCTGGACCGCATTGGCGGCCAGACTTGAAGTGATTGCCAAAAGCAGGGGGAGTGTTCGCAAGCTCATCAAATAGCTCTCAGGTTTTCAGTTATAGGTAATGTTGACGGTGGCGGTACTGACCAGCGTGCCTTGGCTGACCGTGCCGTTTCTGTGGTAAGCCGCGCCGAGCGGCAGGACCGCTCTATTGCCCGAAACCGCGACGGTGCGGGTACTCTCGGGACCGCTGGGAAGAAGGTTCTGGACCCTTCCGTTGAGACGTGAATAAAGCCACACCGCGACGCCGCCGGCAGTGCCGGTATTGGCGAGCAACTGGTCATTGCCTGGCGCGGGCGTGCCGGAAAAACGAAAGGTGACATTGGATGCGTTGGTGCAGTTGGCGGTGAGCTCGAAATTGCGTTCGCCGGTATGGGTTGCGTTTTGAAGTGTGCTGACCTTTATGGGGTCAAGCGAGATCATGCGGTTTACGTCACCGGTCGCCAGGTTGCAGGTGGCGGCGGGTCTGATAAAGCGCACCGCATTGCCGAGCCGCAGGGTAAAACTTTCCGGGCGTCTGTCCCTTCTCTCCTGCCAAATGTCTCCGGCTGTTACCACCCCGTCCGTTACCGGCCCGATCTTGTAGAACTTCAACTCTGCGGCTGTGAAGCTGGGGCTTACTCTGGCCGTGAGAGAGGTTCCTTGTCGATTATGCATTGCAAAGAAATGGGTTGTTCCCCTGGCATCCGTGATGCGCAGGCGTACACCAACCCCTGGCACCTCGGTGCGAAAGACGAGCGTGTCGATCGGATCTCTTGTCTGGTACCGACCTGTCACCGCTACATACGGGGCGTAGCAGTTCGTGAAAAAAGCGGGAGCTGTTCCGCTGAATGCACCGCTGATGATTTCCCCTCCCACAGGAAGGTTGTCCGGCACGGTGACGGTAGCGGGAAGGTTAAGGATGAGCGTGCTGTTCATATACCGTTCACAACTTGCTTGAGCTGCGATCGGCAGACCAAGGGCCAGCAGCGTAGAGATAAATTGTATTGAGTGTTTCATCGTCACTCCCTCAGTGAAAAATTGGCCGACTCGACCTGGCAGGTGCCCGAGTCCAATTGCCGCAAACGGCTGGCACCCTCAGCATCCGGTTGCGAGCCGAGGTCGTAGCGCAGTCGGCATGTGGCGCTGGCATCAGCCCCCCACTTGACCGTCAACTGCCCCTGCGTGCGAGATACGCGCACGAACGCCTTACCGCCCTGCCCGACCACGCCGACACTCGCGCCGTCTTCATCGAACACATCCGAGCCGAATGGCAGCGGGCTGCCATCCTCGCGCGGTGCGTTAATCAACAAGGCCTGGCCGCTTACGGTCTCGAATTGCAACTTCACCACCGACCCGGCGCGTGGGGCCACGTTTTGCGCGGCGGTCTTGAGTTCCACATCGACGGACAGGTCTTTAGGGTCGAGTTCGACGACGTTCTGACGGTAGGGTGTGAGGTGAGGCACCACGGCAAAACCGCTTTTTCCGACTTGTGAACGGTGGTTGCCATTGATCCGCGCGCCCAAGGCGTCGGGCGCCTGGACGATGCCGATGGTGTCACCCAATTCTGGAGCGAAGGTCACACCGTCAGCGTGGGCGACAATACCTCCGGTCATGCCAAACGATGTCGCGCGATATGCATTGCTCTGGCCATAACCGGCGGATAGCAGGCCATGGCTTGTCTGGTATTTCACGTCTGCACTGGTTGCGTTACCGCCGCCGAGCGTCCGGCTGGCCCCCACGCCGTAGCTGAACTCACTGCGCTCGCCGAGACTGCCGCCCAGGCTGACTCGCTCGCCGCTGCTTTGATCGCCGCGATAGGCCGTGGTGGTCAAGGTTGGCGAGCGTGCGTCGCTGCCCAGTGGCAGGCTGACGGTGAGGTCCACTTGCTTGTCGACCCGGTCACTCAGCAAGTCGCGGGTGCGCTGCGCACTGACGGTGTAGTGAAGGTTCTTCCAGGTGCCGCTGTAACCTGTGGTGAACGTCAGGTTGCCGCTTTTGCGGTTCCAATAATTTTGCGAAGAGCCGGTCAGATACACCGAGCCGTTACCCATGCTTTGGCTGAGGCTGATGTCCATCCTGTCGCGTAGCCGTGACACGTTGTCCAGGCTCAGCCCGTCAATGGCGAGGTTGCGCACGCGTGCGGCATCGCTCAGGGCCAGGAAGCCTTCGGTGGAGTAGCGGTACGCGCCGAGAGCGAAGTGGGTTCCAGTGTCGGCGAAGTTTTTGCTGTAGCGCAATTGCAGGCTTTGCCCCTCACGTGAACCGTGGCCCGGCAGGTACGCGTTGGAGTGGGTCAGGTCAAGGGACAGCGCGCCGAGCCGCGTATTGAATGCCGCGCCGAGCAATTGCGATCGGTAGTTGTCGGCAAACACCGCGCCGGTGTACCCGGTCAGCAGATTGCTCAGGCCATGCTGGTAAGTGGCTTGCATCAGCGTGGGAGGGTGCCGTAGGCCGATTTCATCCAGCTGACCAATGCTCAACGAGTAACGGCTGTGACCTGGACGCAGGAGGTTGGCGTTGGCGGCGAACGGCACGATGAACTCCCGCGTGCGGCCATCGGCCTCGGTGATGGTGACGTTCAGGTCACCCCCGTAGCCGGTGGGAAACAAATCGTTGAGGACAAACGGGCCAGGCGCTACAGACACTTCGTCCAGTAACACACCGCGTTGGCGCACGGTGACGCGCGCATTGGTCTCGGCAACACCGCGCACCACCGGGGCAAAGCCCGTCAGGGAGTCAGGCAGCATCCGGTCATCGCTGAACAGGCTGGCGCCCTTCAGGCGCACGCTGTCAAACAGCTCCCCTGAGGTATAGATCTCGCCCATCATCAGTTGTGATTGCAGCGTGCTCACTTCGCGCTGCACATAAGTGGCGCTGCTCTGATAGCCAGAACCGATATTGGTTTGGCTGTAGCTGCCGTTATGGCGCCAGTGCCAATCTCCCAGATTGAGGCCGGCATTCAGGCCCAGGTAGTTGGCGCTGAGCGAACTTCCATTGGCCAGGGAGGCAAATCTATTGGCGTTGTAACGCACGAAGGCGGCATTGATGCCGCTGTCCCAGTGCTGCGGGTCGACGTAACCCCGCGCCTTGCGTGCCAGGTAAATCTGGGGTACCTGCAAGTCCAGGCGGTTTTCACCCGAGTCAAATTGGCTGCTGGCGCCCGGCAGGTAAGTCGCGATGTCGGCGCAACTGGAGAACGCCGATGCAGGCGGCGTACTCGAGTCGGTGGGTTGTGTGGGTTCTGCATCCACGTTGATGCCAAATCGGAGCAGTGCCTCACGCTCCAGGCACAATTGCGCCGACGACTGGCCTGCGACCGCAGTGAAGGCCAGGGTTTCGCGTCCGATCCATTGGCCGTTCAGGTGGATATCGGAGCGGTAGTTGCCGGGCAGTACGACGTTGCCCTGGCTGAATTTTGAAATATCCACCTGCAAGCCGGCTGCGCCGTCAGGAAAGAAAGCCGGGTTGAACTCAACACGTTCGGCACTCTGGGCGGTTGCTGCATAAACGCCACATACCGCCAGCACGCTGTGTATCGCAAGCGCTGAGCGGTGACGTTCCAGGGAGCTGCTGCTTACGCCTCTGGGTGTGCTCAAACTTATGTTTACCGTTCCCGGAGGTAGTTGCTGCCCGAATTTAGGCATAGGGAGTTCCTGCCCGAATAAATGGGCATCCAAATGTGTGTGATGACGTGGTCTGTGTGGCCAGCCGATGGCTGGATGTCTGGACGCTACGGTGGGCGGCGAGTCCGGGCAGTCATGGGGATACCTCGGCGCTGTGGGAGACTTTTACCCCAAAGTCGTCAAGCGTCTGGAACTCGACGGTTGCGGCAGTCCTCGCCGGTGTTTTGAGCGTAGGTAGCTCAAAGCTATTACGACCTCCAGGTACCACCATGTTCCCGGCGCCTGATGCTGCCGGTTCACGGGGATGACGCTGCCCGGAGTCCTGCAATTCGATGTGTTCGAAGGTCACGTGATACGGGCTCGGGTTATAGACTTCCAGTGCCTGACCATGCTCGGTTGAGTCTCGACGCCATTGCAATTTTTCGGGCGCGGCCTCGGCCGCGTACGGTAGATTCGACGGACGAAAAAACAGCTTGATCCGGGTCCGGAAGGCGAGTTGCAACTGATTGCAAAGAGGGCGACTTCGATGTGATCGGTTCCTTTGGCACGGGCAGGGATTTGCTGGAAGCGCTCTCCAGGCGGCCTGCGGATGTTGTAGTGATGGACTTTATCCTGGCGCCGTCGGACAGCGATGGCCTTAGCCTGCTTCAGGCACTGAACAGGCGCTTCGGTAAATGCAGGCCTTTGATTGTGTGTTCGCACTACACGCCTGCCACCGTGTCACTGTCGTTGAAAGCCGGATGTTGGGGAATTCTGGGGAAAACCCAAAACCTGTCTGAATTGATTACAGCTATTCGAACCGTCGCCCAAGGCCGGATTTACCTGCAGCCTTGTATGGTGCCTGCGCTTCAGGGCATGCATTCAGTACTTGATGTCGCGAATGTAAAGAAGAAAGTGGACTTATCAAGTTCGTTGGAATTGAACGCCTGCCTTACGCCCAAAGAGCAGGAGGTGTTGCGGTGTTTTCTTGATGGAATGTCAGTAAATTCAATTGCCGCCAAGTTCTCGCGAAGTGCAAGTACGATCAGTACGCAAAAACAATCGGCTTACCGGAAGCTGGGCATTAGCAGTGACAGCGAACTATTCAAGTTCAGTCACCAGTTTGGCTAGCGTGGGGGATGGGACGTCAAACGTGTTCATCCAGATAGCGCAATGCCAATCGCTCTGTCGCCAGCCGTGCCGGTAATAACAAGTGCGGCGCGACCAGCATCATGATCTGGTACACCACCACCCGCACCTCGCCTTCACGATCAAGGATCCGCTGGTAGTCCAGGGAGAACAGTAAGGTCATGGTGATCTGTTCCACCAGTTGCCCCAGCGCCTGGGTGTCACTGACCACTTGCCCCGCCGCCTGCAATCGCGCCAGCAAGGATGCCAGGGTGCGCTTGAGCGCCGTGAGCAGGTTGCGAATACCTTTGGCCAGTTTCGGCAGGCGTCCGGCCAGGTTGGACAAGTCCTGGAACAGGAACCGATAGTGGGCCATGCGCTCGACGATCAGGTGCAGGAACAACCAATAGTCCTCGGCCTTCAGTTGCGCATCCGCCGGCGGGTCGAGCAACGGCGCCAGCTCACCTTGGAAACGCTCGAACAGGCCAATGACCAGTGGCTCCTTGCCATGGAAGTGGTAGTAGAGGTTGCCGGGGCTGATCCCCATTTCATTGGCCACCTCCATGGTCGATACATTTGGCTCGCCCTTCTGATTGAACAACTGCAGGGCACATTCAAGGATACGGTCGCGGGTCTTCATCCAGTCTTCTTAATGGGGTCGTTGAGCTCAGCGCACTCGCACGTAGGTGCCCGGTGCCGCTTCCATCGGTGGGTAATTCTGGTTGCCCAGGGCGGTGAGGGTTTCGCGCTGTACGCCCGAGCGCTGCTGGATCCACGCCAGCCACTGCGGCCACCAGCTGCCCTCGACATGGCTGGCGTCGTAGTACCAGGCGCGTGGGTCGCTGCTCAGCTTGGGGTTTTCGACGTAGTTGGCCTTGGGGTTGCCCGGTGGGTTGAGGATGCTCTGGATATGCCCGCTGTTGGACAGCACGAAGCGCCGCTCACCCCCCAGCAATTGCGTGGAGCGATACACCGCGTCCCACGGCGTGATGTGGTCGTTGATCCCGGCCACGCTGAAGCTGTCCACCGTGACTTTCTGCAAGTCGATGGGCGTGCCGCACACCTCCAGGCCGCCGGGATGGCTCAGTGGGTTGTGTTTGAAGAAGTCCAGCAAGTCACCATGCAACGCGGCGGGCAGGCGCGTGTTGTCGTTGTTCCAGTACAGGATGTCGAACGCGGGCGGTTCCTTGCCCAGCAAGTAATTGTTGATCCAGTAATTCCAGATCAGGTCGTTGGGGCGCATCCAGGCGAACACCTTGGCCATGTCGCGGCCGTCGAGCACGCCTTGCTGGTAGGAACGACGTTTGGCGGCTTCGAGGGTTTGCTCATCGGCGAACAGCATGGCGGGGCTGTCGATCTGGCTGTCCAGCAGGCTCACCAGGTAGCTGGCGCTGGAGATGCGGCGCAGCTGGCGCTTGGCTTGCAAGTGGCCTTGCAGGGCGGCGATGGTCAGGCCACCGGCGCAGGCGCCCATCAGGTTGACCTCGCGGGCGCCGGTGATGGCCCGGCAGACGTTGAGCGCTTCCTCCAGCGCCGCCACATAGGTGGACAGTCCCCATTCGCGGTGGCGCACGTCCGGGTTGCGCCAGCTGACCATGAAGGTCTGCAGGCCATTCTTGAGGGCGTACTGCACAAAACTGTTGGCCGGGCTCAGGTCGAAAATGTAGTACTTGTTGATTTGCGGCGGCACGATCAGCAGCGGCTTGGCGTACTGTTTTTCGCTCATGGGCTTGTACTGGATCAACTCCAGCAGCTCATTGCGAAACACCACCGAGCCTGGGGTGGTGGCCACGGTCTTGCCGACTTCAAAGGCCTGTTTGCTCACCTGGCGTGGCAGGCCGTTGTTGTGCAGCAGGTCGTCGAACAGGTTGCTCACGCCGCGCACCACACTGCTGCCGCCGGAGTTGAGCAACTCCTTGATGGCCAGCGGGTTGAGCAGGGTGTTGGACGGTGAGACGGCGTCGTTGAGCAAGGCGAAGGCAAAGTGCGCGCGGGCACGGTCGTCGGCACTCAGGGAGCTGTCGTCGATCCAGTGGCGGGTCTGTTTCTGCCAGCTCAAATAGGCTTGCAGACTGCGTCGGTAGAACGGGTTGAGCGTCCAGGTCGGGTCGATGAAACGGCTGTCCCGTGGGTTGGGCTCGTGCACGGTCTCACCCAACAGCACGCGACCCAGTTGACCGCCGAGGGCCAGGGCGTGACGGGCGGTATGCACCGGGTTGCGCCAGCCGTGGGCGGCAACGCTGCGCAGGGTCGACAGCAAATCCCGACCGCGCAGGCCGGTGATCGCGTTTTGCGCATTGATGAACGCGGCGGGGGTGGGCGCCGGGTTCGTCACGGGTCTTTCTCGCATGAGCCAACACTCCTTCGTCAAGCCATCAACAGGCACGCCAATTCAGAACCATAGTCGGTTCTCGGCAAGTTGCGCGGCGGTGTGGTCCTTACACCGCTGGTCGCGGGTGAATCACGGCCCGCATGCGCTCCTCCTCGAGAAACTTCATGATGATCGGCGCCACGGCTTCAGCCCGGGTGATCAGGAACAGGTGGCCGTCATCGATGATGTGCAACTGTGCGTTGGGAATGCGCCAGGCCAGCATGCGCATGTTGATCAGCGGGATCAGCGGGTCGTCGTCCCCGGCCAGCACCAGGGTGGGCTGGCGGATCTTGTGCAGCCAGTGGATGCTGGTCCAGCCCAGCCCCGCGAACAGTTGCCAGTAGTAGCCGAGCTTGCCGGCCGAGCGCACTTTGCTCGCGTGCTCGGCCGCCAGTTTCGAATCGCGGCGGAACGAGCCGCCATAAATCATTGGTGCGATGCGCACCACGTGGGACGGTTGGATGTAGCGCCGGGGGCTGGCCATCAGCCACAGCACCTTTGGCTTGCCTGGCACCATAAAGGCACCGGCAGCGGTCGCCGCCAGGATCAGCTTCTTGCAGCGCTCCGGGTAGTCGTAAGCAAACTGCTGCGCCAAAGCGCCGCCCCAGGACACGCCTACCGCGTTCACCTGGCCATAGTCCAGGTAGTCCAGCATGCGTGCGGTGAGCTTGGCCAGGCCGGGAAAGCGATAGGGCCGGTTGGGCGTCGAGGAACCGCCCACGCCTGGTACATCGAAGGCGATCACTTCCAGGTCCGGGTCCAGGGCCTGGACGAACGGAAACACCAGCTCAAGGTTGGCGCCGATGCCGTTGAAGATCAGCAACGGCGTCAAGTGGGGCTTGCCCGGGCGTACCGCCGTGCGGATGGTCTGGCCATCCAGGTCGATGGTACGGAAGATGAACGGTTGCGGCATGCTCAAGCCCTGTGAAGTGTTACAGCTGGAATGCAGTCAGTGTGGGAGGGGGCTTGCTCCCGATAGCCGTGTGCCAGTTTCAGATGTTGTGCCTGACACGCCACAATCGGGAGCAAGCCCCCTCCCACATTTGAACGCATTTCAATTTAGCGTTCGTGTACGTAAGTCCCTGGGGCGGCTTCCGCTGCGGCATAGGTCTTGTTACCCAAAGTCGTCGGTGCCTTCTTCAGCTTGCCCGCTCGCTCCGCTTGCCACACCTGCCAATGCAACCACCACGAATCCGTGTGCTTGGTCGCATTCTCCTGCCACTCCAGTGGCTTGCCCGCCAGGCTATCGCTGGTCTGGTAGCGCGCCTTGGGGTTGCCGGGCGGGTTGAGGATGCTCTGGATATGCCCGCTGCTGGACAGTACGAACTCCACCTTGCCGCCAAACAGCTGTGCCGACTTGTAGCACGACTGCCATGGCGTGATGTGGTCGTTGGTGCCGGCCAGTGAGTAAATATCGGCCGTGACCTGCTTGAGGTCGATCGGCGTACCGCACACTTCCAGGGCATTGGCGCGTACGAGTGGGTTGTTTTTGAATAGCTCGATCAGGTCACCGTGGAACGCCGCCGGCAAACGCGTGGTGTCGTTGTTCCAGAACAGGATGTCGAATACCGGCGGCTCATTGCCCAGCAGGTAATTGTTCACCCAGTAGTTCCAGATCAAATCGTTGGGGCGCATCCAGGCAAATACCTTGGCCATGTCGCGGCCTTCCAACACGCCGGCCTGGTAGGAGTGGCGCTTGGCCGCTTCCAGGGTCTGCTCATCCACAAACAGCGCCACCTGGGTGTCCAGGGTGGTGTCCAGCACACTCACCAGCAAGGTCAGGGCGTTGACCTTCTTCTCGCCCAGCGCCGCGTAGTGGCCCAGCAGGGCGGTGCAGGTGATGCCGCCGGAGCAGGCACCGAGCATATTCACGTCTTTGCTGCCGGTGATCGCGGTGACCACATCGACCGCTTCCTTGAGCGCTTCGATATAGGTCGACAGGCCCCACTCGCGCTGGGCCTTGGTCGGGTTGCGCCAACTGACGATAAAGGTCTGCTGGCCGTTGCGCAGGCAGAAGCGCGCCAGGCTCTTCTCCGGGCTCAGGTCGAATACATAGAATTTGTTGATCTGCGGCGGTACCACCAGCAAGGGACGTTCGTGCACCTGTTCGGTGATCGGCTGGTACTGGATCAGCTCCAGCACGTCGTTGCGAAATACCACCGCACCCTCGGTGATGCCCAGGGTCTTGCCCACTTCAAATGCGCCCATGTTGACCTGGCTCGGCATGCCGCCGTTGTGCACCATGTCCTTGGCCAGGTGCGACAGGCCGTCGAGCAGGCTCTTGCCACCGGTTTCAAAGAAGCGTTTGACCGCCGCCGGGTTGGCCGCGCTGTTGGTGGGGGCCATGGCTTCGGTCATCAGGTTGATCACGAAGTGGCCGCGGCTGATGTCCTGGTCCGACAGGTTACTGTCGCCGATCCAGTCGTGCAGTTCCTTGCGCCACGCCAGGTAGGTTTGCAGGTAGCGTTTGTAGAGCGGGTTCTGGCTCCAGGCGGGGTCGTGGAAGCGACGGTCATCGCTTTCGGGTTGCAACTGCGATTTGCCGAACATCACGTTCTTCAATTCAACGCCAAAGTGGGCGACGTGCTTGACGCTGTGCAACGGCTGCTTGATGGCTTGGGTCAGCACCATCTTGGCCGAGGCCAGTAAATCCTTTTTTCGTAACGCGATGATCGGGTTGAGCCCCAGGGTGTTTTCCGAGGCCTGGCGTTTCAAGTCATCGTTGTTCTTGTTACTCATCTACGACGCTCCATTGTCCGAAAGACGAGTACCGGGTACCGCTGCGCACCAGGTTTCGATACACAACACAAGCCAGGTACTGCGACTCGGGTGACCGTTGATACCGCATCGTCAAATGCAGGGAACTTGCCAGTTCCATTGGTTACCCGAGTTTAATTTTTTTCGCAAGCGGGCCAATCGTTGACCACGCGACAGGGCATTCAAGCAGATGAAATTAGAAAATGCTCTCTAAAGAGCAAGAGGCCTGGACTAGAGCATCAGCCGCACGACGGATTCGCTCGGATCGCGGGTTTTGCCGGCCGCCTTGAGCTCGGCAAGATAATCGGCCCACAACGCGTCCTGACGCACGGCCAATTGGTAGAGGTAGTCCCAGGTGAACAGTCCGCTGTCATGCCCGTCGTCGAAGGTCAATTTCAGTGCGTACTGGCCCGCCGGTTCGATCTTGGTCAAGCGCACGTTGAGCTTGCCGAATTGCAGGATAGGTTTGCCGTGGCCCTGGACCTCGGCGGAAGGCGAGTGCACCCGAAGCAGTTCGGCGGGCAATTGATAAACCTCGTCGGGCCCGTAGGTGAGGCCGAGGGTGTTGGAGGTTTTGTGCAAATTAACAGCGGTGGGGAATTTCGGCATTGGGGACACCTTGGGCTGCAAGCTACAAGCTGCAAGTTGAACGTGCTCAACTTGCGGCTTGTAGCTTACAGCTTGCGGCTTACAGAATGTACCGCGACAAGTCCTCGTTCTGCGCCAATTCGCCCAGGTGGCTGTTGACGTAGTCGGCATCGATCTTGATCGTTTCGCCATTCTGCGCCCCGGCCAGGTCGCCGGCGCTGAAGGACACTTCCTCAAGCAGGCGCTCAAGCAAGGTGTGCAGGCGACGCGCACCGATGTTCTCGGTTTTCTCGTTGACCTGCCAGGCAATCTCCGCCAGGCGCTTGATACCGTCCGGCAGGAACTCGATGCCCAGCCCTTCGGTTTTCAGCAGCTCACGGTATTGCTCGGTGAGCGACGCGTGCGGTTCGCTGAGAATGCGCTCGAAGTCGCCTGGGGTCAGCGCCTTCAGCTCTACTCGAATCGGCAGGCGGCCTTGCAGCTCGGGCACCAGGTCGCTTGGCTTGCTCAGGTGGAACGCACCCGAAGCGATAAACAGGATGTGGTCGGTCTTGACCATGCCCAGCTTGGTATTGACGGTGCAGCCTTCGATCAGCGGCAGCAGGTCACGCTGCACACCTTCGCGGGATACATCGACGCCGCCGGAGTTGCCGCGTTTGGCGACCTTGTCGATCTCGTCGATAAACACGATGCCGTGCTGCTCAACGGCTTCCAAGGCCTTGGCCTTGAGTTCTTCCTCGTTCACCAGGCGCCCGGCTTCTTCGTCGCGCACCAGTTTCAGCGCTTCCTTCACCTTGAGCTTGCGGCTTTTCTTCTTGCCCTTGCCCATGTTGGCGAACAGGTTCTGCAACTGGCTGGTCATCTCTTCCATGCCTGGCGGTGCGGAGATGTCTACGCCAGAGACTTCAGCGACTTCGATCTCGATTTCCTTGTCGTCCAGCTGGCCTTCACGCAGGCGCTTGCGGAACAGCTGGCGGGTGTTGGAATCCGAGGCTGGTGCGGCGTCTTCGTTGAAACCCATGCGTGCCGGTGGCAGCAAGGCGTCGAGGATGCGTTCTTCGGCGGCGTCTTCGGCGCGGTGGCTGACCTTGGTCATTTCCTGTTCGCGCAGCAGCTTGAGGGCAGCGTCGGCCAGGTCACGAATGATCGACTCCACATCGCGGCCCACATAGCCGACTTCGGTGAACTTGGTGGCTTCGACCTTGATGAACGGCGCGTTGGCCAGCTTGGCCAGGCGTCGGGCGATCTCGGTTTTACCGACGCCGGTCGGGCCGATCATCAGGATGTTCTTCGGTGTTACTTCAACACGCAATTCTTCCGGCAGTTGCATCCGGCGCCAGCGGTTACGCAGCGCGATGGCAACGGCGCGCTTGGCATCGTCCTGGCCGATGATATGGCGATTGAGTTCATGGACGATTTCGCGGGGAGTCATGGACATAGTGTTTGGCGGCCTCAAGCGGGAATAAGCCTACGGCTTACTCGGCGAGGTCCTGCTCCTCAATGGTGAAGTTGTGGTTGGTGAACACGCAGATATCGCCGGCGATGCCCAGGGCAGTCTCGACGATTTCGCGGGCCGACAGGTCGGTTTTCTTCAACAGTGCGCTGGCTGCGGCTTGTGCATAACCACCGCCGGAGCCCATGGCGATCAGGCCATGTTCAGGCTCAACCACATCGCCGTTACCGGTAATGATGAGGGATGCATCTTTGTTGGCGACGGCCAGCATGGCTTCCAGGCGGCTGAGGGAGCGGTCGGTGCGCCATTCTTTGGCAAGTTCGACAGCGGCGCGTACGAGGTGGCCCTGGTGTTTTTCCAGCTGGCCTTCGAAGCGCTCGAAGAGGGTGAAGGCGTCGGCGGTGGCACCGGCAAAACCGGCGAGGACCTGGCCGTGATACAGGCGACGCACTTTTTTCGCATTGCCTTTCATCACGGTATTGCCCAGGGAAACCTGGCCGTCGCCACCCATGACGACTTTGCCGTGGCGACGTACTGAAACGATGGTGGTCAAGGGGAGAGTCTCCACGCAGCGGGGCGAAAATGCCCTGATGGAAACTCATATGGGGGTGGCAGGGGGGATTTCAACCATAGGGGTTTATGGCGGACGAGTGGTGTTTATCGGTCTGACACACATTCCAGGGCGCTGCAAAACCAAATGTGGGAGAGGGCTTGCCCCCGATAGCGGTGTATCAGTCGCCGAAAATATTGACTGAACTACCGCTATCGGGGGCAAGCCCCCTCCCACATTCATGCTGGTGTGTCTCGAAATCAGCGGCTCTGGCGCTGTTGTAACAACAGGTTGCTAAACCCGGCGCCGGCCAATTGTTTCTGTGCCACGGTCAGCTGTTCGCGGTTGCTGAACGGCCCCACCAGTACGCGATACCAGGTCGCGTCCTTCACCGTGCCGGACTCCACCGTCACCGTCTGGCCCAGCAGAATGATCTGCGCACGCACGCGATCCGCGTCCGCCTGTTTCGGGAAGGAGCCCGCTTGCAGGAAGAACTTGGTCACAGGGGCGGCTTTGGTCTCCGCAACCGGTGGTGCTGGTGGCGGAGTAATCCCGGCCAGTGCGGCCTGGGCCCGCGCGGTGTCGATTTTCGCAGCTTCTGCCGGGGTTACCGGGGTGGTCGGCACTTGCGGTGTCGGCAGGGTTTTCTCCGGCACGGCGTCAGGTGGCACGATCACTTCCGATTCCGGCAGCAGCGTATAGAAGTCGTACTTCGGCTTTACCGGTGCCGTTGGGCTCGGTGCGGTCTTGTTGGCTTCAGCCATTTTCGTGGCCTTCTGCTGTTCCTGCTTGACGCGTTTGACGTCATCGCCCTGGCCTGGGTCCAGCTTCATCAGGAACACGATAAACGCGCCGACCGTGAGGCCGATGGCCATCCACAACCAGCCCGGGATCGGCTTCTTCGCCGGGGCCTGGTAGCGGCTGGCGCCGCGCTTGGGTGCAGGTTTTTTCTTGGCAGCCAACTTACATACGCTCCAGAGTTTCCAGGCCCAACAGTTCCAGGCCTTGCTTGAGGGTCCGTCCAGCCAGTGCGGCGAGGCGCAGGCGACTTTGCTTCTGGGCTTCGTCGTCGGCGGTGAGGATCGGGCAGTTCTCGTAGAAGCTGGAGAACAACCCGGCGACTTCGTACAGGTAGGTGCAGAGGATATGCGGCGTACCTTTCTCGCCGACGCTGTTCAGCACTTCGCCGAATTGCGCCAGCTTGGCGGCCAGTTCCTGTTCATGGGGCGCGTCCAGCACGATCTGGCCTTCGACTTCGCTGAAGTCCTTGCCCAGCTTGCGGAACACACCGGCCACGCGGGTGTAGGCGTACAGCAGGTATGGCGCGGTGTTGCCTTCGAAGTTGAGCATCAGTTCGAAGTTGAAGCTGTAGTCGCTGGTGCGGTGCTTGGACAGGTCGGCGTATTTCACCGCGCCAATCCCCACCACGCGGGCGATGTTGCGCAGGTCGGCTTCGGCCAGCTCCGGGTTCTTTTCCTTCACCAGGTTGTAGGCACGCTCCTGGGCTTCGTTGAGCAGGTCGATCAACTTCACGGTGCCGCCGTCGCGGGTCTTGAACGGGCGGCCATCGGCGCCGTTCATGGTGCCGAAGCCCATGTGTTCCATGTGCATCGGGTGGGTGACGAAGCCGGCGCGACGTGCCACTTCGAACACCTGCTGGAAGTGCAGCGCCTGGCGTTGGTCGACGAAATACAGCGCACGGTCGGCCTTGAGCACGCCGCTGCGGTAGCGCACGGCCGCCAGGTCGGTGGTGGCATAGAGGTAGCCGCCATCGGCCTTGACGATGATCACCGGCAGCGGCTCGCCGTCGGCGGTCTTGAATTCTTCGAGGAACACGCACTGCGCGCCGTTACTCTCGACCAGCAGGCCTTTGGCCTTGAGGTCGTTGACCACGTTGATCAGGTCGTCGTTGTAGGCGCTTTCGCCCATGACGTCGGCCATGGTCAGCTTGACGTTGAGCAGCTCGTAGATTTCCTGGCAGTGGGACAGCGAGATCTCGCGGAAGCGGCCCCAGAGTTCCAGGCATTCCTTGTCGCCGGCTTGCAGCTTGACCACCAGGCCACGGGCGCGGTCGGCGAACTCTTCGGATTCGTCGAAACGCTTCTTGGCGGCGCGGTAGAAGTTCTCCAGGTCCGACAGCTCGTTGCTGGTGATCGGGTTTTCCTGCAGATAGGCCATCAGCATGCCGAACTGGGTGCCCCAGTCGCCTACGTGGTTCTGGCGGATCACGGTGTCGCCGAGAAACTCCAGCACCCGGGCCACGCCGTCGCCGATGATGGTCGAGCGCAGGTGGCCGACGTGCATCTCCTTGGCCAGGTTGGGCGCCGACAGGTCAATGGCCACGCGCTGAGCCGGGCCGGCCTTGCGCACGCCGATCCTGGCATCGGCCAGGGCTGCATCCAGGCGTGAAGCCAGGGCCTGGGTGTTCTGGAAGAAGTTGATAAAGCCCGGGCCGGCGATTTCGGCCTTGGTAACACTCTCGTCGGCGGGCAGCGCGGCGATGATTTTTTCCGCCAGGTCGCGCGGCTTCATGCCGGCCGGCTTGGACAGCATCATCGCAATGTTGCTGGCGAAGTCGCCGTGGGTCTTGTCGCGGGTGTTTTCCACCTGGATCGCCGGCGTCAGGCCTTCAGGCAACACACCTTCGTTGACGAGTTGGGTGAGGGCTTGTTGGATAAGCTGGCGAATGGTGTCTTTCATGGTGTTCTCTTTCGACCGCAAGCGGCGGCGCGCGATGCGCAGGTGGAAAAGCTGGGCATTATCCGTGGCGAGGGCGGGCTTGCCAACCTTCGCGGGACCTGTGGCCAGGCTTAATACAAATCTACCGGGTCTACATCCAGCGACCATCGCACCTGTCGGCCACTCGGCATTTGCTCCAGCGCAAGTAACCAGCTACTTAATAACCGATGCAGCGGTGCACGGGAGGTCGCTTGCAAGAGTAGCTGAGCACGATAACGCCCGGCGCGACGTTCCATGGGCGCGGGTACCGGGCCGAGCAGTTCGATGCCGCTCAGCCCCAGCTCGCCGAGCAAGCGTTCGGCTGCGCTGCAGGCTTCATCCAGAAAACCCTCGGCCTGCCCCGGTTTATGGGCTTCGGCGCGCAGCAGCGCGAGGTGCGCAAAGGGCGGCAGGCCGGCGGAGCGGCGTTCGCTCAGCGCCTGTTCGGCGAAGGCAAAGTAGCCTTGTTCTGTCAGTTGAATCAGCAGCGGATGGTCGGCCAGGTGCGTCTGGATAATCACCTTGCCCGGCTCTTCGGCACGCCCGGCGCGGCCGGCGACCTGCACGATCAACTGCGCCATGCGTTCGCTGGCGCGGAAGTCGCCGGAGAATAAGCCGCCGTCGGCATCCAGGATCGACACCAGGGTCACCCGTGGGAAGTGATGCCCTTTGGCGAGCATCTGCGTACCCACCAGGATGCATGGCTGGCCCTTCTGGATGGTGGCGAACAACTGGTTCATCGCGTCCTTGCGCGACGTGCTGTCGCGGTCGACCCGCAGCACCGGGTAGTCCGGGAACAGAATGCCCAGCCGCTCCTCGGCGCGCTCGGTGCCTGCGCCCACCGGACGCAGGTCGACCTTGCCGCACTGCGGGCAGTGGCGCGGTACACGCTCTACATGGCCGCAATGGTGGCAACGCAGCTCGCCATGGCGCTGGTGCACGGTCATGCGTGCATCGCAACGCTCGCACTCGGACATCCAGCCGCAGTCATGGCACAGCAGCGTCGGCGCAAAGCCTCGACGGTTGAGAAACACCAAGACCTGCTGGCCGGCCGCCAGGGTCTGGCCGATAGCTTGTTGCATCGGCCCTGAAATGCCGCTGTCCAGTGGCCGGCTTTTTACATCCAGGCGCAGGAAGCGTGGCTGCTTGGCACCGCCGGCCCGCTCGTTCAAGCGTAGGAGCCCGTAACGACCGGTGTAGGCGTTGTGCAGGCTTTCCAGGGACGGTGTAGCCGAACCCAGCACAATCGGGATGTCTTCCTGGCGCGCCCGCACCAGCGCCAGGTCGCGGGCGTGGTAGCGCAGGCCTTCCTGTTGCTTATAGGAGCCGTCGTGCTCCTCGTCGATGATGATCAGCCCGGGATTCTTCATTGGCGTGAACAGCGCCGAACGGGTGCCGATAATAATGTCGGCTTCGCCGTCCCGCGCCGCCAGCCACGACTCCAGGCGCTCACGGTCATTGACCGCCGAGTGCACCAGGGCGATGCGCGCATTGAAACGCTGTTCGAAGCGCGCCAGTGTTTGCGGGCCCAGGTTGATCTCGGGGATCAGCACCAGTGCCTGTTTGCCGGCCTGCAGGGTTTCGCGGATCAGCTGCAAATAGACTTCGGTCTTGCCGCTGCCGGTGACGCCGGCCAGCAGGAACGCATGGAAGCTGTCGAAACCCGCGCGAATCGCTTCATAGGCGGCGCGCTGTTCGGGGTTCAGCGGCAGTTCGGGCTGGGCCAGCCAGTGTTCGTGGCGCGGGTCGGGGGCGTGCTTGCGGATTTCCACCTGCACCAACCCCTTGGCCAGCAACAGGTCGAGGCTGTCTTTGCTCAGCATCAGCTTGCTCAATAGCTGATGGGCGACGCCATGGGGATGCTGGGCCAGGGTCGCCAGGGCTTCACGCTGGCGCGGGGCGCGGGCGATGCGCGGGTCGTCAAGGCGCGCGCCGGGCACCGTCGACCAGAAGCGCTCCTGGCGCGCTTCGGCCAACTCGCCCTGGCGCAACAGCACCGGCAGTGCCCAGCTCAACGTGTCGCCGAGGCTGTGCTGGTAATACTGGGCGGTCCACAGGCACAGCTTGAACAAGGCGGGCGGCAGCGGTGGCGTGGCATCGAGCAGGGCGATGGCCGGTTTGAGCTTCTCGGCCGGCACTTCGCTGTGGTCGGCGACTTCCACCAGGATGCCGATCATCTCCCGGCGGCCAAACGGCACGCGCACGCGCATGCCCGGCTGCAATTGCGCGCGCAGCACGCCGGCCGGGGCCCGGTAGTCGAACAGGCGGCGCAGGGGCGAGGGCAGGGCTAGGCGCAAAATGGCGTCGGGCACGCGAGGGGTCTCATCTATAAAGGCAGGCGGTGGCGCAGGGGCGCGAGCCTAGCAGACCGGGGGAGGCTTGGGGTAGCCGCCAGTTTTCTGATGAAAGGTGCTTTTATGTTTACGCTCGATGGGTGTCGCCGCTTGCGCGTTTAAAAAGGTCTGGTAGAATCCGCGGCCTAATTACGTGCGGTATTCGACAATAGTGTCGAGTGGCGGCACGCTAGCCCGAGGAAGTCACCATGAAAGCCGATATCCATCCAGCGTACGAAACCATCGAAGTTACCTGCAGCTGCGGCAACAAGTTCGAAACTCGCTCGAACCTGTGCAAGCCACTGGGTACTGACGTATGCAACGAGTGCCACCCGTTCTACACCGGTAAGCAGAAAACTCTGGACACCGGCGGCCGTGTACAGCGCTTCGCAGATCGCTTTGGTGCTTTCGGCAAGAAGCCTGCTGCTACTCCAGCAGAGTAAGGCTCAAAAGCCTTATGGGCTTTTGCCAGCTGTTGAAAAAGGCGTCCCTTGCGGGCGCCTTTTTTGTGCCTGCGATTTGGTTGTCGGCGGCCCAGGCACAGGTGTTTTGCCCGGCGCCAGCGGCCCTGGCCCGCGTGGAAGTGCAGCGGGTGGTGGATGGCGACACGGTGCGCCTCAAGGATGGCCGCAGTGTACGGATGATCGGTATCAATACCCCGGAAACCGGCAGGAAGGGCCGCGCCGACGAGCCATTTGCCGTCGCGGCGCGTCAGCGTCTACAGGCGTTGGTGCAGGCCAGCGATGGGCGTGTCGGCCTGGTGCCGGGGCGCGAGGGCAAGGATCATTACGGTCGAACCCTGGCTCACCTCTATGGTGCCAATGGTGAGAATCTGGAGGCGCAACTGCTGGCCGAGGGCCTGGGATTCCAGGTGGGCGTGGCGCCGAATGTCGATCTCGTCAGCTGTCAGCAGGCGGCTGAGAACAGTGCCCGTAACGCGCGGCTGGGGCTGTGGCGCCAATCGCCGGTGCAGTCCGTGGAGCAGCTCGGGCGCTCCGGGTTTGCACTGGTCAGCGGCCAAGTCAGTAAAGTCGAGCGCAATCGCGGCGGAATCTGGATTGAATTGCAGGGGGCACTGGTATTACGCATTACGCCCGACCTGATCAGTCAATTCGATGCTGACCGCCTCAATGGTCTGCAAGGCCGCACCGTCGAGGCGCGCGGCTGGGTACAGGATCGCGCTCGGCGGGGCGGCCTGAAAAACGGCCAGGCGCGCTGGCTGCTGCCGTTGACTGATCCGGGCATGCTCAAATCGACTGATTAAGAAAAAATTGTAGACATTTTTCGGTTTGATTGTGAACAGTTAAGCCCTTGTATCCCGTGGCTCTTGGCCGAAAGTCTTAGCGCAGGGCCCTTGACACCTGTGACTGCCCAGTCTTGTGGGGACTTTGCGACACGAGTATCCTCGGCGGTCCGTCGACCAACAGTAAAAGCGGAATGCCGATATGTCTGATTTGAAAACTGCCGCTCTCGAATATCATGCCCATCCTCGTCCAGGAAAGCTGAGTGTAGAGCTCACCAAAGCCACCGCCACCGCCCGCGACCTGTCGCTGGCCTACAGCCCTGGCGTGGCCGAGCCCGTACGTGAAATCGCCCGCGACCCTGAACTGGCGTACAAGTACACCGGCAAAGGCAACCTGGTTGCAGTGATTTCCGATGGCACCGCGATTCTGGGCCTGGGTAACCTCGGCCCATTGGCCTCCAAGCCGGTCATGGAAGGTAAAGGCGTGCTGTTCAAGCGCTTCGCCGGCATCGACGTTTTCGACATCGAAGTTGATTCCGAGAGCCCGCAGGCTTTCATCGACACCGTAAAGCGCATTTCCATCACCTTCGGTGGCATCAACCTGGAAGACATCAAGGCACCTGAGTGCTTCGAGATCGAAAAGGCCCTGATCGAGCAGTGCGACATTCCGGTATTCCACGATGACCAGCACGGTACTGCGATCGTCACCGCGGCCGGCATGATCAACGCCCTGGAAATCGCCGGCAAGACCCTGGCTGATGCCAAGATCGTCTGCCTGGGCGCTGGCGCTGCGGCCATCTCCTGCATGAAGCTGATTGTCAGCATGGGCGCCAAGCTGGAAAACATCTACATGGTCGACAGCAAGGGCGTGATCCAGTCCGAGCGTACCGACCTGAACCAGTACAAGGCGATGTTTGCCCACCCGTCCTCCAAGCGCACCCTGGCTGACGCCCTGAACGGTGCCGACGTGTTCGTTGGCCTGTCTGGCCCGAACCTGCTGAGCGCTGAAGGCCTGAAGTCCATGGCGGCCAACCCGATCGTGTTCGCCTGCTCCAACCCTGATCCGGAAATCGCTCCGGAACTGGCTCACGCCACCCGCGACGACGTGATCATGGCGACCGGTCGTTCGGACTACCCGAACCAGGTCAACAACGTGCTGGGCTTCCCGTTCATCTTCCGTGGCGCCCTGGACGTTCGCGCCAAGCGCATCAACGAAGAGATGAAAGTGGCAGCTGCCAACGCCCTGCGTGAACTGGCCAAGCTGCCGGTGCCTCAGGACGTGTGCGACGCCTACGGTGGCGCCAAGCTGGAATTCGGTCGTGAGTACATCATCCCGAAACCAATGGATAAGCGCCTGATCACCCTGATCTCCGATGCCGTGGCCAAAGCCGCGATCGAGACCGGTGTGGCCACCCTGCCGTATCCGAAAAACTACCCGCTGCAAAGCGTGGATGATGTGTTCAACGGCTAAGCCGTAGACCCATAAAAAAACCCGGCTCAGAACGCCGGGTTTTTTTATGGGGAAGTTTCAAGCTGCAAGCGGCAAGTTCAAGAGCGGCACATCGCAGTTCTTAACTTGCCGCTTGTAGCTGACAGCTTGCCGCTCTCTAAAAGAGATCGATCGGCGCCGCCTCATCCGCCGGCAACGGGCTGCCCGGTACGACGCCGTTGCCCAGCTCATTGACCGACGGCGGCGTGTCTTCGCTCTTGAACAGTTCGAAGTACGCATTCGGCGTGCTTGGCGAAGCCGCACGGCCACTGACCGGGTCGATCCGCAGGCTGAGGATGCCTTCCGGCTCCGGCTGGGTGTGCAGCGGCTTGTCCTTCAGGGCGGCACCCATGTAGCTCATCCAGATCGGCAGCGCGACGGTGCCGCCGAACTCGCGGCGGCCGAGGCTTTCCGGCTGGTCGTAGCCGGTCCAGACGGTGGTCACGTAGTCGGCGTTATAGCCGGAGAACCAGGCATCCTTGGATTCGTTGGTGGTACCGGTCTTGCCCGCGATGTCCGCGCGGCCCAGGGCCAGGGCGCGCCGGCCGGTACCTTTCTTGATTACGTCTTCGAGGATGCTGTTGAGGATATAAGTTGTACGCCCATCCACAATGCGTTCGGCCACGGCGGGAGCTTGCGGTTCGGTTGCAGGCGCGTTGACGGCTGGCGCGGCACCTGGGGTCGGCTCGATGGTGATGCCGCCATTGCTCGGCGCTGCCAGCCCATCAGTGGCCGCCACGCCGTTGACCACATCACCCGGTACCCGGGGTGGGTTGGCGGTGAACAGGGTGTCGCCATTGCGGCTTTCGATCTTGTCGATCAGGTACGGCGTGATCTTGTAGCCGCCGTTGGCAAAGGTGCTCCAGCCGGTGGCGATTTCCATCGGCGTGAGGGTCGCGGTGCCCAGAGCCAGGGACAGGTTCGGCGGCAGGTCCGACTTGTTGAAGCCAAAGCGCGTGATGTAGTCGATGGTCTTGCCTACCCCCATCGCCTGCAACAAGCGGATCGATACCAGGTTACGCGACTTGTACAGCGCCTCGCGGATGCGGATCGGGCCGAGGAAGGTGTTGGTGTCGTTCTTCGGGCGCCAGACTTTGTCCAGGTACTCGTCGACAAACACGATCGGCGCGTCGTTGACCAGGCTGGCGGCGGTGTAGCCGTTATCCAGGGCGGCGCTGTAGATGAACGGCTTGAAGCTCGAGCCCGGTTGGCGTTTGGCCTGGGTGGCACGGTTGTAGTTGCTCTGCTCGAAAGCGAAGCCACCCACCAGGGCGCGGATTGCACCGTTCTGTGGGTCCAGCGATACCAGCGCGCCCTGGGCCAGCGGCACCTGGCTGAATTTCAGGCTGTCGTCCTTCTGGCGTTGTACGCGGATCAGGTCGCCCACTTGCGCGACATCCGATGGCTGCTTCGGCATCGGGCCCATGCTGTTGGTATTCAGGAACGGGCGCGCCCATTTCATGCTGTCCCAGGCCACATGCGCTTCGCCGGTGCGGGTCAGCACCTGCACGCCATCTTTCTTCACCTGGGTGACGATGGCCGGTTCCAGGCCGCTGATCGCGCGCTGTTTGCCCAACTCGGCAGTCCAGGCGCTCAGGGTCTTGCCCGGCAGGCGCGACTCAGGGCCACGGTAGCCGTGGCGTTGATCGTAGGTGATCAGGCCGGAATGCACGGAGTCATTGGCGATGTCCTGCAAGTCGCTCGGAACCGTCGTGGTCACGCGGAAGCCTTCGGTGTAGGCCTCGCTGCCGTAACGGCCGACCATCTCGGCACGCGCCATTTCAGCGATATAGGGAGCATTCACTTCCGGCGTCGGCACGTGGTAGCTGGCGTTCAATGGCTCGGCCACCGCACTTTCATAGGCGGCCTGGTCGATCTTGCCCAGCTTGTACATGCGCCCCAGGATCCAGTCGCGGCGTTCTTTGCTGCGTGCCGGATTGGCCAGGGGGTTGAAGCGCGAAGGGGCCTTGGGCAGGCCGGCAATCATGGCCATCTGCGCCAGGCTGGCGTCACGAATCGACTTTCCGTAGTAGACCTGCGAGGCCGCCTCGATCCCGTAGGCACGGTTGCCCAGATAGATCTTGTTGACGTACAGCTCGAGGATCTCGTCCTTGGTCAGCTGGCGTTCGATCTGCAATGCCAGCAGGATCTCGGTGGCTTTACGCGAAAAACTGCGCTCGCTGGTTAGGAAGAAGTTCTTCGCCACCTGCATGGTGATGGTGCTGCCGCCGGATTGAATGTGGCCGCTTTTTACCAGTTGTGTGGCCGCACGTACCAGGCTGCTGGGGTCGACGCCATAGTGGTTGGCAAAATTATCGTCTTCGGCCGACAGCAACGCGCTGATGAAATTAGGTGGAATGTCGGCAAAACGGATCGGTGTGCGGCGCATTTCGCCGAACTCCGCGATCAGCTTTTCATCGCTGCTGTAGACCCGCAAAGGAATCTGCAACTGGATACTTCTGAGAGCCTCTACCGAGGGTAAACCCGGACTAAGGTAGAGGTAGGCCCCGCTGAGTACGAGCAGCAGCCCGCAGACGATCGCGACAATGGAGTACCCGAAAAACTTCAGCAGACGGATCAAGGCTTTTGGATTTCCAGAGAAAAGAATGGGTTACGCGTCGGGGCATGCATGGCTAACGATGGATCGACCCGAGCTGCAGATAAAAAGCGGGGAAAAACGCTGGGCATTAAAGCATTTTTCGCCTTGGGGCGTCATTCGCGCCTGCTCAACAAGTCGACCGAATGCAGGGCGTCCAGCGGCAATCAGGCGTTAAGACAGGGAAAGCTTTGGGGAGTTTTATGGGAAAGGGATTTTTCAGGCGAAAAGTCGACACCGTCCTTGGCGTCGACATCAATGAGGCAGGAATCAAGCTGGTAGAGCTGAGCCGTTCAGCCAACCGTTACACCGTGCAAGGCTACGCCACGCAGGCGCTGCCGGCGCGAGCGGTAGTCGACGGAGTCTGGCTGGACCTGGAAGGCATAGGCCATGCGTTGTACATGGCACTGAGCCGACTGCGTACGTCGGCCAGGCAGGCGGCAATTGCCGTGGCGGGTCCTTCGGTTATTACACGGGTCATTGAAATGCAGGCGGGGCTCAGCGACGACGAAATGGCCCGGAGGATCCAGATGGAGGCAGATCAATACATTCCTTACCCGCTGGACGAGGTGGCGCTGGACTTTCAGGTTCAGGGGCCGTCGGCGCAGGATCCTGCGCGGGTCGAGGTAGTGTTGGCGGCGTGCCTCAAGGAGCACGTCGAGGTTCGTGAAGCTGTTTTGGCCCTGGCGGGGCTGGTGCCCAGAGTGGTGGATGTCGAAGGGTTTGCATTGGCGCGCGCTTGCCGTCAGGATTTCGCCAGCTTCACACCGGGCCATCGGGTCGATGGTGCACACTGGATTGTGGACGCCCCTGGGATGGGAGTCGCTTGCGGGTTGGCCCTGAGGAGTTTCGCTGGATGACACGAATCAATCTTTTGCCTTGGCGCCAGGCGCTGGCTGAGCGGCGGCGTAAATATTTCCTGATAGTGCTGGTGGCGTTTGCTTGCCTGGCGCTCGCGACGCTGTGGCTGGCGGACCAGGTGATCGACCAGGCGATCGACCGGCAGGTGACGCGAAACGATCATGTGCGTAAGGGCGTCGCTGTTCAGGACTCGCGTATCAAGACCATTGATGACCTCCAGGTGCAAAGCCAGCAGCTGGCGGAGCGTATGAAAGTCGTGCAGGACCTGCACGATAATCGCTCTGCCGGTGCGCAACTGCTGGATCAGTTGGCCCGTGCGGTGCCTGACGGTGTGCATTTGCACGAGGTAGTGGCGAAAGGCGATACGGTGAGCATCAGCGGCAGTGCCGAATCCAGCCAGGATATTGCGCAGTTGATGCGTCGCCTGGAGGCGTCCGAAGGCGCCCATGCCACTCGCCTGCAGCACGTACGAACCGAAGGCACTCACGGCAACAATGAATTCCAGTTGATGGTGCGCCAGGGAGAATCTTCCGAGGCCCAGCCATGAGCCGGCCCAGGCTCGAATTTTCCGCGCTGACTCACACTGCTGCCAAATGGCCCTTACCCGGCAAGGTCTTGCTGGGCTGCGCGCTGGCCGGCGTGGTGCTGCTGGTGGGCGACCTTGTGTACCTCAGTTCCTCGCGGGAGCGGTTGCGCGAGGTCGAGGTGCAGGAAGTGAGCTTGCAGCAGCAACTCGCGGAAAAAACGCTCTTGGCTGCCGACCTTGAAGGGCGGACTCGCCAGTTCCAGCTTACGCAGGAGAAGGTTGGCGGGCTGTTGCAGCAAATGCCAGGCGAGTCCGAAATGCCCGGCTTTCTTGAAGACATCGCCAGGATGGCGCTGGCCAACGGTTTGGTGATTGAGAACGTCGCTCCGTTGGATAAGCTGTCTCGGCCGTTCTATAACGAACAGCCCGTTCACATCGGCGCCACCGGCACCTACCACGACCTGGCGATGTTTGTGAGTGCCCTGGGTGGCCTTTCGCGAATCGCTACGGTGCATGATGTTGCCCTGCGACGTGACGGCAAACTGTTGCACCTTGATCTGCTGGCCAAGACTTATTGGCATGAGCGGCAGGGCGTCAAACGGGGCGCGGCTGTCATGCAGGGGCAGCCCTTTGTATACGGCGCCTCAGGTATTCGCGATCCGTTCCAGCCAATTGCCCTGCAAGTCGAGCGTCCGCCAGGGCGGACGGTCGCTGCGCCGGATCTCGCGCGACCGCGTGAAGCCTTGGAAGGCCACCCGTTGGATCAGTTCGAAATGGTCGGCACGTTGTCCCGTGGGGCGCGGACCTTCGCCCTGCTGCGCCAAGCCTCAACCGTGTATCGCCTGGCCGTCGGCGACTATCTGGGGCCGGATCATGGTCGAGTCACCGCGATTCATGACGGCCATATCGAACTGGTCGAGTTATTTCCCGGTGAACAGGGGGCATGGTTGGAGCGCCCTCGGACCCTCGTGCTAAACGTCAACTCATAACGGAATCAAACAATGAAAAGGACTTTCTCGTCCTTCGGTGTGGCGCTATGGATAGCGTTCACGGCACCGATGGCTGCTGCTGTGCCCAATCGTGTGGACCTGATCCAGCTACCGCCCCCCGGCAGTGCGGTTTCGGGCGCGTATAGCGGTGATAAATTGAACCTCAACTTCCAGGACATCGGTCTGCGCGCTGCCTTGCAGCAAATCGCCGACGTGGCGGGCCTCAATCTGGTGGTCGGCGATGACGTACAGGGCTCTATCACCCTGCGGCTCAAAGGCGTGCCCTGGGATCAGGCGCTGGACCTGGTGCTGCAAACCAAAGGCTTGGATAAGCGGATAAAGGCTGGCGTCTTGCTGGTGGCGCCTGCCGAGGAGTTGGCCGCTCGCGAACTGCTGACGCTGGAATCACGCAAGCAGATGGCCGACCTGGCGCCGCTGCGCCGTGAGCTACTGCAGGTCAACTACGCCAAGGCGGCAGACCTGGCAAAGCTGTTTCAGTCGGTGAGTGGCTTTGAAGGCACGACCGATGAGCGCGGTTCAGTGGCAGTGGATGACCGCACCAATAACATCATTGCCTACCAGACCGGCGAGCGCCTGGAAGAGTTGCGGCGGATCGTGGCGCAACTGGATGTGCCGGTGCGCCAAGTGATGATCGAAGCGCGGATTGTCGAGGCCAACGTCGACTACGACAAAAGCCTGGGCGCGCGCTGGGGTGGGCAGCTCAATCGAGGGAATTGGGCCGCCGGTGGTATCCAGAAGCCTTCGCCGGACGGTACTCAGGCGCCGGAAAACTTGCCCAGCTCGCCATTTGTCGACCTGGGTTCGCTCACGGGTACGTCAGGCCTGGGCATCGCCTTCATCACCGATAATCTCCTGTTGGACCTTGAACTGACCGCCATGGAGAAAACCGGCAATGGTGAAATCGTCTCGCAGCCCAAGGTGGTCACTTCCGACAAGGAAACCGCGCGCATTCTAAAGGGCACCGAAATTCCCTATCAGGAATCCACCTCCCAGGGGGCTACGTCGGTGTCGTTCAAGGAAGCCTCCCTGTCATTGGAGGTCACGCCGCAAATCACCCCCGATGACCATGTGATCATGGTGGTCAAGGTCACCAAGGATGAGCCCGACTACCTCAACAAACTCAACGACGTACCGCCGATCAAGAAAAACGAGGTGAATGCCAAGGTGCTGGTCAAGGATGGCGAGACCATCGTCATCGGCGGAGTTTTCTCCAATACTCAAAGCAAAGTGGTAGATAAAGTGCCATTTTTGGGCGATGTGCCGTATCTTGGCCGCCTTTTCCGGCGCGATGTGCTGGCGGAGAAAAAATCCGAGCTGCTGGTATTCCTGACTCCGCGTATTATGAATAACCAGGCGATTGCTGTGAGTCGTTGATTCTGTGCGAAATTTGATTCTTGTAGGACCGATGGGGGCTGGAAAAAGCACCATCGGCCGTTTGCTGGCCAAAGAGCTGCGCCTGCCATTCAAAGATTCCGACAAGGAAATTGAATTGCGCACGGGTGCCAATATCCCATGGATCTTCGATAAGGAAGGCGAGTTGGGCTTTCGTGACCGCGAGCAGGCGATGATCGCCGAGCTGTGCGGCTGCGATGGCGTGGTATTGGCAACCGGCGGCGGCGCCGTGATGCGCGATGAGAATCGTCGGGCGCTGCATGCCGGTGGTCGGGTAGTCTATCTGCATGCGTCGGTCGAGCAGCAGGTGGGTCGTACCGCCCGCGATCGCAATCGTCCTTTGTTGCGTACGGCCAACCCGGAAAAAACCTTGCGGGACTTGCTCACGCTGCGCGACCCGCTGTATCGGGAAATCGCCGATTTGGTGGTGGAAACCGATGAGCGGCCGCCTCGGATGGTGGTTCTCGACATTCTTGAGCGCCTGCAACGGCTGCCACCCCGTTAAAGCCAGGCCCGAAATGCGCTATTCTCGGCGGCGCGCTATCACCCTGCGGGGTGTGGCGTAGAGCCATCAGGCAACGTCAGATCTCGACGTTACCGGTCGTCAATACATCTTCAACGCGGGGACACATGCAGACACTTAAGGTCGATCTAGGCGAGCGCAGCTACCCGATCCATATTGGCGAAGGTCTGTTGGACCAGCCCGAATTGCTGGCCCCGCACATTGCCGGGCGGCAAGTGGCGATCATCTCCAACGAGACGGTCGCGCCGCTGTATCTTGAGCGTCTGAGCCGCAGCCTGGCGGCATACTCAGTGATTTCCGTGATTCTGCCCGATGGCGAAGCCCACAAGAACTGGGAAACCCTGCAACTGATCTTTGATGGCCTGCTGACCGCACGCCATGACCGCCGAACCACCGTGATTGCCCTGGGCGGCGGTGTGATCGGCGACATGGCCGGCTTTGCAGCGGCCTGCTACCAGCGCGGCGTGGACTTTATCCAGGTGCCGACCACCCTGCTGTCCCAGGTCGATTCGTCGGTGGGTGGCAAGACCGGTATCAACCACCCGCTGGGCAAAAATATGGTCGGCGCGTTCTACCAGCCCCAGGCCGTGCTGATCGACACCGCCACCCTCAACACCTTGCCGCCGCGCGAACTGTCGGCGGGCCTGGCGGAAGTCATCAAGTACGGGTTGATCTGCGACGAACCCTTCCTCACCTGGCTGGAAGAACATGTGGACGCCCTGCGCGGCCTCGACCAGGTGGCGCTCACCGAAGCGATTTCCCGCTCCTGCGCCGCCAAGGCGTTGGTCGTGAATGCCGACGAACGGGAGTCCGGTGTGCGGGCCACCCTGAACCTCGGCCACACCTTCGGCCATGCGATCGAAACGCACATGGGCTATGGTGTGTGGTTGCATGGAGAGGCCGTAGCGGCTGGCACAGTAATGGCACTGGAGATGTCGCAACGCCTGGGCTGGATCAGCATCCAGGAGCGTGATCGCGGTATCCGCCTGTTCCAGCGTGCCGGTTTGCCGGTTATTCCGCCTGAAGAGATGACCGAGGCGGACTTCCTCGAACATATGGCGATAGACAAGAAAGTGATCGACGGTCGACTGCGACTGGTGCTGTTGCGCCATATGGGCGAAGCGGTAGTGACCGACGATTATCCGAAAGAGATTTTACAGGCCACGCTGGGAGCGGATTACCGCGCCCTGGCTCAGCTGAAAGGTTAATAAGATCCCGATGACTAGTTTGCATGCCGACGAGGCGTTCCTCGGCCATTACCAGTTAAGCCACGACCCTTTTGCTCCACGGGTGCCTGGTTTCAAATTTTTCCCGGCCCAGCGCAAGCCGGTGCTCGGGCAACTGCACCATCTCGCGCGCTACAGCCAACTGCTGCTGGTAGTCACTGGCCCGCTGGGCAGCGGCAAGACCCTGCTGCGCCAGGCCCTGGTGGCCAGCACCAACAAACAGTCCGTACAGAGCGTGGTGGTGTCTGCCCGTGGTGCCGGTGATGCGGCGGGCGTGCTGCGCCAGGTGGCCCAGGCCCTGGATGTGTCCACCGCTGAACCGAGCGCAATTCTCAAGCAGATCGTGCAACTGGGCCTGACCGGCCAGGAAGTCTACTTGCTGGTGGATGACGCCGAGCAGCTCGACGAATCGGCCCTGGAAGCGCTGTTGGCGCTGGCGGCGGGTACGCCGGAAGGCCGCCCCCATGTGTTCCTGTTCGGTGAATCGTCGTTGATCGCCGATCTGGAGCAGATCAGCGGTGATCAGGAGCTGTTCCACGTCATCGAACTGCAGCCGTATGAAGAGGAAGAAACCCGCGAATACCTGGCTCAACGCCTCGAAGGTGCCGGGGCCGGTATCGAACTTTTCTCCGCTGCGCAGATCTCTGATATTCACGAAAGCTCCGACGGCTGGCCTGGCACCATCAACCAGGTTGCCCGCGATGCCATGATCGAAGCCATGATTGCCAGCCGCTCTGCGGTCAAGCGTCCAAAGATGGGGTTCACTATGCCTAAGAAGCACGTATTGGCAATTTCCGCCGTTGTCGTGGTTGCTGTTGCCGCCGCCTGGTTGATTCCGGGTCGCAGCAAGGCACCGACCACCGCCGGTGCGCCAACCGAACAGGCGCAGTTGCCACTGGGTAAGCCCACGCCGAATGTTGAGTTCGCCAATTCTGGCCAGCCGACCAACCTGCCGATGGTCGGCCAACCGGTGATGCGTGGCCCGCTCGCCGAAGAAGCCGGTGGTATCTCCGAAGGCGACGACGGCGTGCCGGTGGAAGGCTCCAGCGCCACGCCGCCGACCGTGACCACTACTGCGCCACCTGCGGGCGTCCCCGCGGGTACGCCAGCGACCCCTGTTGCGCCAGTCGCCAAGCCGACCCCGGCGCCGACCGTCGCGACTGCCAAGCCTGCGGCGCCAGTGGCGAAGCCGGCTCCAGCGCCAGCCGCCAAGCCGGCTGAAAAACCGGCGGCCACTGTCGCCAAGGCCGGCAGCAGCTGGTACAGCAGCCAGCCTACCGGCAACTTCGTGGTGCAGATCCTCGGCACCAGCTCCGAAGCCAACGCCCAGGCGTTCGTGAAAGAGCAGGGCGGCGAGTACCGTTATTTCAAGAAAGTGCTCAACGGCAAGCCTCTCTACGTGATCACGTACGGCAGTTTCCCAAGCCGTGCCGCAGCTGATTCCGCCATCAAGGCCTTGCCAGCGAAGGTTCAGGCTGGTAAACCTTGGCCTCGCACTGTCGCCAGCGTTCAACAAGAACTGGCAGCAACTCGCTGAAGATCCGGCGGCCTTACCCAGGCCGCCCTCCCGGCACCTCAAAGAAGATCGCAAGGCGTGCAGCCCCTCCAGGCCGCGCGCTTTGTGGTGTCTGCGTCATAGTAGCTTTTGAGTCGTAGCGGTCAGAATTAAAAAAGTTTTGACTAGCACAGCATATCGCTTTAAACCTTTCATAAATGCGACATAGATTTGCGACATTTCGTCGCTAAATTTGTGAGCGTCTGTGTCGGTGTGTACAATGACCTCCCTTTTGCCCCCGCTAAGTCGGCGTACGTTCGGCGTGGAAGGTAACCGGTTGAATTGAAAAGAAATTTGCCTCGATATAAGAGGCAGCCTGGTGAGAAAGTGTCTATGAAAGCAGGTCTGTACCAACCCGATGAATTCAAGGATAACTGCGGTTTCGGCCTGATAGCCCATATGCAGGGCGAGCCCAGTCATACCCTTTTGCAAACGGCCATCGAGGCCCTGACCTGCATGACCCACCGCGGTGGGATCAACGCCGACGGCAAGACCGGTGACGGCTGCGGCTTGCTGATTCAAAAGCCCGACCTGTTCCTGCGCGCGGTCGCCAAAGAGCATTTCGCTGTCGACCTGCCCAAGCAGTACGCCGTGGGCATGGTGTTTTTCAACCAGGACCCGGTCAAAGCCGAAGCCGCTCGCGAGAACATGAACCGCGAGATCGTTGCTGCCGGCCTGCAACTTGTCGGCTGGCGCAAAGTGCCGATCGACACCAGTGTGCTCGGCCGCCTGGCTCTGGAGCGCCTGCCGCAGATCGAACAAGTGTTCATCGCAGGTGACGGCCTGAGCGACCAGGACATGGCGATCAAGCTGTTCACCTCCCGTCGTCGCTCGTCCGTGTCCAACGCGGCGGATGTCGACCACTACATCTGCAGCTTTTCCCACAAGACCATCATTTATAAAGGCCTGATGATGCCGGCGGACTTGACCGCCTTCTATCCAGACCTGAGCGATGAGCGCCTGCAAACCGCCATTTGCGTGTTCCACCAGCGCTTCTCCACCAACACCCTGCCGAAATGGCCGTTGGCCCAGCCATTCCGCTTCCTCGCCCACAACGGCGAGATCAACACCATCACCGGCAACCGCAACTGGGCCGTGGCCCGTCGCACCAAGTTCGCCAACGATTTGATGGATCTCGAAGAGCTCGGCCCGCTGGTCAACCGCGTGGGTTCCGACTCCTCCAGCATGGACAACATGCTCGAACTGATGGTCACCGGCGGCATCGACCTGTTCCGTGGCGTGCGCATGATCATTCCGCCTGCGTGGCAGAACGTCGAGACCATGGACCCCGATCTGCGGGCGTTCTATGAGTACAACTCGATGCACATGGAGCCGTGGGACGGCCCGGCCGGCGTGGTCATGACCGACGGTCGCTACGCGGTGTGCCTGCTCGACCGTAACGGTCTGCGCCCGGCACGTTGGGTCACGACCACCAACGGTTTCATCACCCTCGCGTCGGAAATCGGCGTGTGGGACTACAAGCCTGAAGACGTTATCGCCAAAGGCCGTGTAGGCCCCGGCCAGATCCTCGCCGTGGACACCGAAACCGGGCAGATCCTCGACACCGATGCGATCGACAACCGCTTGAAGTCCCGTCACCCGTACAAGCAATGGCTGCGCAAGAACGCCCTGCGCATCCAGGCGACCATGGAAGACAACGACCACGGTTCGGCGTTCTACGACATCGACCAGCTCAAGCAGTACATGAAGATGTACCAGGTCACGTTCGAAGAGCGCGACCAGGTGCTGCGCCCGCTCGGCGAGCAAGGCTACGAGGCCGTCGGCTCCATGGGCGATGACACGCCGATGGCCGTGCTGTCCCAGCGCGTGCGCACGCCGTACGACTATTTCCGCCAGCAGTTCGCCCAGGTGACCAACCCACCGATCGACCCGCTGCGCGAAGCCATCGTGATGTCCCTGGAAGTCTGCCTCGGTGCCGAGCGCAACATCTTCCAGGAGTCGCCAGAGCACGCCTCCCGGGTGATCCTCAGCTCGCCGGTCGTGTCCCCGGCCAAGTGGCGCTCGCTGATGACCCTGGAACGCCCAGGTTTCGACCGCCAGATCATCGACCTGAACTACGACGAGAGCCTCGGCCTTGAAGCCGCCGTGCGTAACGTCGCCGACCAGGCCGAAGAAGCTGTGCGCGCCGGTCGTACCCAGATCGTGCTGACCGACCGTCATATCGCTCCAGGCAAGTTGCCGATCCACGCTTCGCTGGCGACCGGCGCGGTGCACCACCGCCTGACCGAAAAAGGCCTGCGCTGCGATTCCAACATCCTTGTCGAAACCGCCACCGCCCGCGACCCGCATCACTTTGCGGTGCTGATCGGCTTCGGCGCCTCGGCGGTGTACCCGTTCCTCGCTTATGAAGTGCTGGGTGACCTGATCCGTACCGGTGAAGTACTGGGCGACCTCTACGAGGTGTTCAAGAACTACCGCAAGGGCATCACCAAAGGCCTGCTGAAGATCCTGTCGAAGATGGGCATCTCCACCGTCACCTCCTACCGTGGTGCGCAGCTGTTCGAAGCCATCGGCTTGTCGGAAGAGGTCTGCGACCTGAGCTTCCGTGGCGTGCCGAGCCGCATCAAGGGTGCGCGTTTCGTCGACATCGAGGCCGAACAGAAAGCCCTGGCCGCCGAAGCCTGGAGCGCGCGCAAGCCGATCCAGCAAGGTGGCCTGCTCAAGTTCGTGCACGGTGGCGAATATCACGCCTACAACCCGGACGTGGTCAGCACCCTGCAAGCCGCCGTGCAGCAGGGCGACTACGCCAAGTTCAAGGAATACACCGCGCTGGTGGATAACCGCCCGGTGTCGATGATCCGTGACCTGTTCAAGGTGAAGACCCTGGACACGCCGCTGGCCATCAGCGAAATCGAACCGCTGGAATCGATCCTCAAGCGCTTCGACTCTGCCGGTATTTCCCTGGGCGCCTTGTCGCCTGAGGCCCACGAAGCCCTGGCCGAAGCCATGAACCGCCTGGGTGCGCGTTCCAACTCCGGTGAAGGCGGTGAAGACCCGGCGCGCTACGGCACGATCAAGAGCTCGAAAATCAAGCAGGTTGCGACTGGCCGTTTCGGCGTGACCCCGGAATACCTGGTCAACGCCGAAGTGCTGCAGATCAAGGTTGCCCAGGGCGCCAAGCCCGGTGAGGGCGGCCAGCTGCCGGGCGGCAAGGTCAACGGCCTGATCGCCAAGCTGCGTTATGCAGTGCCGGGCGTGACCCTGATCTCGCCACCGCCGCACCACGACATCTACTCGATTGAAGATTTGTCGCAGCTGATTTTCGACCTGAAACAAGTCAACCCGCAGGCCCTGGTCTCGGTGAAACTGGTAGCAGAAGCGGGCGTGGGCACCATCGCCGCCGGCGTGGCCAAGGCCTATGCCGACCTGATCACCATCTCCGGCTACGACGGCGGTACGGGCGCATCGCCGCTGACCTCGATCAAGTACGCCGGTGCACCGTGGGAACTGGGCCTGGCTGAAACCCACCAGACCCTGCGCGGCAACGACCTGCGCGGCAAAGTGCGGGTGCAGACCGACGGTGGCCTGAAAACCGGCCTCGACGTGATCAAGGCCGCCATCCTCGGCGCCGAGAGCTTCGGCTTCGGCACCGCGCCGATGATCGCCCTGGGCTGCAAATACCTGCGCATCTGCCACCTGAACAACTGCGCCACCGGCGTCGCGACTCAGAACGAGAAGCTGCGCAAGGATCACTACATCGGCACCGTCGACATGGTGGTGAACTTCTTCACCTACGTCGCCGAAGAAACCCGTGAGTGGCTGGCCAAGCTGGGCGTGCGTTCGCTGGAAGAGCTGATCGGTCGCACCGATCTGCTGGACATCCTCGAAGGCCAGACCGCCAAGCAACAGCACCTGGACCTGACGCCGCTGTTGGGCAGCGATCACATCCCGGCAGACAAGCCACAATTCTGCCAGGTGGATCGCAACCCGCCGTTCGACAAAGGCCTGCTGGCCGAGAAAATGGTCGAAATGGCCGGCTCCTCGATCAACGATGCCAGCGGTGGTGAGTTCGTCCTCGACATCTGCAACTGCGACCGTTCGATCGGCGCCCGCATCTCCGGCGAAATCGCGCGCAAGCACGGCAACCAGGGTATGGCGAAAGCGCCGATCACCTTCCGCTTCAAGGGCACTGCGGGCCAGAGCTTCGGCGTGTGGAACGCCGGCGGCCTGCACATGTACCTGGAAGGCGACGCCAACGACTACGTGGGCAAGGGCATGACCGGCGGCAAGCTGGTCATCGTTCCGCCTAAAGGCAGCGTCTACAAGACCCAGGACAGTGCCATCATCGGCAACACCTGCTTGTACGGCGCCACCGGCGGCAAGCTGTTCGCCGCCGGCACGGCCGGTGAGCGTTTCGCCGTGCGTAACTCCGGTGCCCACACCGTGGTCGAAGGCACTGGCGATCACTGCTGCGAGTACATGACCGGGGGCTTTGTCGCGGTACTGGGCAAGACCGGTTACAACTTCGGTTCGGGCATGACCGGCGGGTTCGCCTACGTGCTTGACCAGGACAACACCTTCGTCGACCGGGTCAACCACGAGTTGGTCGAGATCCAGCGGATCAGCGGCGAAGCCATGGAGTCCTACCGGAACCACTTGCAGCACGTGCTGGACGAGTACGTCGAGGAGACCGGCAGCGAATGGGGTCGTAACCTCGCCGAAAACCTCGATGATTACCTGCGTCGTTTCTGGCTGGTCAAGCCCAAGGCTGCCAACCTGAAATCGTTGCTTTCCAGCATCCGTGCCAACCCGCAGTGATATGCGCCTGAAGAGTTTGATGAGGTTTTAACATGGCTGAACGTCTGAATAACGACTTCCAGTTCATCGATGTCGGGCGCAAAGATCCGAAGAAGAAACTGTTGCGTCAACGCAAGAAAGAGTTCGTGGAAATCTACGAACCCTTCAAACCCCAGCACTCGGCCGACCAGGCCCACCGTTGCCTGGGTTGCGGTAACCCGTATTGCGAATGGAAGTGCCCGGTGCACAACTTCATTCCCAACTGGCTCAAGCTGGTGGCCGAGGGCAACATCCTCGCCGCCGCCGAGCTGTCGCACCAGACCAACACCCTGCCGGAAGTCTGCGGCCGGGTGTGCCCGCAGGACCGTCTGTGCGAGGGTGCCTGCACCCTTAACGACGGCTTCGGCGCGGTGACCATCGGTTCGGTGGAGAAGTACATCACCGACACCGCGTTCGCCATGGGCTGGCGTCCGGACATGTCCAAGGTCAAGCCGACCGGCAAGCGCGTGGCGATCATCGGTGCGGGCCCGGCGGGCCTGGGCTGTGCCGACGTGCTGGTGCGTGGCGGCGTGACCCCGGTGGTGTTCGACAAGAACCCGGAAATCGGCGGCCTGCTGACCTTCGGAATCCCCGAGTTCAAGCTGGAAAAAACCGTACTGAGCAACCGTCGCGAAGTGTTCACCGGCATGGGCATCGAGTTCCGCCTGAACACCGAGATTGGCAAAGACGTGACCATGGAGCAACTGCTCGCCGAATACGATGCCGTGTTCATGGGCATGGGCACCTACACCTACATGAAGGGCGGCTTTGCCGGTGAAGACCTGCCGGGCGTGTATGACGCGCTGGATTTCCTGATTGCCAACGTCAACCGCAACCTGGGCTTTGAAAAGTCGCCGGAAGATTTCGTCGACATGAAAGGCAAGAAGGTCGTGGTGCTGGGCGGTGGCGACACCGCAATGGACTGCAACCGTACTTCGATCCGCCAGGGCGCCAAGTCGGTGACCTGTGCGTATCGCCGTGACGAAGCCAACATGCCCGGCTCGCGCAAAGAGGTGAAGAACGCCAAGGAAGAAGGCGTGAAATTCCTCTACAACCGCCAGCCGATCGCCATTGTCGGTGAAGACCGCGTCGAAGGCGTGAAGGTGGTCGAGACCCGTCTCGGCGAACCGGACGCCCGCGGCCGTCGCAGCCCCGAGCCGATCCCGGGCTCCGAAGAGATCATCCCGGCCGACGCCGTGGTCATCGCCTTCGGTTTCCGTCCAAGCCCGGCGCCGTGGTTCGAGCAGTTCGAGATCCAGACCGACAGCCAGGGCCGTGTCGTGGCCCCGGAACAAGGCCAGTACAAGCACCAGACCAGCAACCCGAAAATCTTCGCCGGTGGCGACATGGTGCGCGGGTCCGACCTGGTGGTGACGGCGATCTTCGAAGGCCGCAATGCCGCCGAAGGCATCCTGGATTACCTGGGCGTCTGACGACGCCAGCTTCGAGCTATAAGCTGCAAGCGGCAAGTTGAAGCAACAGCGCTTTTCACTTGCAGCTTGTAGCTTGTCGCTAGTCACTGTCTTTCTCCGTCTCGCTCTGAGAAAATGCCCGCACTTTTTTTGCGGATGCCGACATGACTGCCCTCAAGAACGACCGTTTCCTTCGTGCCCTGCTCAAGCAACCCGTGGACGTCACCCCTGTGTGGATGATGCGTCAAGCCGGTCGCTACCTGCCGGAATACCGCGCCAGCCGCGCCCACGCCGGCGACTTCATGAGCCTGTGCATGAACCCGGAGTTCGCCTGCGAAGTCACGATGCAGCCGCTGGACCGCTACCCGCAACTGGACGCGGCCATCCTCTTCTCCGACATCCTCACCATCCCTGACGCCATGGGCCAAGGCCTGTATTTTGAGACCGGCGAAGGCCCGCGTTTCAAGAAAGTCGTCAGCACCCTCGCCGATATCGAAGCCCTGCCGATCCCCGACCCACAAAAAGACCTCGGCTACGTGATGGACGCCGTCAGCACCATCCGCCGCGAGCTTAACGGCCGCGTGCCGCTGATCGGCTTCTCCGGCAGCCCATGGACCCTGGCCACCTACATGGTCGAAGGTGGCTCGTCGAAAGACTTCCGCAAGACCAAGGCCATGCTCTACGACAACCCGCAAGCCATGCACCTGTTGCTGGACAAGCTGGCCCAGTCGGTCACCTCCTACCTCAACGGCCAGATCATGGCCGGTGCGCAAGCGGTACAGATCTTCGATACCTGGGGCGGCAACCTGTCCGCGGCGGCGTACCAGGAATTCTCCCTGGCCTACATGCGCAAGATCGTCAGCGGCCTGATCCGTGAACACGAAGGCCGTAAAGTGCCGGTCATCATGTTCACCAAGGGCGGTGGCCTGTGGCTGGAAAGCATCGCCGATGCGGGTGCCGATGCATTGGGCCTGGACTGGACCTGCGACATTGGCGATGCCCGTCGTCGTGTCGGTGACAAAGTCGCCCTGCAAGGCAACATGGACCCGACCGTGCTTTACGCCAAGCCGGAAGCGATCCGCGCCGAAGTCGGTCGCATCCTGGCCAGCTACGGCAAAGGCAGCGGCCATGTGTTCAACCTCGGTCATGGCATTACCCCGGAAGTGAACCCGGACCATGCCGGCGCGTTCCTGCAAGCGGTGCATGAATTGTCCGCGCAATATCACGTGTAGTTTCCCTGCCTTAGCCCCCCTCTTTCACTAAGAGGGGGGACTCGGAATGAATAACCTGAATCAGTTATGTAGTGCTGGGTGGATCCTTCTTGCCGCCTGGCCATCTATCATTTAGTTCTCTTTGATATGTAGGAGTCTTCTTACATACAGGTAGAGTTTTTATTTTTTTGGAAAGTTCGATTGAGAATATTCAATTATTCCTACATTAAATAATTTCTAGAGCCGTAAAATTCAGTCCTGCTTGTATTACAGAAACCTTTGAAAACGTTTTCCATATTTTCAAATGATATGGGTTTTTATCATCTGGTTAAGTAGGCCCTGAATTTAATGATTAAAAAAGACCTGTCACGTTGGGGTGGTGTCTCCTCGTTGGCGTTGCTAAGTGCATTGTTGATACCTGCTCAGAGCGCGCAGGCTCATGGTTACTTGAATGATCCACCTTCACGCGCTTTTCTGTGCCAGAAAGGCCTGAACAAAGAGTGTGGCGGCGCACAATACGAACCGCAAAGTGTCGGTGAAACGTTCAAGGGGTTTCCCGCCGGTGTCGGCGGTGCGCCGTTGCAGGGGCCGGTTGACGGCAAGATCGCCAGTGGTGGTATCGGCCTGTTCTCGGCCATGGACGCCCAGTCCGCCAACCGTTGGCACCAGACCGAAATCAAGGACAGAAACATCAGTTTCGACTGGACATATACGGCGGCACATCCGGCCACCAAGCATGAGTACTTCATTACCCGTAATGGCTGGAACCCTAACGAGCCGCTCAAGCGCGCATCGTTCGAGGGCACGCCGTTCTGTACCGTGGACGGCGGCAACGTGCTGCCGATCAGTGGTCAGAAGCATGCTTGTGTGATCCCCCAGGACAAGAACGGATCACATGTGATCCTGGGTATCTGGACGGTCGGTGATACCGATGCGGCGTTCTACAACGTGGTCGATGTAAACATCCTGGCCGAACCCGAGTTGCCGGGCGGTTGGAGTGCCGTAGGCAGCATCACGCCTTCCGCCACCCTGCTGGTGGGTGACAAGGTCAAGGCCCGAGCCTTCACCGCCGCTGGCGAAAGTGCGGCTTACTCTGTTGAAGTCATGATCGACAGCGCCGATGAGGGGCAACCGCAAAACTGGGCGTTCAAGCTGGCGGAAAAAATCAACCAGTCCCAGAGCCTGATTCAGGCAGGTATTCGCGATGAGCAGGGCGCTATTGCGCCGGTCAAAGGCAAGAACAATCTGTACGCCCAGAAAGACAGTGGTGTGATTCGCTATGAGCTGACGCTGGACGTCAAGGAAGATGTGCAAGTGCGTATGGCGCTGTCGGCAATTGCCCCTGAGTACGTGCTGGACAAGGGACGGGCGAAAGTGCGTCTGGCCATGATCGCCAACCGCGACATGAACATCGAGGCCACTCTGTTCGACGCCGGCAACAAGCCAGTCGGTACCCTCAAGACGCTCGCGCAGGGCGACAGTACCTGGTTGGAAATGGATGTGCGCAGTGAGCCGGGCACGCATCACATGACGTTGCTCGGTACCACGGTGGATGGGCGTACAACGCGCCAGGACACCCAGCCTGTCAACCTGACTGGCGAAGGTGGCGCGAAGGACTATCACTTCGTGTTTCCTGAGGGGTTGGCAAGTTACGAAGCGGGCACGCGTGTATTGCATACGCAAACCGGTGAAGTTTACGAGTGCAAACCGTTCCCTGTATCGGGTTACTGCAAACAATACCTGCCAACGGCTAACGGTTTCGAGCCGGGTGTAGGCCATCACTGGCAAACGGCCTGGGATCAACTTTGACCTCGTAGCGGTATAAACCCAGGCAAGTTTTTTCAAACTTGCCTGGGTGTTTTTTCTTATTTGAATGTATCGACTTAGTTGCAGGTGGGCGGTATTCGTCTGGCCAATCCAGGGCCGCTGCCATGTCGTGTGGTGCACTTTATTTTCAGAAGCTTATTTCCACTAAGGCGCTGCCAGTGAGGGCGTTATGAGGCCGGCGGTATTGCAGGTGTTGTTCCTGATGCTGCCCTTGGGTTATGGACTGACGCTGGGGTGGCAGGAGTGGCAGTTTCGCCAGGTGCAGATCCAGGCTGTGCAGGCGGTGCCCGCTCCAGTGGTCGCTGTAGCGCAAGGCGCAGCGCTCAACACCTGGGCAGTGGCGACGGTGTTTGGCATGACCGCGCAAGGCGGCGTCATGAACAGTGCCGAACCGCTGACGCTGCTGGCCACTGTGGTCGCCAGGGACAGCGAATCACGGGCCTTACTGGCGGGCGCCGATGGCGCACGTTTTTATCGCACCGGGGAGCGTTTGCCCGGAGGCAGTCTGCTGCGCCGAGTCGAAACCGCGCAGGTGCTGTTGTGGCGCCAAGGTCGTGAGGAGCTGTTGAGCCTGCATGCCGCAGGCGGCCGCTTCCTGCCGCTTGCCCGCGCGCACAGCCAGGCGGCTGCCGCCGTACATTTACGGCCTACCGGTGAATAACCGAGGAGTGATCAGGTCCATGAACAGTTCCATCAGCCGGCGTACCCGCAAAGGCGTTTTGGGGGCGCTCATGTTGGGTGTGCTGCTGTATACCGGGCAATCATCGGGCGCAGAACAGCATTGGCAGCTGGCGATGAACAACGCCGAACTGCGCGATGTGGTCGAGGAAATGTCGACCATCCTCGACACGACCGTGATCCTCGCCCCGAACATCCAGGGACGCATTACCGTGGTCTCGCGCCAAGCATTGGATCGCGAGGGCGTGCGACGGCTGTTTTACAGCGTGCTCGACGCTCATGATTTCAGTGTTATCGACCAGGGCGATCAGCTCCTGATTGTCCCCGCGACCCAGGCCAAGACCCAGGCCGGCAATGCCGATGAGCGAACCTCGGCTGAGCAGCAGTTCGTCACGCAAGTCATCGCCCTGGGTGCCAGCAGTGCAGCCGATCTGGCGGGGCTGGTGCGGCCACTGGTTTCAGCCAATGGCTACGTCGGCCCCTCGGTCTCAGCCAATGCCTTGGTGATTACAGATACCGCACGCAACGTGCGACGTATTGGCGACGTTGTCAGGCAACTGGATTCCGGGGCAAAAAATGCCCATGAGCTGGTGGAGCTGCGCCATGGCGTGGCGGCGGATATTGCGCGGCTGATGGAAGCGTCTATCGGCAAGCAAAATGTCGACAATGCCATCCAGGTCCTGGCCGACCCGCGAAGCAACCGGTTGGTGATCGTGGGCACGGCGGCTGTGCGCCAACGTCTGGTGCAACTGGCACGCAGCCTGGATACGGTCACGCCCGCTCGCCTGGACAATGCCCGGGTCATCCGCTTGCGCTATAGCGACGCCAAGCAATTGGCCGAGGTGCTGGATTCCATGGGCCAGGGGATGAAATCCCAGCCTGCGGCCGTTGCCCTGAAAGACGCAACGACCGCCGCGCCATTCATGGTCAGGGCTGACGAAAGCCAGAATGCCTTGGTCGTTGTCGCTGAAGCGGCACAACTGACAACCCTTGAAGGCATCGTGCGAGAGCTGGACCAACCTCGGGCCCAGGTGTTGATTCATGCCGCGATCGTAGAAGTCAGTGGTGACATCAGCGAGGCGCTCGGTGTGCAATGGGCGCTCAATCGCGGCAGTGCGCAAGGGATTTTAAACTTCCCCGGCACCGGCATTCCGATCCTTGGCGCCCTCAACTTCGATGATAAAACCGTGCTGCCGGAAGGGGCGCTGCTCAAGCTGGGCGGCGATCGTTTCGGTGCGCTGGTGTCCGCCCTGGCCAGCAACACGCGCAGTAACCTGTTATCGACACCGAGCCTGCTGACCCTGGACAACCAGGAGGCTGAAATTATCGTCGGCCAAAACGTGCCGTTCAAGACTGGTTCCTACGCCACCAACAGCAGCGGTGCGGATAACCCCTTCACCACGGTGGAGCGCAAGGACGTCGGGATCAGCCTCAAGATCAAGCCCTACATCAACGAAGGCTCGACCCTGCGCCTGGAAGTGGCGCAAGAGGTCTCCGATATCGCCCCTGCGGTCGCCGGGGTCGACTCCTCTGACCTGATCACCAACAAGCGTGCGCTGAAAAGCACGATCCTCGCGGATGATGGCGAGATCATTGTGATCGGAGGCCTGATCAAAGACAGCGTGCGCACACAGGCCAGCGGCGTGCCGCTGTTGCGCGATATTCCGTATCTGGGCGCATTGTTTCGCTGGCGCCGTGATACCCAGGTCAAGAGCAACCTGATGGTGTTCCTGCGCCCGACCATTGTGCGCAGTGGCCAGCAGCTTTCCGGGATCAGCCAGGCGCGTTATCAAGACCTGCGTGATGAGCGCCAGCCAGGTCCGCAACGCAATACCGCCTTGCAACTGCCCGATGAAGCGGAGCAACTGTTCGACCTGCGCCGGCCGACGGAGATCGCTCAATGAAGCCGTTGCCCTTCGGGTTTGCGCGGCGTTTTGGCGTGCTGATTGACGATGGGTATTTGAGCGTGCGCAGTGATACGCCATTGAGCGCGATTGCCGAGGCTCGTCGCCTGGGCGATGACGAATTGCCGCTGCGTCTGCTGACCCATGAAGCCTTCGCCCTGGCATTGGCCAAGATTTACAGCGAGGGGCAAACGGCCGCCGAACATGTCGCCCAAGGGTTGGACGAGGAGCTGGACCTGCTCAGTCTGGTGGACCAGGTGCCGCAGACTGCCGATCTGTTGGAGCAGCAAGGTGACGCGCCGATCATCCGGCTGATCAACGCATTGCTCAGTGAGGCGGTGCGCGAAAAGGCCTCGGATATTCACCTTGAAACCTTTGAACACACGCTGGTGGTGCGCATGCGCGTCGATGGGCAACTGCGTGAAATGCTGCGACCCCGGCGCGAGCTGGCAACGTTGTTGGTGTCGCGAATCAAGGTTATGGCGTGCCTGGACATTGCCGAAAAACGCATTCCCCAAGACGGTCGTATCGCGTTGCGCCTGGCAGGGCACGAAGTCGATGTACGCGTCTCCACGCTGCCTTCCGCGCATGGCGAACGTGTGGTGCTGCGCCTGCTCGACAAACAGGCCGGGCGCCTGCAGTTGGCCCGCCTGGGCATGGCGCCGACCACGCTTGGTCACTTGCAGCAACTGTTGGGTAAACCCCACGGGATCCTCCTGGTGACCGGCCCGACCGGGTCGGGCAAGACCACCAGTCTGTATGCTGCATTGGCCCATCTCAATGACCAGACGCGCAACATCCTCACGGTCGAAGACCCGATTGAATATCACCTGCCGGGCATCGGCCAGACACCGGTCAACCCCAAGGTCGAGATGACGTTTGCGCGAGGCCTGCGGGCGATCCTGCGCCAGGACCCGGATGTGGTGATGGTGGGTGAGATTCGTGACAGTGAGACCGCCGAAATTGCGGTTCAGGCCTCTCTCACCGGGCATTTGGTGTTGTCGACGCTGCATACCAACAGTGCCATCGGCGCCGTCACTCGGCTGGTGGACATGGGCGTGGATGCCTATCTGCTGGCGTCGTCGCTGGTGGGCGTGCTGGCGCAGCGCTTGGTACGCAGGCTTTGCCCGGCCTGCAAGGTCGCCGTCGTGGCGGACGCCGAGGTCTGTCGCCGGCTGGGGCTGGACCCCGCGAAGGCGCCTCGCGTGTTCAAGTCCGTTGGCTGCGAACAGTGCCGCCAAGGCTATTGCGGGCGTATCGGCCTCTACGAGTTGGTCGTGGTAACGCCGACGCTGTCCGCGCAGATTCATCAGGGTGCCAGTGAACAAGCGTTGCTCGCTGAGGCGCGTCGAGGTACGTGCAGCTTGTTCGAGGACGGCCGCCGGCGGGTGCTTGAAGGCGTGACCAGCGTCGATGAACTGTTGCGGGTTATCCAGGAGGACTAGCCATGCCCAGCTATGACTATCGGGCCCAGGATCGCCACGGTCGCCCGTACAAGGGCCGGCAAGAGGCCGACAGCCCGCGCCATGCCCGGCAGTTGTTGCGTGAGCGCGGGCTGCTGCCGAGCCAGATGCATCTGGCGCGCGAGCGAGTTGGCCCGACTTGGTCGGGAGCGGTTGGGCTGGGTGCCGGTGACTTGGCGCTGCTGACGTTGCAGCTGTCGACCCTGGTTCAGGCCGGGTTGCCGCTGGAGCAGGCACTGCAGGCGGTGGTTCAGCAAAGCCGGAAGCGGCGGGTCAGCAGCCTGCTTTCACAGGTACGTGAGCGAGTGATGGAAGGGCAATCCCTGGCCTCGGCCCTGGGTGCCTATCCCCGGGCGTTTCCCGACGTGTTCCGCGCCACCATCGCTGCCGGCGAGCGTTCCGGGCACTTGGGACATGTGCTTGAGCAGTTGGCAACCTATACCGAAGCCCGCCAGGCGTCCCGGCAAAAGATCCAGCTGGCATTGGTGTATCCGGCCCTGCTGATGTTCGCCTGCATGGCCATCGTCGGTTTTCTGCTTGGTTATGTGGTGCCGGATGTGGTGAAGATCTTCGTCGACAGTGGCCAGCCATTGCCCTGGCTGACCCACGCCATGATCACCGTCAGCCACGGCTTGCGTGCGTATGGCCTGGTGCTGGCGCTACTGGTGACGGGCGTGGGTGTGCTGTTGCGCTGGCGCTTGCATCAACCGCGCGGGCGCTGGCAGTGGCACAGCCTGGTGCTGCACCTGCCGCTGTTGGGCAGTGTGTTTCGTGAGATGGAGGCGGCGCGGTTCGCCAGCACCCTGGCGATCCTCGGTAAAAGTGCCGTGCCCCTGGTGGACGCCCTGGAAATTGCCGCAGCGGTGATCGGCAACGTGACCATCCGCGCACGCATGAACGATGTCGCGCGCTCGGTTCGAGAGGGCGGCACGCTGACCCGGGGCCTCGAAGCCAGCAGGGATATACCGCCGTTGATGCTGCACATGATCGCCAGCGGCGAACGCGCTGGTGAACTCGACGGGATGTTGGCGCGCGCCGCCGAACAGCAGGAAAAAAGCCTCACTGCCCGCATCACATTGGTGGTGAGTTTGTTTGAGCCGGCAATGCTGGTGGTGATGGGCGGTGTGGTGCTGCTGATCGTCATGGCCATTCTGTTGCCGATCCTCAGCCTTAACCAACTGGTGAATTGAATGGTGAACATGCCTAAGGGCCAACGGGGTTTTACCCTGATCGAAATCATGGTGGTGGTCGTGATCATCGGCGTGCTGGGGGCCATTGTGGTACCGCAGTTCATGGGTCGACCCGACCAGGCCAAGGTGACAGCAGCCAAAACCGATGTCCAGGCGGTCGCGACCAGCCTGGAGATGTACCGTCTCGACAACGGCCACTACCCGTCGACCTTGCAAGGCCTCGAAGCCTTGAACAAACGACCGGCCGGCACCCCGGCGCCGAGGAACTGGAACCCTCAGGGCTACCTGAAAAGCACGCCGGTCGACCCGTGGGGGACGCCCTATCAATACTTGAACCCGGGTGTGCGTTCCGCCAACGGTGGCTATGACCTGTATTCCTTCGGCGCCGATGGCGTGGTGGGTGGCGAGGGCCATGCCGCTGATATCGGCAACTGGGGAGATTGAGTCAGTGCCCAGGCACAGCCGCGGTTTTACCTTGCTGGAATTGATGGTGGTGATTGCGCTGATCGGCATCGTGTTGAGCGTGGTTGGTCTGACGGCCGGCAACACCCCTGGCCGTCAGGCGCGGCAGGCGGCTGGCGAGGTGGTGCAACTGATTCAGCACGTGCGCGAGCAGGCGGTGATCGAAGGGCGCGAATACGGCGTGCGTGTGCGGCGTGACGGGTACCAGCTCTACCGCCTCGACCCTCAGGGTTGGCGGCCGATGGGTGAGGAGCAGCGCTTGGCAGAGGGTGTGCAATTGCACCTTGAACAGGAAGGCCGACGCGTGAGCCTTGAACGCATCGCGCCGCAATTACTGATGCTCAGCAGCGATGAAGTCAGCGCGTTTGTCTGGACTTTTGCGTCCGAGGACCAGGTATGGGCGCGCGTTGTCAGTGACGGTGTCGGAGAGTTGTCGATTGAAAGCTAAGTACCGGCGCCGCCAAAGGCGCCAGGCCAACGCCCGTGGTTTTACCTTATTGGAAGTCATGATCGCGTTGGTGATTTTCGCCACGCTCGCGGGCGCGGTGATCACTGCCAGTCACTACTCATTGCGCCAGAGTGCGCGACTGCAAGCGCAGATACAGTGCGCCTGGGTAGCGGACAACCAATTGAGCGAGCTGCGCTTGCACCCGAGCTCGCCCGGACGTCAGCAGCTGCTGCGACGCTTTGATGGGCGTGATTGGGTGATCGACCAGACAATCGTACCGGCCACTGATCCGCGCCTGCTTCAGGTCGACATCAGCGTTAGCCCTGCGGGCAGTGATCAGCCGGTCTATCGCACACAGGGCTGGATACCCGCCAGGAATGAATAAGCAGGCAGGCTTCACGCTGCTCGAATGTGTGATTGCGCTGGCCATCTTCGCCTTGCTTGGGCTTGCCAGTGGGCGCCTGTTCGACACCGTGGTGCGCGCGCAACAGGGCACGGCCAATCACGAACAAGAGTTGCGCCGCCTGCAACGGGCCATTGGCGTCATCGAACGGGATGCGCTGCAGTTGGCTTCCTCGGTGCTGGTCCTCAGCCCCACGACCCTGCGGTTGCTGCGCAGTCACTGGCGCAACCCGCAGGATTTGCCGCGCAGCGAGCGTCAGCAAGTGCTCTACCGCCTGGACAATCAAGTGTTGTGGCGTGAAAGCCGAAGCTTGGAATCGTCGACAGTCGAACGCCAGAAACTGCTCGACGATGTACGTGTGTTGAACTGGCGTCTATTTCACCGCGACAGCGGATGGCACAGTGAATGGCCGGTGGGCAAGGGCGCTGCCCAGGCACCCCCTCAAGCGCTGGAGCTGGTGCTGTCGGTGGGGCGCTTTGAGCAGGTGCGCCGTGTGCTGCCACTGCCACAGGGGCCGCCATGAGACGCCGCCAGCGGGGTGTCGCGCTACTCAGCGTGTTGCTGGTGATGAGCCTGGCGTTGTTGCTGACAGCGGGCATGTTGCGCAGCCATCAGCTAATGGTGCAGAGCAGTGCGCGCCAGATCCATCAGGTGCAGCTGCGCCAATGGGCGCTGTCGGCAGAGGCATGGGCCCTGGAGATACTGCAAGCGACAGCTGACGATGAGAACTCACGGGTGCATCAGGGCCAGGCGTGGGCACGGGCGACCTGGCCCTTTGAGACGCAAGGCGCGCGCATCACGCTTGAGATCGAAGACCTGTCCGCACGTTTTAATGTCAACGCGCTGCTCGGCGAGGGGCAAGTGGATCGGCTCATTGAGCAGCGCTGGTTGCGTCTGCTTGCGGCACTGGGCCTGCCGCCACTGGACTTGCGAGCCGCAGGCCCGGTGGCGGAGCAGCGTGAACTCAGCCAGTTACGGCTGCTGCCAGGTATCGACGGCGCGACCTTGAGGCAACTGGAGCCCTGGGTAGCGCTGCTGCCCAAGGACGCCAGCTTGAACATCAACACCGCCCTGCCACAGGTGTTGGCGACCCTTGAGGGTATGTCGCCGCCCACGGCCGAAGCCTTGGTCAACCAACGGCCAACCACCGGCTATGGAAGTGTCCAGGCATTCATCCACGACCCTTTGATCGCCGGGTTGGGTGTGACCGGCCACGGACTTGGCATCAGCAGTCGATGGTTCCGTATCAACGTTGATGTTCGCCTGGGCACCAGCCGCTTGCGCCTGGCCAGCGAGGTTGAGCGTGAGCGCAAAACCGGGCGTTGGCGCGTCGTACAGCGCCGCTTTCCTACGCCGACACTGAGCGAGAACGCATTATGAAAACCTGGCTTCATTTAAGTGCCGAAGGCCTGGCGGCCCCCATAAGCGAATGGCCCTGTTGTGTCTGGCGGGCGGCGGATGACAGTCGGCCCCTGCGCCTGATTGAGGCCGCACACGACCTAGAGGGACAGGCGGTTGAACTGCTGTTGCCTATGGAAATGTGCAGTGTCTTGCGCAGCGGGGTGTGGCCCACCCAGCGTCGGCCCAAACCCCAGGCTGTTGCCTTTGCCATCGAGGACCAGTTGGGTGAAGAACTGGAGGCCGTGCATGTGAGTGTCGGTCAGCGGGACGCAGCCGGTTGCTTTCCGGTACTGGTGACCCACAAGGCGCGTTTCAAGACGCTGCTGCATGAGCTGGCGACGCTTGGTATCCAGGTGCGCAGTGTGCATGTCGACGCCGATCTGCTCCCCGATGATTGTGCTGTCGCCGTGGACTGGTATGGCCGTCGGGTCGTGGGCGGGCCCGTACGGCTGGCGATGTCTGCTCCGGCACTCAAGGCGCTGGAACCGTTGCTGGATGAACCCTTGCAGTGGCTGGACGAAGACGAGAGCCGGGCGTATATAGCGCGCGCCTTGTGGGGCGGCCAGGGCCAGCCGATCAATTTGCTGGGGGGTGAATTCGACCGCGCCCGACAACCCTGGCCCTGGGCCGCCGCAGCACTGGCAGCAGCCTTGGTATTCGTCATCGATTGGGGATTCATGCAGGTGCGTATTCAGTATTTTGAAGGGCACGCCCGTAGTCTCCACGCGCAGAGTGTGGAGCGCTTCCAGGCGCTGTACCCGGAACAGACGCGTATTGTTGACCTGGCTGCGCAACTGAAGGTGATGCAGCACGGGCAAAGCGCGCGCGCGCCCGAGACAGCGATGGCGCGCCTGGTCGGCCTGACTGAGCAGGTAATCGGCGCGGCCGATGTGGAGGTACGCCGCATGGAATTTCGACGCGGCGACGGCTGGAAAATTGAGTTGGCGGCTCACGGCTTCAGTGCGCTGGAGCAATTGCAAGCGCAGGGGCGGCAGAGCGGCATGCCGGTGCGTGTGGAAAACGCCAGCAAGGAAGGCAATCGCGTACATGCCGTGTTGGTGTTGGAGGACGCGTCGTGAAAGCTCTGCAAGCCTGGAAGGCGCTGTCACCTCGTGATCGCTTTTTACTCAAAGGACTGGCGGCGTTTTTGCTCGGTGTGCTGCTGTTCCAGGGGGTGTGGCAACCCGGCCGGCAGCGGCTGGTCGGTGCCGAACGGTATTACCAGCAACAACACGTATTGGCGCAGCAAGTGCAGCGTGCCCAGCCACTGCAAGCCCGGCAGGCGGCAACCCTGCCCCCGGCGTCAACCATCCACGACAGCGCCGAAGCGGCGGGGCTCGAGGTCAATCAGATCGAGGTACAAAGCGAGCGGCTGCGCTTGATCCTCAGCGGCGAGGCAGTGGCGTTGCTCAACTGGTTGGCGGCACTGGAACGGGACACGGGGGGCTTCCACATGCTCACGCTGGAGAAACGCGATGACCGTCTGGAAGCTCGTCTTGAGCTTTAGAATGCCGCTCAGCTCTGGCTATTTTTCAGTCGCTACGGCGCTGTAGTCGTTCAAGGCGCCGGTTTTTCAAGCCGCGGCCAGCGGCGGCAACTTCGCCAGCTTCAACGCCACCAGCAACGCGCCGACCAACAGCGCCACGATGAAGGCGCCAATGCCGTTCCACCCAGCAAAGTGCCAGAAGAATCCGCCCGCTGTCCCGGCGATGCTTGAGCCTACGTAATAGCAGAACAGGTACAGCGATGACGCCTGCCCCTTGGCCTTGACCGCGCGGCGGCCGATCCAGCTGCTCGCTACCGAGTGGGCACCGAAGAAGCCGAAGGTGAAGATCAACATGCCCGGCACCACCAGCCATAGCGGGGTGAACAGGGTCAGGGCCATACCGCCAAGCATCAGCACGATGGTGGCCCACAACACGCGACGGCGGCCAAGGCGGTCGGCCAGGGAGCCGATCTTTGCCGAGCTGTAGATGCCCGAGAGGTACACCAGCGACAGCAGGCCCACCACGGCCTGGCTCAGGTCATACGGGGCGGCCAGCAGGCGGTAGCCGATGTAGTTGAACATCGTCACGAACGCGCCCATCAGCAGGAAGGCTTCGAGGAACAGCCACGGCAGGCCGGCGTCCTTGAAGTGCATGACAAAGCCGTCCACCAGGCTGCGCGGCTTGAGGCTGCTGGCGCGGAAGTTGCGCGATTCGGGGAGGATCTTCCAGAACACCGTGGCGGCGATCAGCGCCAGGGCGCCGATGATCAGCATTGCGGTGTGCCAGCTGACGAAGTCGATCAGCACGCCGATGATCAGGCGCCCGCTCATGCCCCCGATGGCGTTGCCGCCAATGTACAGGCCCATCGCCAGGCCGATGTGCTGGGGGTGGATCTCTTCGCTCAGGTACGTCATCGCCACGGCGGCCAGGCCGCTCAAGGACAGGCCCACCAGCGCGCGCATCAACAAAATCCCTTCCCAGGACGGCATCAGGCCGCTGGCGATGGTCGCCAGCGCTGCGCAAAACAACGCGGCGACCATCACCGGCTTGCGCCCCAAGGTGTCGGAAATCGGCCCGGTAATCAGCAAGCCCAGCGCCAGCATCGCCGTGGCCACTGACAGGATCAGGCTGCTCTGCGCCGCATTGATCGAGAACTCGTGGGACAGCGCCGGCATCATCGGCTGCACGCAATACAACAGGGCGAACGTGGCGAAGCCGCCGGAGAACAGCGCGAGCACCGTGCGCATGAACATCGGCGTGCCTTTTTCGATGTACGCGTCATTGAGCTGCGCCACCACCTCATCCAGGGCGGTAGGTGGGACTTCTTGAGCGAATGGAGCGACAGCAGATTTCACGGAGACCTCGGGGAGGAAAAGCCTGCCAGGACTGGCAATGCAAAAAAGAATATAGCTGGCTAATGATTCTTTCCAATATATTGTTCGACCTGTTTGATAGCTTTTACGACCTAATGAGGTTTGCATGGAATTACGTCACCTGCGGTACTTCATTGCCGTCGCCGAAGAGCTGCACTTTGGCCGCGCCGCGCAGGTGCTGGGCATCTCGCAACCGCCGCTGAGCCAGCAGATCCAGGCGCTCGAGCAGGAGGTGGGCGCGCGGTTATTCGAGCGTACCAATCGTCGGGTTGAACTGAGCGAGGCCGGGCGTTTGTTCCTGCACGAGGCGCGGCTGGTTCTGGCCCAGGTCGACAAGGCGGCGGATGTGGCCCGCCGTGCACAGTTGGGGCAGCTGGGCGAGCTGAAGATCGGCTTCACCTCTTCGGCACCGTTCAACTCCAGCATCCCGCAGGCGATCTTTGCGTTTCGCCAGGCCTTCCCGGCCGTGCACCTGAACCTGCAGGAAATGAGCAGCACCGAAGTGGCCGAATCGTTGGTGGATGAGTCGATTCAGGTTGGGCTGATGCGCCCATTGCCGCTGCCGGACTCGTTGAGTGTGATCGAGCTGATGCGTGAACCGCTGGTGGCCGTATTGAACGCCGGTCATCCGTTGGTGGAGGGCAGCGAGCGCGGCCTCTATCTGGCGCAACTGGCGCAGGAGCCGTTTGTGTTTTTCCCGCGCACCTACGGCAGCGGCCTGTATGCCCAACTGCTCAACCTGGCCCGCGATGCCGGCTTCAGCCCGCACTTCGCCCAGGAAGCGGGGGAGGCGATGACCATTATCGGTTTGGTGGCGGCGGGCTTGGGCGTGTCGGTGTTGCCGGCGTCATACCAACGGATACGGATCGATGGCGTGGTCTATCGCACGTTGCTGGATCAGGAGGCGGTGACGGCGGTATGGCTGGTGCAACGCAAAGGCGCACAAACGCCGATGGCGAAGGCGTTTGTGGAGTTGTTGGTGGCGAGCGGGCGGTGCGACGATTCGACAAGCCCGCTCGCCACAGAGGATGTGCCTGGCTTTGGTTTTACTTAGACGTTCCCGTCTGCTCAAACAACTGCGCCGCCGACCCTGCCTCACCACTCACGCCATTGCTGCGCAATCCCGCCATGATGTCGTTGTCCAGGTTGTTTACCCAACGGTTGTAGTTGCGATGGATCTTGCCGTCCTTGTAGCCCAGCTCGCGGCTGTCGCGGTAGGTGATGGCGTAGCTGTTGCGCGTGTAGCGGATGTCGATGGCCGCGTAATACTGGTTACGCACGGTGATCTCGGCCTGTACCAGTTGCGGGCTCAGGCGCTGCACGTTCCATTCGCGTTTTTGCAGGGCGTTGACGATCACCGTTTTCATTTTCTCTTCGCTGACCTGGGCGTTGGCCGGCAGGTCGTGCTGGGTGTTGAGGATCGGTTTGCTGGTGCAACCGGCGGTGGTCAGCAGGGCCAGGGTGATCAGCGTAGCGCGTAGCAAGGAAGACATTCCGTATTCTCCAATCGATTAAAAAGTCAGGACCAGCGGCGGAAGATCAGCGACGTGTTGACGCCGCCAAAGGCAAAGTTGTTGTTCATCACGTAGTTGTGGTGCATCTCGCGAAATTCACCCTGCAGGTAATCCAGCTCGCCGCATTGCGGGTCGACTGAGTCCAGGTTGAAGGTGTGCACGTACTGGTCGCGGTTCATCATCTCGATGCTGAACCATGACTCCAGCGCACCGCAGGCGCCCAAGGTGTGACCGAGGAAACTTTTCTGCGAGCTGATGGGCATGTGGCTGCCGAACAGGCTGCTGGTGGCCTGGGTTTCGGCGATGTCACCCTGGTCGGTGGCGGTGCCATGGCCGTTGACGTAGCCGATGGCGTCCGGGGTGAGCCCGGCGTCTTCCAGGGCCAGCTCCATGGCGCGGCGCATGGTTTTCTGTTCCGGGCGAGTGGTGTGCTGGCCATCGGCATTGCTGCCGAAACCGACGATCTCGGCATGGATATGCGCACCCCGCGCCAGTGCGTGTTCCAGCTCTTCGAGCACCAGCATGCCGGCGCCTTCGCCGATCACCAAACCATCGCGGCCGCTGTCGTAGGGGCGTGGGCTGGTCTGTGGCGCATCGTTCTTCAGGCTGGTGGCATACAGTGCGTCAAACACCATGGCCTCGGTGGGGCACAGCTCCTCAGCGCCGCCGGCGAGCATCAACGGCAGGCGGCCGAACTTGATCGCTTCATAGGCATAGCCGATGCCCTGGCTGCCGCTGGTGCACGCGCTGGACGTGGGGATCAGCCGCCCGGTGAGGCCAAAGAAGATGCTGATATTCGCCGCCGTGGTGTGGGGCATCATGCGCACGTAGGAGTTGGCATTCAGCCCCTCGGCCACCGAGTTCAGCAGCATATTGCCGAAGGCCTTGATCTCATCGGTACTGCCGGTGGACGAGCCACAGGCCACACCCATGCGCCCGTCCTTGATCGACTCGTCACCGAGCAAACCAGCGTCCTTCAGCGCCTGCTCTGCCGCCCACACCGCCAGGCGCGAGACGCGGCCCATGCTGCGCAGCTGCTTGCGCGTCCAGTGGGCGGGCACGACGAAATCATCGACCGGCCCGGCCAGGCGCGTGTTCAATTCGGTAAAGCGCTCCCACTCATCCATGCGCCGGATGCCGCTGCGGTTGGCGCGGAAGTTGGCCGAGATCGTCTCCCAATCGCCGCCCAGGGAGGTTATGCCGGCCATGCCGGTGACGACTACACGTTTCATCAGCACAGGCCTCCATTCACGGCCAGGACCTGGCGCGTGATATAGCCGGCTTCGGCCGACATCAGGAAATTCACCGCGCCGGCGACTTCTTCCGGGGTGCCCATGCGTTGCGCCGGGATCATCTTCATCAGTTCTTCCACCGGTACGTTCTCATCCAGCATGGCGGTATCGATCAAGCCGGGCGCAACGCAGTTGACGGTGATCTTGCGCTTGCCCAGTTCGATGGCCAAGGCCTTGGCCGCACCGATCAGGCCGGCCTTGGAGGCGCTGTAGTTGACCTGGCCACGGTTGCCGATCAGCCCGGAGACCGAGGTGATGCACACAATGCGCCCGGCGGCGCGCCGACGAATCATCGGCATCATCACCGGGTGCAGCACGTTGTAGAAGCCATCGAGGTTGGTGCGCAGCACCACGTCCCAATCGTCTTCCGACAAGGCCGGGAAGGCGCCGTCGCGGGTCAGGCCGGCGTTGAGCACCACGCCGTAATAAGCACCGTGTTGCTCCACGTCGGCTTCAAGGATTTCCTTGCACGCGGCGCGGTCCGCCACGTCGAATTGCAGCACCCGCGCCTGGCGGCCCAGGGACTCGATCTCGAGCTGCACCGCGTCGGCTTCGGCCCGGCCACTGCGGCAATGCAGCACGATGTCATGCCCGGCCTGGGCCAGGCGCAGGGCAATGGCGCGGCCGATACCACGGCTGGAGCCGGTGACCAGTACGGGTTCAGTCATGGCGTTTCGTCCTTCGATTCATCTAAATAGTTGGCCGCCTGGGGCGGTCTAAATACATTCAGGCGCGCGCTGGCCTGGATACCGCTACCGGTAAGGTGGCATTCGAACACACCCATGCCGTTGTCGTCTTCCAGGGAACGCAGGCCGTGGATGCTCAGCTCGGTGCCGGCCGGGAAGTGTTCCACGTTGCACTCGAACTTACGTGTACCGAGCAGGAAGCCCAGTTCCACCGCTTCACCCTTTTGACGGGCGCGGCAGCCGGCGTAGGCGGCGACGCTCTGCGCCATCAACTCGATGCCGACCCAGGCCGGCAGGCTGCCGTCAGGGCGGTTGAACAGGCCGTCGGGCTTGACGGTGAGGCGGGTGCGAATCTGCTCTTCATCGAACGACAGCACCTGGTCGATCAGGATCATGTCGCCCGCGTGGGGCAGCAGTTCGGCAAGTGGCCAATCGGTCATGGGGCCTCTGCAATTATCAGGCTGACGTTGTTGCCACCGAAGGCAAACGAGTTGCTCATCAGGCAGGGTTTTTCCAGGGTTTCGCCGCTGAGTGCCCATCGCAAGGCGGGCAGCGTGGGGTCGGCCTGGCCGTCCCACACATGCGGCGGCACCCGGCCGTGGGCCAGGCTCAGCCAGCAGAACGCGGCTTCCAGCGCACCGGCCGCGCCCAGGGTGTGGCCGCTCATGGGTTTGGTCGACGAGCAGGCCACGCCTTCGGGGAACAGGCTGGCGACGGCGAGGCTTTCCATGGCGTCGTTGTGTTGGGTGGCGGTGCCGTGCAGGTTCAGGTAGCCGATCTGCCCGGGCTGCACTTTCGCGCTGGCCAGTGCCTTGCGCATCGCCTGCAACGCGCCTTTGCCGGTGGGTTCCGGCGCGGAAATATGGTGCGCATCGCAACTCGCACCGCTGCCCAGCAGGGCGATCGCCGCCGGCGTTTTAGTCATCAGGAACAGCACCGCCGCTTCGCCGATATTGATGCCGTTGCGGTTCACCGAGAACGGATTGCAGCGCGCGTTGGACACCGCTTCCAACGCGCCGAACCCGTTGAGGGTCAGCTTGCACAGGCTGTCGACGCCGCCGCAGAGCACCGCGTCGCACACCCCCAGGTCGAGCAGGCGTTGTGCGCTCATCAAGGCCCGGGCGCTGGAGGTGCAGGCGGTGGAAATCACATAGGTCGGGCCGCTCAGTTGCAGCCAGTCGGCGAGGAAGTTCGCCGGGGCGCTGAGTTCCTGTTGCTGGTAGTCGTAGTCGCTGGGGAAGTGCCTGTCGCGCAGGTATTGGGCGATACCGCGGCTGGCTTCGTCGATGCCCGAGGTGCTGGTGCCGAGCACAATCCCGACCCGCGAGGCGCCATAACGGTGGATCGCCTGGCGAATCTCGCCCTCGATCTGCAGCGCCGCTTCCAGCAGCAGTTGGTTATTGCGGCTGCTTTGCTGGCCGAGTTCCGTCGGGATGGTCGCCAGCTCGCCGTGCACACTGCCTACCGGCAGCGTGCGCTCCGGCACCCAGCCGCTTTCGGCGCGCATCCCCGAGCAGTCGCCGGCAAACAGGCTGCGGCTCACCTCGGCCTGGCCCCGGCCGAGGGCGCAGATTACGCCCAGGGCGTTGAGGTAGGCGGTCATCGCGCGGTACCCAGTGGTGTGATGCGGTAGCTCAACGGCTGACCGGCCATGTTCACGCTGAACACTTCGGAGGACTGATACACGATCTGCCAATGGCCCGGAAGGGTACGCGTAAGGTCCATCGCCTGGGCGCCGGGATAGAGCGCACGCACGTCATCCGCCGAGGTCAAGGCAAACAACAGTGCGGCAAACAGCTCGCGCGCCTGGGGATTGGGCGGCAGCAGACCGTCGGCCTGCCATTGGCCATCGATCAGTTTTTGCCGGGCCTGGGGAATGCCCAGCGGGTCCATCATCGACCAACGGATTGCGCCACCTTCGCGTTGGATCACCAGCAGCCAGTCCTGGCTCTGGCCGTCTGCCAGGCGCTGCACGTGCAGTTGTATCGGCAAGGCCAGGGCCGGGTTTTTTTCAGGCAGCGGCGGCTGGCTGGCGCAGGCGCTCAGCAGCAACAGGCAACCGATCAACAGGGCGCGCATCATGGTGCGGCGCTCGCCAGGGGTTTGCGTGCTACGCAGTTGACCAGGGTTTCTTCACGCTGACCCACCGGTGGCGGAGTACGCAGGCCCCAGCGCTCCAGCAGACCGAAGTCGCTGGAACGGCTCCACCACAGGTATGGGTACGAAACGTTCTGCGGGCCGAACTCAAAGCCCTGCTCGCGGAGCATCTCCAGGTACTCTTCGGCGCTTTTCTGCACATGCATGGGGTGGCGGAACAGCCAACGAATGACCCAGGTGTCGATATAGGCTTCGGTGGATTCGGCAAACAGCAAGTAACCGCCCGGCTTGAGCACCCGGTAAAACTCCTTGAGTGCGCGATGCTGTTCAACCAGGTGATGGAAGGTCTGGTGGCAGAACAGGATGTCGACGCTGGCATCCGGCACATCGAGGGTGGCGCAGTCGCTGCCGATCAATTCGACGGCCAGGCCCTGGCGCGCGGCTTCGACCTTGCTCAGTTCCAGGCTGTGGGGGTCGGCATCCAGGCCGATCAGGCGTTCAGGGGTAAACACCTGCTGCAGGTATTGGAACGACTTGCCCTGGCCGCAACCAGCGTCCAGCAGCACCGGCGCCTCGGGCAGGGGATCGGTGAACAGGCTGCGCAGGTCGTTGATTGCCACACGCAATACATGGTGCTGCCAGGTGTGGCTGCGCAGGAACCAGAAGCCGAACTTGGTTTCTTCGACGTAGTTTTTACTCAGGTATTGAGACGTCATACCGGTTCACTCGCACAAATTTCCGACAACATCCGCAACCGCCGCTTGGGCTCGCTGACAAACGGGTTGCGTTCGTCCCACGCGTAACCCGCGAGGATTGAACTGATCATCCGGCGAATCTCCGGCGAACTGTCGGGGTGGAAAATCACATCCTGGAACGTCCCCGCATACCAGCCTTCGACGTAGCAGCGGAAGGTGTCGACACCGCGCTTGAGCGGCTCGGCAAACTCGGTTTGCCAATCCACGGTCTCGCCTTTGAGCTGACGATGCAGCACGCCAGCGGCCATGCTCGCCGAGCGCATGGCGATGGTCACGCCGGAGGAGAACACCGGGTCGAGGAATTCCGCCGCATTGCCCAGCAGCGCAAAGCCTGGGCCGTGCAGGGTTTTGACGTTGGCCGAGTAGCCGCCGATGGTGCGCGCTGGCGTGTCCCATACGGCGTTATGCAGCACGCCGGACAGGCTCGGGGTTTCGTCGATAAAGCCGCGCAGGCAGGCGTCGAGGTCAGCGTCGCGACCGTCGAAATGCTCCTTGGCCGCGACCACGCCCACCGAGCAGCGACCGTTGCTGAACGGGATGGTCCAGAACCAGATATCGCGCTTGGTAGGGTGAGTGGTTATCAGAATCTTGGTGCGGTCGAAGCCTGGGTGTTCGATGCGGTCTTCAACGTGGGTGAACACTGCCTGGCGCAGCGGGAAATTCGACGGCGCCTCCAGGTCGAGCAGGCGCGGCAGTACGCGGCCGTAGCCGCTGGCATCGAGCACGAACTTGGCCTTGATGTGGTACTCGCTGCCGTTCTCGCGGCGCACATGCAGGTAGCGGCACTCACCGGAGAAATCCACGCCGACGATGGTTTCGCCGTAGCGGATGTCGACGCCTTGCTGTGCGGCCTGATCGGCCAGCAACTTGTCGAACTCGCCGCGCTGCACCTGGAAGGTGGTCGGCTTGCCGTTGCTGAAGGTGTCACCGAAATCAAATGCGCTGTAACGCTCGCCCCAGGCAAACGCGGCACCGGTTTTTACCTGGAAACCCGCGGCCTGCACGGCGTCGAGCATGCCGGCTTCTTCGATGAAATCGATGCAGTGCGACAGCAGGCTTTCACCGATCGAAAAGCGCGGAAAATGCTGGCGCTCGATGATCAATACATCATGCCCTTTGCGTTTGAGCAGTGCGGCAGCAATCGCGCCGGAGGGCCCGGCACCAATCACCACGACCTGGCGACGTTCCATTTCAACTATGGGCACGAGGGCTCCTTGCCGCTTTGGCGATAATCACATTCATGAGGCATGTTTCCGTTGGCCGGCCCAGGGCGCCAGCATAAAGCTGAATGCCAGGCCCAGGCTGACCGACAGGCCGAAATTACTCACTGCTGGTGTGCTGGACACGGCCAGCAGGCCGAACGACAACCAGGTCGTCAGCGCTGCCAGCAGCGTCCCTAAAAGGCTGACAGCAGGACCGCCGATCTGTTCGCGCATCAAAATCGCATAATCAACACTGATGGCCGTGACCAGCAGCAGCCCGAACAGGCTGAACAGGGTCAACGGCTGGCCCAGCCAACCCAGGCTGGCCAGGCTGCACAGCGCCGCCAGCAGCGGCAGGGCGACGATGCGCAAGGCCCCGCCAAAGCCGAACGGCAGGATCAGCAACAGCACGATCAATACGCACGACATCAACTTCAATTCGGCGGCGCTGATCTGCGTGTCGGCGAACACACGGTTCAAATCACCGAGGCGATCCACCAACTGCACGCCGGGTAGGTCCACGGCTTGCACCCGCAGCAGCGCCGGGTTGTTCAAGCCCTGCAGACTGACCATTGCCGCGACACCGCCGTCCACCGGGCCGAGCCACAGCGTGCGCCAGGGTTCGGCCAAGGGGCCCGCCAGCGCAGCGTCGATGTCTTCGGTGGGCAGCGCTTGCAGTTGCGCGACTTCGGCTTGCAGGGCACTGGCGGGCACGCCGAGGTCCAACAGCGGCTGCCAATGGTGTGGGAGTGTGTTCAGGGCATCGCGCAGTTGTTGCTGCTCGGCGGGTAGGCTGACCAGTTGGTTGAGCGCCAGGTAACCCTGAAGCTTGTCCATATTCACCAGTTGGTCCAGGCGTTGGCCCAGGGCGGCTTGCCGCTCCAGCAACTGCGGCTGGTTATCCGCCCGGATCAGGAAAAACTGGCTGGTGGGCTGGAAGCCGGTAATGCGTGCCACCGCCTGCGCCTCTTGCAGCAATTGCGGCGGCGCGCCGATCCACTGGCGAATATCGTTTTTGCTGTTCAGCTGCCACAGGCCACCGGCGCAGAACAGCAGCACCCACGCCAGCAAAAATGGGCTCGGCACGCGCTTGAGCAAGGAGGCCCGCACCAGCCACAGGCACTCGGCGATGCGCAGCGGCCATTGTGCCGGGCGCAGTTCGACACCCTTGAGCAAAGCCGGCAGCAGGCATACCGCTGACAGGTAAGCGCCGACCAGCCCCGCAGCGGAGAACACCGCGATTTGCGTCAAGGCCGGAAACGGCGTCCAGGCCAGCGCCAGGTAGCCGATGCAACTGGTGGCCAGGCTCAGGCTCAGCCCTGGCAGCGTCAGGCGCAATGCCGGCCAACTGCGCCAGGGGGTCATGCTCCAGCTTTTCGACAGGTAGTGCAGCGGGTAATCCACCGCGACGCCGATCAGGCTGGAGCCGAGCACCAAGGTCATCACATGCATATGGCCGAACAGCGCCACGCAGGTGACGGCGCCAAACAGCATGCCCACCAGCACCGGTACGAACGCCAGCAGCACTCGCCAGCGGCGGAACGCCAGCAACAGCAACAGCAGGATGCCGACGGTGGCGCCGCCGCCAACCCAGGTGATTTCCCGCGTGGCCTGCTGCTGGCCATTGGCGGCGTAGAGCAAACCGCTGGCGGCGAGCAATTGCGCGCCGTGTTCGCCGGCCTGCGTGCGGCTGGCCTGGAGCAAATCCGCCACTTGCAGCGGCAGTTTCATGTCGAAGGCATTGCCGGTGGTACGTGCGCGCAGCAGCACCCAGCTCTTGCCGTCGGCGTCGGCGATCAAGGCGCCGCTGCCGATGTCCAGTTGCACCGAGCCGTGTTGCGGCTGGCTGTTCTGGATGCGTCCGGTCAGGCCGAGCCAGTCGTCCTGGCTCGGCACCAGGCTGAAGCCGGTGAAGGGGTCGAACAGCGACTGCACCCGTTGCTGGATGAACGCGTCGGGGTGGTCGATCAGTTGTTCGCGGTCCTTGGCCGAGAGCATCGCCAGCCGCCCGCGCAGCAACTGCTCACGCAGCGCCGGCAGGTCGGCTTGCAGGTTCCATTGGACCTTCTCGAACAGGCCGCTGGCCTGCCAACGCTCGCCCAATTGCTGCGCCACGGCCACCGCTTGTTGGCGATCGGCGTGCCCCACCAATACCAGCATTTCGCGGTTGAGCGGCTCCTGCATGCGCTGTTCGGCCTGCAACTCCAAGGCATCCGGCGTACTGCCCGGGACCAGCTCCATCAGGTTGGCCGACAGCGGTGCACCGTGGCGCCATTGCCAGCCGGCCAGGGCCAGCACGGCCACCAGCAGGATCAGGAACAGGCGGGGCAGCAGGCGCTCACTGGGCAAAGTCATGTTGCTCCGCGTCGCTCAACGGCTGGCTGGCCGTACTGTCCTGCATGCGCAGCAAGGTGCTGTCGCCCTGGGTTTCCAGCAGTTCGATGGTGTGTACCAGCTCACCGCCGTCGATATTGATCTGGGTGAATACCTGCTTGAGCAGTAGCGAGCGCGGGATCAGCGTGAGTTTCCATTGCTGGGCTTCGCCTTGCAGTTGCAGCTCGAAGTCACGCTGCAAGCCGCTGCTGTCGCCCTGGAGCACGGCGAGGAACAGACGGTTCTGTTCGGCACCGGCGCTCTTGTTCGGCAGCAGCTGCCAGCCATTCGCGTCACGTCGGGCGATGCCCTGGGCGCTGATGCGGTAGTCCTGTTGCAGCGGGGTTTTCAGCAGCCACAGCAGGCCGTGGTCCTTGGCCAGGACGAAGGTGCCCTTGCTGACCAGCGGTTGCGGTAGCGCCCGCAGGTGTTTTTCCTGGATGAAGCTGCCGTGGATCACTGAAGGTTTGGCCAACTGGTCGCTGAGTTGTTGCAGGTCGAAGGCCTGGGCTTGAAGCGACAGCAGCAACGCGCCGAGGAAGGTGATCAGTTTCATGACAAGGCCCTGTCGACGGCGTCGGTGAATACTTTGGGCGAGGCCAGCTGCATCTCGCGACTGGCGATTTCCACCGCCACTTGCACAGTGCTGGCGCGGGTCAGGCGCTCGCCGCTGGCCAGGTCGGTGATCAGGTAATTGACCTTCAAGCGGTTCTCCCACTCCACCAGACTGGCGCGCACGTTGATCGTCTGGCCGAACATCGCGCCGCGCACATAGCGCAGTTGCATGTCGATCACCGGCCAGGCGTAGCCGGCTTCGAGCATCGCCGTGTAGTTATGGCCGATCTTGTCCAGCAGCGCGCAGCGTGCGACTTCCAGGTACTTCACGTAATGCCCGTGCCAGACGACGTTCATGGTGTCGACGTCAAAAAACGGCACGAGGATTTCGGTGTCGCTGTGTAATACGCCAGGGCTACGCATGCAGCCTCCAGTGTTGCTCGGCGATGCGTTGCAGGCACAGGCGCAGTTCGCCTTCGAGGGCGCGGTCTTCGATGACCGGCGGGAAGTCCTGGGCCAGCTCTGCATGCATGGCCGCCAGAGCCGGCGGCAACGGGCGTGCGTCGTTGGCCTGGGCGCGCAGCCACACGCCCTGGTTGGCGGCGAGCAGGGTGGCGGCGGCGACCTGTTCGGTCAGCTCCAGCACACGGATCGCATCGCGGGCGGCGATGGTGCCCATGCTCACCTTGTCCTGGTTGTGGCATTCGGTGGAGCGCGAGAACACGCTGGCCGGCATGGTGTTTTTCAGGGCTTCGGCGGTCCAGGCGCTGGTGCCGATCTGCACGGCCTTGAAGCCATGGTTGATCATCGCGCGGTCAGCCGGTGCGCCGGACAGGTTGCTCGGCAGGCCGTGGTTGTAGCGCACGTCTACCAGCAGCGCGAGCTGGCGGTCGAGCAGGTCGGCGACGTTGGCCACCAGGGTCTTGAGGCTGTCCATGGCAAAGGCGATATGCCCGCCGTAGAAATGCCCGCCATGCAGCACGCGTTCTTCTTCGGCGTCGATGATCGGGTTGTCGTTGGCGCTGTTCAGTTCGATCTCGATAAACGAACGCAGCCAGTTCAGGCTGTCCGCCAACACACCGAGCACGTGCGGCGCGCAGCGCAGTGAGTAGCGGTCCTGCAGGCGATGCAGCGGCGCGGTCGGCGCGTCGATCGCCAGGTCCTTGCGCAGCCAGGCGGCGACTTGCATCTGCCCCGGATGTGGCTTGGCGGCGAACAGGCGCTCGTCGAAGTGTTCCGGGTTGCCTTGCAGCGCCACCACGTTCAGTGCGGTGATGCGCGTGGCCAGTTGCAGCAGGTAGTCGGCGCGGGCGAAGGCCAGGCAAGCGATGCCGGTCATCACGGCGGTGCCGTTCATCAGCGCCAGGGCCTCCTTGGGGCGCAGTACCAGCGGCTCCCAGCCGAGTTCGCGGTGCACGTCGGCCGCCTGGCGACGCTCGCCACGGAACAGCACGTCGCGCTCGCCGGACAGGGTCGCGGCCACGTAGGACAGCGGCGTCAGGTCACCGCTGGCGCCCACCGAGCCTTCTTCCGGGATCAGCGGCAGCACGTCGTGTTCGAGGAACGCATGCAGGCGCTCCAGCAGTTCCACGCGCACCCCGGAGACACCGTGGCACAGCGACTGCAAGCGCGCCGCCAGCACGGCACGGGTAGCTTGGGCGTCGAGCAACTTGCCCAGGCCGCAACCGTGGAAGGTGTACAGGTGACGCGGCAGGGCCTCGACGTGTTGCAACGGCACCGCGACCACGCAGGAGTCACCGTAGCCGGTGGTTACGCCGTAGATCACGCCTTCTTTGTCCAGCAGCGAGTCAAGGAACTGCGCGCCCTTGGCAATGCGCTGGCGATACGCGGCATCGCTTTGCAGCTGGGTAGGCACCTGACGGTTGGCCAGGGCCAGCACGTCTTCGATGCGCAGGGGGCGTTCGCCAAAGGTTACCGGCTCAAGATGCGTCGTCATCGGTCTTCCAGAAAGGGTAAAAGTTGAACCATTGTTGGGGCGCTTCCAGGCAGAACTGGCCCAGGCGTGCGGCGTAGCGCGCGGTCCACAGGGCAATGACCTGCTCGCGGGTGCTGCGTTTCCATTCGATCAATTGCGCGAAGGGCTCGATGGTCAGGCGATAGCGGCCCTGGTGTTTCAGGCACATCAGCAGGTTGACCGGGCATTTCAGCAGGCCCGCCAGCAGCCACGGGCCTTGGGGGAAGGCAGCGTCATGGCCGAGGAAATCCACGCGCACCGTGCGCCCGCCATGCAACGGCACACGGTCGCCGGCAATCGCCAGCCATTCGCCGTCGTCCAGGCGCTGGCTGAGCAACAGCATGGTGGCCGGGTCCAGCTCGCTGACCTGGATCAGGCGCAAGTGGGTGGCCCCGGCTTCGCCCAGCAGGCGGTTGAAGCGTTCGGCGTGCTTGGTGTGCACCAGCACGTTCATGGTGACCTGTTCGCCGATTTCCGCCAGCGCGCGGCACACTTCGAGGTTGCCCAAATGTGCGCCGACCAGCATCTGCCCGCGCCCGCCACGCAGTCGCCCGCGCAGTTTCGCCGGGTCGTTGATCTCGATCTGTTCCAGGCGCAGCTTGCCGTTCCACACGTCGAGCTTGTCGAGCAGGGCGTCGGCAAAGGCCATGAACTGGGCGAAGACTTTGCGCTGGCTGGGGCGCAGTTCATCGCGCCCGCTCCAGTCGGCCAGGCGCTGTTGGTATTGCCAGGTGCTCTGGCGCGCGGTGCGGCTGAACAGGAAGAAGTACAACACGATGCCATACAGCACCGGGCTCAGCAGGCGGCGGCCGAGGACCTTGGCGGCGAGGGCGGTGAATTTCATCAGCCAGTAGCTGCCGCGCTCTTCGCGGTCGGCCCAATGCTTGGTGCTGTCGCTCATGCCTGCCACCGTCGCCACAGGATCAGCGGTGCACGCACCAACATGCCGAAGAACAGTCGGGTGTGCATGGCGCTGATGCGTACGTTGTCGCGGAACAGGCGGAAGTGCGACAGGCCGTCGGCAGGGTAATGCACCTGGGTCGGCAGCCAGCGCATCGGCTGGTTACGCCAGGCCAGGCGCACCAGGATGTCGGAGTCGAAGTCCATGTGCGTGCCAATGTAGGCCGAGTCCATCAGGGCTAGCACGGGTGCCAGCGGATACACGCGAAAGCCGCACATCGAGTCGCGGATCTGCAGCGACAGGGTGTTGATCCACACCCACACGTGGGTCAGGTAACGCGCGTACAAACGGCCCTTGGGCACGCTTTCGTCGTATTCCGGGTAGCCGCAGATGATCGCGTTGGGCTGCCTGCGGGATGCGTCGATAAATGTCTCGACTTCGCGCAGGTCGTGCTGTCCGTCGGCGTCGACCTGCAAGGCGTGGCTGAAGCCCAGGCGCGCCGCTTCGCGAAAGCCTGCCATCACCGCGCCGCCCTTGCCTTGATTGTTCGGCAGGGTCAGCAGGGTGACGTTATCCAGGTCCGCCAATTGCGCCAGTACCGCTGCGCAGGCCGGGCTGCTGCCGTCGTCGACCAACAGGCACGGCAGGCCGCTGCTCAACAGGCTGTGGACCACGGCGGGCACTGCGGCTTCGTGGTTGTAGACCGGGATCAGGGCGCAAGGGTTATGCATGGGCGGCTTCCAATTGGATCCGGCCGCTGGAGCAGGCGGCGACGCCGTTGCGGTAGGCGAAATACAACTTGCCGCGTTCCTGGTCGAAGCGCAGGTGCAGTTCGATACGGTCGCCGGGGCGCACCAGTTGCTGGAACTTGAGCACTTCCATGCCGGCAAAGGTCGACGGCAGGTCGAGCAGTTGCTGGCCCAGGTTGAATGCCCATTCCACTTGGACCACACCCGGCAATACTGGGGTTACCGGGAAGTGCCCGCTGAAGTAGGCCAGGTCCGGCGGGACGCTGAGTTGCACGGTCCATTCGCCGTTGGCTTCTACCTGCTCCAGCACTTCCGGCGCCTTGGGCCGGGGCGCCAGCAGCAGCGCGGCCACATCGGCCTGGGGCAGTTTGCCTTGGGCATTCAGCGGCAGTTGGCGCAGCAGGCGCCAGCGGCGCGGCAAGGCCAGGGCTTCGCAATGCTGGCTCAAATGTTGGCGCAGGGTTTGGGTGAGATTGCGTCGGCCCTGATTGCGCAAGGCATGCAAGCCATCGGCGCTCAACACCACCAGGGCGCCGAGGGATGCGCGGTTTTCCTGCACCACCCCCAGGCGCGTTTCGGCGACCCACGGGTGGGCCATCAGCGCTTGCTCCAACATCGGCAGGGAGATGCGTTTTTCTTCCAGCTTGACGATACGGTCCAGGCGCCCGAGCAGCTCGAAGCGACCATCGGCGTGAATGCGTGCCGCGTCAGCGGTTTGTTCTATATGCCCGACGGGCAAGTAAGGCGAGACGATGCGCAGTGCACCGTCGGCGTCCTGGCTCAGGTGTACGTCGGCGAACGGCTGCCAGGGTTGCGCGCCCTGGCGCCAGGCGATGCCGCCGGTTTCCGAGCTGCCGAGAATCTCTGTCGGCCATTGCTGCAAGCGCTCGTAAAGACTGCTGGCCGCCTCGATGGGCAAGGCACCGCCTGACGAAAATACCCGCGATACTTGGCTCAGCGCCGGCCAGTCGAGGTTGTCGCCCATGCGCTTGAGCAGCGCCGGGCTGGCGACCCAGGCGAATTGCGGGTGTTCGCGGCTGGCGCGCTGCATGTCTTCCGGAAAGGCCAGCTGGCGGCGCACAAAGGTGCGACCGGCGCACAGCGGCCACAGCACGCGGAACAGCAAACCGTAGATGTGCTGGGTGGCGACACTGCCGATGATGCAGGCGTCTTTCAGGTCTGCACCCCACAGGGCCTCCAAGGCCCGGACCTCATTGGCCAACTGGCGCAGGGTCTTGTCGATGCGCTTGGGTTCGCCGCTGGAGCCGGAGGTGCACAGGCTCAGTTGGCAGGTGTCCAGGTCGAGGGCAGCAGGGCTCAAGGGCGCTTGATACAACGCGTCCAGGTCTGCCGCTTCAGTCAGCCAGGTGTCGACAACCGCGTCCCAGCGTTGGCGGGTCTGGGGTTGCAGATCGGCGGGCAGCAGCACGCTGGCCCCGGCGCGCCAGGCGCCCAGCAGTGCAATCGCCAGCAGGCCTGCGTCTTCCAGGTGCAGGGCCAGGCGCTGGATACCACGCGCTTGCAACCCGGCCGCCAGGCTCAGGGAGTGCTCCCACAGCTGGGCGTGATTCATCGCAGGTTCGGTGGTCACCCAACGCTGTTCCAGCGGCTCGAGCAACAGGTGCTCAAGATTCAACCCATTCATACGCGGCCTCGAACCCTTTGTCGTACCAGCCATTCCACGGCAAACAACAGCCCCATCAGCCCGTAGGCGATCAAGCCGTTGTACAACGTCCACCAGCTCAACGGCGCCCACAGGGTGAGGGCGGCGGCGAGCAGGCCATTACACAGAAAAAACACGCACCACACCACGGTGACCTGGCGCGTATACACAATCGCGTGCGGCGGCAGTACCGGGTCGGTCATGCGTGCCAGACGCTCCACCATCGGCGGGCCGTATTTCAGGCTCAGGCCGAACAGCGCCAACATGAACGCACTGACCAGGCTCGGGTACCAACGCAACAGGCGCGGGTTATCGAACCAGGCCAGGGCCAGGCAAAACACGATCACCGCCAGCGCCATCCAGCGGCTGCCGGGGCGCGAAGCACCAGTGACCGCGCGCAACAGCCACAGGCTGCCCAGCAGCAGGCCGAATTGCCACGGCGCAAAGTGCTCGGTGCCGTAATACACCGCAAAGGGGTACAGCAGCCCCGCCAGCAACAGGCCAAGGCCGATCAGCCGGCTCATGCGGCAGGCTGGACCAGACGGTACACCGCCTCAACCACGTCGTTGACGGTGCGCACGGCCTTGAACTCTTCGGCGGCGATCTTCTTGCCGGTCTGGCGCTTGATATGGTCGATCAGGTCCACGGCATCGATGCTGTCGATTTCCAGGTCCTGATACAGGTTGGCGTCGAGGGTGACGCGCTCCGGGGGCAGTTCAAACAGTTCCACCAAGGCATCGCGCAGGGTGTTGAAAATATCGTCACGAGTTTGCATGGTCCGGTCTCAAGCTGCCTGTCTGGCCGTGACGAACGCCGCAAGGCTGGCCACGTTGGTGAAGTGATTGCGGGTGTCCTTGGCGTCGGCATCGATCTTGATACCGTACGTTTTCTGGATCGCCAGGCCCAATTCCAGGGCGTCTACCGAATCCAGGCCCAGGCCTTCGCCGAACAGGGTTTGGTCGCTACCGATATCGTCGACGCTGATGTCTTCCAGGCCCAGGGCCTCGATGATCAGCGCCTTTATTTCGCACTCAAGGCTGTGTTGGTCGCTCATCTTCGGCGAGCTCCTTAATAAAATAATGGTGCAGGTAATCGTTGAGCTTGCGTGAGGCCTGGGGCGCGGGCCCCAGTGTTGCGAATGCCTGTGGTTCTATATCGGCCCCCACCCGCAAACTGAAGTGAAAACGGCATTTCGGGATGCGATACCAGGGTTCGGCCTTGGTCAGGGTGGTGGGGCTGACCTTGATCACCACCGGGGTGATGATTGTCGCACCGCGCAGCGCAATGGCGGCGGCCCCGCGATGAAAGGCGGGCGCCATGCCGGGACGGGTGCGGGTGCCTTCTGGAAAGATGATCAGCGTCTGGCCTGCGCGCAGGGCGTCGGCAGCGGCATCGAGCATATCGGCACTGCCGTCATTGCTGATGTAGCCCGCGTCGCGAACCGGGCCACGCATGAACGGGTTTTGAAACAGGCTTTGCTTGACCACGCAATTGGTCTGGCGCATCAGGCCGATGAGGAACACCACGTCGATCAGCGACGGATGGTTGGCGACGATCATCTGACCGGGGCGGCCGAGCTTGTCGGCGCCATCGACGCTGAAAGTAAGGATGCCCAGGCGCTGCATCATGCGAATAAAGAACCAGAAGAGGCAACTGATGGTGTGGCGGGCGCGCCGCTGGTGCTGCTTGGCATCCCCCGGCAGGCAACTGAGCAGTGGAAACACCAGCAAGCGCAGGCACAACCCGCCCACGCCAAACAGGAAGAAGCTGGCGGCAGTGGCGAACAGGCGCCAGTAGTAGGCATCCCGTGGCTTATCGTTCACGACTTGCGTTGCCAGTTCCATACACGGTTCTTCCAGGCATGTTGGCAGGCGCCCTGTTTGGTAAGCAGGGTGCGCAGCAGGTTCAGGGCGTGGGGCCACTGGGTTTGAGTGGGTTGGACAGTGCCGGTGGTGAGTTCCAGTTGCCACTCGTCGCCTGGTGTCAGCAGCAGGCCGAGGGCGTAGGGAAAGGGCACGTCAACGATCCAACTGGCGTAGGCCTCGGGCGGCTGTTCTTCGGTGATCACCAGCAATACCGCCGGAGCGCCTTCGTTGAGCAGGGCGGCGGCTTCGAGCATGCCGTGCTCCAGGCCATCGCCGGCGGCGGCGAGGGCCGTCATTTCGCTGGTTTCATTGCGCAGGATCGACCACAGGCCAATCACTGCGTTATGCACCGACAGGCTGAATTGGGTCGGCGACAGCGGCTGGTCGTTGGCCAGGTCGCTGAGGATGTCCAGGGTGCGCGGGGTTTCGCCGTGCCGGGAAACAAACACCAGCGGCAGCGCTTGCAGGCCGTCGGCCAGCGGCCAGCCCACGCTGAACGCCATGCGCGCCAGGCGGCTCAGGCGGCGGCGCTGCATGGCCGGCAGGAACGACACGTCGGGCGAGGCATCGCTGGCAGGCAGCAACACCGGGGCCTGGCTCCAGGCGAGCCAGTCGTCCACGCTTTCCAGGCCAGGAGCCCAGGCGCGCCATTGGGCGATGTTGAAGTTGATCACTGAGAAGTTATCCCGCCCCTGCGGGCTTCCGTGTGCGGCTTTTGGCCCCGAATACCGGGACAGGGAGCAATCGCCGAGTGGCGCGCATTATCCCGGTGCTGTGGGGTTCTAGCAAACTTTGGTAAAGAATTGTTCACGGCTGATTACACATGGGTGGGAAAGATTTACGGATTGTCCTTCACCGGACGCTGAGTTGGATTGTCGGACCGTTCCTATTCATTTGTACGCGAGTTACTACAACCTGCTGTTAATGCAGCCATGCATGGATGAACGAGGTAGCTAACAGGCGCTTTTGCCCTCTACACTCGGACATTCATTGATACACGGAGGTTTTTCCATGCGGCGCGTGGTGTTCAATCAGAAAGGCGGCGTGGGCAAGTCCAGCATCGCCTGCAACCTGGCGGCGGTCAGCGCCAGTGAAGGCTATCGAACCCTGTTGGTGGACCTCGATGCACAAGCCAACTCGACCCAGTACCTCACCGGGCTGACCGGCGACGACATTCCCATGGGGATCGCGGACTTTTTCAAGCAAACCCTGTCTTCCGGGCCGTTTTCGAAGAAGAACAAGGTCGATATCTACGAAACACCCTTTGACAACCTGCACGTGATCACCGCGACCGCCGAACTCGCGGACTTGCAGCCCAAGCTTGAGGCCAAGCACAAGATCAACAAGTTGCGAAAGCTGCTCGATGAGTTGAGCGAAGATTACGACCGTATTTACCTGGATACGCCACCCGCATTGAATTTTTATGCGGTTTCGGCATTGATCGCCGCTGATCGCGTGCTGATCCCCTTCGATTGCGACAGTTTCTCGCGCCAGGCCCTGTATGGCCTGCTGGCTGAAATCGAAGAGTTGAAGGAAGACCACAACGAAGGCCTCGAAGTCGAAGGCATCGTGGTCAACCAGTTCCAGGCGCGGGCGAGCCTGCCGCAGCAGATGTTGGATGAACTGATCGCAGAGGGCTTGCCGGTGTTGCCGGTGTACCTGGCCAGCTCGGTGCGCATGCGCGAATCGCACCAGGAGAACAAGCCGCTGATTCACCTGGATCCCCGGCACAAGCTCACTCTGCAATTTGTGGAGCTGCATAACCTGCTGGAAAACGCCTGATCTGTGGGAGGGGCTTGCTCCCTTCCACATTTGAATTGCATTTCAGTTGGGGATTGGATTTGTCCCACAGAGGTTGTAGGAAGGGTCTGGCAGCAGGGGCTTGGCCTTGTATCGCTGCCTACAGCTACGCCAGAATCCGCCGGCTTGTGCGTCTGGATGGGCATCTCTAAGGTTCTGCGGTCACTGAATATTCAGTGATCGGGTTTAGTAGCCCGAGGTGAGACGTACGGCAATTCGTCGATCAGGAGCTTCCTGAATTTGATGGTGGCTGTACGGAGGGCGCTTTCGAGCGCGCCGGTTGCGTCTCCCCGGTCTACTAACCTGCGTACAGCTGCCACCCTCCGTTTAGTAGCGGCTGGTTGTGGCTCCCCTACTCGGAGACGATCCATGGTTAACCTTTATACCGCTACGCCCAACCTCCCCACCGAAACCCTCATCCTCAACAGCTACGAAACCTTCTCCTCCGTCCGCACCCTATTGCTCAACCTTTCCAATGACCTCACCGGCGAACACCGCGACGTGGCCCTGGCTATCCACCAATTGAGCGAGCTGGGCGTATTGCTGGTCGGCCAGGTGATGGACCGCGAAGTCCCCGTGGCCTGAAGGTAAAACTCGGTCAAAGGTGGGAGGGGGCTTGCCCCCGATAGCGGTATGTCAGCCAGCTCATCTGGTGCTGACCCACTGCCATCGGGGGCAAGCCCCCTCCCACACTGTCGAGCATTGTTCTCCAGGTCCGGCTACACCCCCTGGCTATGCAACCAGCTCATCAACTGCGGCAACGGGAACGCCCCGCTCTGGCGCGCCACTTCGCGGCCGTTCTTGAACAGAATCAAGCTGGGGATCGAACGAATCCCCAACTGCGCCGACAACTGCTGATTGGCCTCGCTGTCCAGCTTGGCCAGCCTGCACTTGCCCTCCAACTGCCCGGCCGCCTGTTCAAACACCGGCGCAAACGACTTGCATGGCCCACACCAGTCGGCCCACACGTCCACCAGCAGCGGCAGGTCGCCCTTAATCTGGCTGGCGTAATCACCTTGCTTCAGCTCGAAAGGCTTGCTCAGTAGAACCGGTTGCTTGCAACGCCCGCACTTGGGCGTATCACCCAGCCGCTCTCCGGGGATGCGGTTGAGGCCGTTGCAATGGGGGCAGGGGATAACGAGAGGGTCGGACATGGTGGGCTCCGTGGATGTGGCCAATGCATCCTATCTGGAGTCGGGTATCAGCTTTATCAAGCTCGGGGGCGACGACGCATGTGCTAACAGATTGGCGCATGCCTATCTAGGCTGGAAGTGCTTGTTCGAAATAGCACCGCCGGTCCGTTCGACGCCATAGCAAATTGCGATAGTCGGCGTTCGGGTTTAACCTTCATAGCAATATGCGATAGGGATGTTGCATGCGCGTAATCAGTGCGAAACAAATCCGAAATGCCAAGTTGAAGTGGCCTCATTCAGCCAGTGCTTTGGATGAGTGGTATCGGAAAGCCAAAGTCCTCAATCCTGAGGACTTCGCGGCGTTGAAATCGATTTTTCCTACCGTGGATAAAGTGGGGGCGTTACACGTCTTCAACATCGGTGGTCACAAACTACGACTCATCGCGATTGTGCGCTACCGAATGCAGCGGCTCTATATTCGACATGTGCTGGACCATCGGGAATACGACAAGGGTAAATGGAAGGAGTGACTGGAAAATGAGTGTATTGATCGAGCAAGTCGCCGAGCACTGGCAATTCGTATCACCGCTGTTGCGCAAGCCGAAAACCGAGGCTGACTACGATGTGCTGGTGGAGGCGCTCGACGAATTGCTGGATATCGTAGGGGAGGACGAAGCCCATCCGTTGATGGGCGTGGTCGATATCATCGGTGACTGGGTCGAGGCTTATGATCTGGAGCATTGGCCAATGCCTGAGGCGAGCGGTGTCGACGTATTGAGATCAATGATGCAGGAGCATGGCCTGACTCAGAGTGATTTGCCGGGTGTTGGTGCTCAATCGGTGGTCTCGGAAATCCTCAGTGGAAAACGCCAGCTGAACGTGCGACAGATTCGTTGGCTGGCGGATTTTTTCAAGGTGCCGGTCGACCTGTTCATCTAATCGCGAGCATGGCGTGTATCACGACGAACAACTGATCTCCAAATGCTTGCCCCAATCCGGCGGTCGTTGCGCGTACTGTTCCATCCCCGCCTGCTCCTCGAACGGTTTGGAAAGCACCTCATGCAACCGCCGCACTTCGCTGTAATCGCCTGATTCGGCGGCAGAGATAGCGTTCTGTGCGAGGTAGTTACGCAGGATGTACAGCGGGTTCACCGCGTGCATCCGCGCCTGGCGCTGCTCTTCGGTGTAATCCCCATCCCGCGCAACACGGGCTGTGTACAACTCGGCCCAGGCATCAAACCCGGCGAGGTCGACAAAATCATCGCGCAGCTTCGCCACCGCCAGCGCTGCCGATTCATCCCCAAGCCGCCGGAAAAACAGCGTGTAATCCACGCCGCTGTTCTGCATCAGCTTCAGCAACCGCTCCACCAGCGTCTGGTCGTCGTCTTCGGCGGTGGTCAGCCCCAAACGGCGACGCATCAAATCCAGGTAGTGGGCCTGGTACAGCGGCAGGTACAGGCCAAGGGCTTCTTTCAAGGCATCGACGCTGATAAATGGCGTGAGCGCCTGGGCCAGCGCACTGAGGTTCCACTGCCCGATCGGCACCTGGTTGCTGAAGGAGTAGCGTCCTTCATGGTCCGAATGGTTGCAGATGAAGTGCGCATCAAAGTCATCCAGAAACGCAAACGGCCCGAAGTCGAAGGTAATGCCGAGGATCGACATGTTGTCGGTGTTCATCACCCCGTGGCAGAAACCATAGGCCTGCCATTTGGCGATCATCTCGGCATTGCGTTCGACGATTTCGCGGAACATCGCCAGGTACGGCTCGGGCTGTTCACGGCACTTGGGGTAGTGCAGGTTCAGCACGTGTTCGGCCAGCTCAGCCTGCTGGTCGGGCTTCTTGGTGTAGTAGAAATATTCGAAATGACCGAAGCGGATATGGCTGGGCGCCAAACGCAGGACCATCGCCCCACGCTCCTGCTTTTCCCGCCAGACCGGGGTGCTGGAGCCGATCACGCACAACGCGCGGCTACTGGGGATGCCCAGTGCATGCAGCGCTTCTGACGCCAGAAACTCCCGGATCGATGAACGCAGCACTGCGCGGCCATCGCCCATACGTGAGTAGGGCGTCATCCCGGCGCCTTTCAGGTGCAGGTCCCAATGTTCGCCGGCCGCGTTGTACACCTCGCCCAGCAGCAACCCCCGGCCGTCGCCCAGTTGGGGGGTGTAGCCGCCGAACTGGTGCCCGGAATAGACCATCGCCCGCGGCTCGGCTTCGGCCCACAGCGTGTGGCCGCTGAACAGCTCGGCAAACACCGGCGTTTCGGCCACGGCTGGGTCGAGGTCGAGCAGGGCCATGGCGGCATTGCTTGCCACCACCAGGCGCGGTTCGTCGAGGGGCTCGGGTAATACGTGAGTTGAGAACGCGTCGCCCAGGCGTGCGAAGCGGTTGTCGAAGGTCAGTTCGTCGAGGGCTTTCACCGGCCATCTCCAGCAGAATGTCCGAGCATTCTGCTGGGGATAGGGCGTTTAGTCGAGTTTGCTGGGTGGTGGCTCGGGTGCATCCGCCACTTTGCCCGTTGGCGGCTCCGGCACATCTTGCGCCTCGGTCGGCCCGACGATGGTTCTCTTCTCGTCTTCCACCGGCACCAGCTTGTATTCCTGCCCGTGGAGGTTTTTGAGGTACACCTCCATCTGCCGGAACGAGATGTTGATGTGGTGGTTCTTGAACTCGCGGTTGATAAAGCGGTTCACTTCGTCGATCACCGGGTTACGGTCGCCGAGGTCGCGTACGTGCATGCGCAGTTCGTGGTCCAGCGTACTTTCGCCGAAGTTGAGGAAGTACACATGGGGTTCCGGTTCCTTCAACACCCTTGGGTTTTCCCGCGCAGCCTTGAGTAACAATTCCTTCACCAGGTCCAGGTCGGAGCCGTAGTCTACGCCCAGCTTGAGGGTGACGCGGGTGATGGTGTCGGTCAGCGACCAGTTGATCAGTTGCCCGGTGATGAAGGTCTTGTTCGGGACAATGATGTCCTTGCGGTCGAAGTCGGTGATGGTGGTGGCGCGGATACGGATCTTGCTCACCGTACCCGATAGGTTGCCGATGGTGATGGTGTCGCCGATACGCACCGGGCGTTCGAACAGGATCATGATGCCGGAGATGAAGTTGGCGAAGATCTCCTGCATGCCGAAGCCCAAGCCCACCGACAGCGCGGCGACCAGCCACTGCAACTTGTCCCAGCTCACGCCGAGGGTGGACAGGGTCGAGACAAAGCCCACGCCGGCAATCACATAAGACAGCAATGTGGTCGTGGCATAGGCACTGCCCTGGGCCAACTCCAGCTTGGACAGCACCAGCACTTCCAGTAAACCTGGCAGGTTGCGCGCCAGTGCGAAGGTGATGCCGATGATGATCAGCGCGCCGAGCAAGTCGCCGATGCTGATGGGAACCATGCTGATATTCGCACCAGTACCGCTGGTGTATTCGTACAGCGTGACGTTATCCAGGTAGGAAAACACCGAGATCAGGTCCGACCACACCCAGTACAGCGCGGCGATAAAACCGCCGAGCAGGGCCAGGCGAATCAGGCGCATGGACTGTTCGTTGACCTGCTCGATGTCCAGGGTCGGCTCTTCGATCACCGCTTCACCGTCACCCGCTTCCTTGGCCGCCTGGCGCTTGGCCAGGGCACGGGAATAGGCCAGGCGCCGGGCGGCAACGCCGAGGCCGCGGACGAAGGTGGCTTCGATCACCAGCCAGAACATCAGCAGGTACAGGGTATTGATCAACCGGTCGCTGAGCTTGAGCGCGGTGTAGTAGTAGCCAAAGCACACGGCGATAAACAGTGCGATAGGCAGCGCGGTGAACACCAGGCCCACGGCTTTGCGGAACAGCGAGGCTTTCTCATGGGTCGGGCTATGCAGCAGCAGGCGCCCCAGCAACCAGGCCATCAGGGCATAGCAGGTCAGGACCACGCCAATGCCCAGTACATCGTCGGCCAGCGCGGCCGGTTGGTGCTCGGCGATGGCAACCACGGCCACCAGGGCCAGCACCACCAGCCCGAGCTTGCGCACCCAGCCTTGGAGGAATTCGACCTGGGGCTTTTCCCAGCGGAAGTGCAGTTCCGCCACGCCACCCGGCGCGAGGATGCGGTAGGCGGTGTAGAACACCAGCCATGCCTGGGCGATCTGCAACAGCGCCGCACCCAGGTTGGCGTTCTGCCCCCGTGCGTCGATCTGCAGCGCGTAGCCGCACAGCGCCAGGCCCAGGGCCACCGGCATCGCCAGCAGGATATTCACCAGGATCGCCTGTGGGGTGTGCCACTGGCTGTCGCGCTTGAAGTGACCGATGTCCAGGTGGACCTTTTTCAAGCGCTCATACAGGGCTTTGCGTCGCCACAGCAGGGCACCGATCAACAGCAGCAGCGGCAGGAACAGCAGTGGGCGTTGGGTCAGGCCGTCGTACAACTCACTGACGCTGGAGGCCCAAGGCAGGGTGGTGACCTGCTTGCTCAGGTGCGCCGGCACGGTTTCCAGCCACTCGGTGTCCAGCGGCTTGTTGCTGGGGATCCAGAACATCTGTTCATCCAGCGTCGCGCGCAAGGTGGTGGCGGTGCTGAGCAGTTGTTTCTGGTTCAGTTGCAGGGTGATGGATTCGTTAAGCAGCGAGCTCAACTCACGGCTCAGGCGCTCCAGCAGGTCGCTGCGGGTGATCGCCAGTTCCAGCAGGGTGCGCCGCAGTTGTGGGGTGACGTCGGTCGGCGGCTGGTTGGCCAGCAGGTTGTCCACATAAGTGCTGGGGGAGCTGATCAACTCGCGCTGTTGGTTGACCTCAAACTGGTACAGGCGAATGTTGGCGATGTCGTCCGCCAGGTCGCGGTCTACCGTCAGGCGTGGCAGCGCCTGTTTTTGCTTATACAGAATCTTCGACAGGAGCAGGCTGCCCTTGAGCACGTTGATCTGCTCGTCCAGGGCCGAATCGCTCTGGGTCACGGTGTCCAGTTGCTGCTTGGTCTGCAGGTTCTTCTGGGTCAGGTCGTTGAGGCGGTCGGTGCTCTTGAGCAGGTAGTCGGAGAGCTTCAGGTTGGCCGCGCTTTCCGTGGCCAGCAAGCTGCTGCCGCCGGCCTTTTGCGCTTCGATGGACTGTTGGGTAACCGTCTGCTGGGACTGGGCCAGGCGTTTCTGGTTGATCAGGGTTTGCAGGTCCTGGATCTCTTGTTCCAGGCGCGCGGTCTTTTCCACCACCAGGTCGTGCTGGCTGTTGCCCAGGTCTTGCAGTTGGCTGTTGCCGGCCAGTTCCTGGCGGCGCAGGGGGATCAGGGCATTGAGCGCCGCGAGTTCGGCATTCAGCTGGTTGCGCTGGTCGCCGCTGAGGGCTTTGCCATTGTCCTTGCCGGCCTTGAGGGTCGAATTGATCTGCTGGATGCGCGTCTGGCTGCTGCTGATTTCGGTCTGGGCGCGCTCGGGGCGGGTCTGGGCCGCGATGGTCAGGCTGTTGGCTTCGGCCAGGTCTTTTTGCAGGTCGCCTTGCTGGGTGGTGCGCTGCACCAGCAGTTGCTCGAGCTGCGGTACCGGCAGGGTGGCGTAGCGCTGGGCTACCGGGATGATCTTGGTGGCCTTGAGCCGGGTCAGTTCGCGCTGGTTCTCGCTGGTCTGGCGCGGCGCGTCTTCCAGCTGGCGCTTGAGGTCGACCAGGCGCTGTTCATAATCCTGCTTGTTGCCCAGGTAGGTCAGGGTCTGTTGCAGGATCGACTGCAGCGCCTTCATGTCGGCGTCGGGCAGTTTGCGATCCGGCAGCTTGTCCAGGGTTTGCTGGATGGCGTCGGCGCTGGGCGGGTCGGCGGCGTAGACGCTGCCGACACAGAGGGTCAGGCCCAGCAGGGCGGTGGCGAGAAAAGTGCGCAGGGTTGGCATAGAGACCGATCGAGCAAGGTGAAGAATCGGGGGCGTGCTGTCGCCCCGCAGTTTAGAGGAAGAGTCCGGGGCCCGGGCGACTTCCTTCGGGGAATCTGACGCCGACTTTGCCAATCTTGTTCCCGTCCATGACCGCGACGGTCCAGATGGTGTTGTTCCACTCCACCTGGTCGCCCACCACCGGCGCGCCGCCGACTTTCTGGGTGATGAAGCGGCTCAGCGGCATGTCCGGGTCGATCCCCTCCAGCTTGAGGCCATACAGCGCCGAAACCGCGCCCAGCTGGGCGTCGCCTTCGAGCACGAAGTCGCCGAAGAAACGCAAATCGAGGCCGCGCTGCGGTGCCTGGCTGAACAGTTTGCCCAGGGCCGGCAGGTTGTGTTCGTGGCCGATCACGCAGAGCAAATCGCCGACTTCCAGCACCGTACTACCCGACGGATGGAGCAGTTGCTGGCCACGAAACAGGGCAGCGATGCGCGTGCCTTCGGGCATTTTCAGCTCACGCAGGGCCGCGCCGATGCACCATTTTTCTGCGCCGAGGCGGTAGACGAACAGCTCCCACTCGCTGGTGACGTGCACTTCCAGGGCCGCGCGGGAGATCGGCGCCGGGTCCGGCGGAACGGTCACTTTCAGCAGCTTGGCCACCCACGGCAGGCTTGTGCCCTGCACCAGCAGCGACACCAGCACGATAAAGAACGCCAGGTTGAAGTACAGCTGAGCATGGGGCAGGCCCGCCATCAGCGGGAACACCGCCAGGATGATGGGGACCGCGCCACGCAGGCCGACCCAGGCGATAAAGGCTTTTTCGCGGCCATGGAACGCCTTGAACGGCAGCAAGCCGACCATCACCGACAGTGGCCGCGCAAACAGGATCATCCACAGCGCCAGGCCCAGTGCCGGCAGGGCAATCGGCAGTAAATCATGGGGTGTGACCAGCAGGCCCAGTACCAGGAACATACCGATCTGTGCCAGCCAGGCCATGCCGTCGAGCATATGCAAAATGCCATGACGGCTACGCACCGGGCGATTGCCGATCACCAGGCCGCACAGGTACACGGCGAGGAAGCCGCTGCCGTGCAAGGCGTTGGTCAGGGCGAACACGAACAGGCCGCCGGCGATCACTAGGATCGGGTACAGGCCGGTGGCCAGGTTGATGCGGTTGACCATCTGCAGCATCAACCAGCCGCCGCCGAGACCGACGATGCCACCGATGCCGAACTCGCGCACCAGGTGGGTCAGCAGGCTCCAGTGCAGGCCGGTCTGGCCGCTGGCGAGCATGTCGATCAGGGTGACGGTGAGGAACACCGCCATCGGGTCGTTGCTGCCGGATTCGATTTCCAGGCTGGCGGTGACCCGCTCGTTCAGGCCCTTGCCGCCCAGCAGCGAGAACACCGCTGCGGCGTCGGTGGAGCCGACAATCGCGCCGATCAGCAAGCCTTGAATAATATTGAGGTCAAACAGCCAGGCTGCCGCCATGCCCGTGAGGCCGGTGGTAATCAACACCCCCACCGTGGCCAGGGACAATGCCGGCCACAGTGCCACGCGGAAACTCGCCACCCGCGTGCGCAAACCGCCGTCAAGCAGGATCACCGCCAGCGCGAGGTTGCCCACCAGGTAGGCGGTCGGGTAGTTATCGAAGATGATGCCGCCGCCATCGACGCCGGCGACCATGCCCACGGCCAGGATGATCACCAGGATCGGGATACCCAGGCGCGAGGAAAGAGAACTCACCAGAATGCTCGCACTCACCAGCAACGCGCCGATCAAGAACAGGCTGTTGATGGTCGTCGCATTCAAAGGCAGTACTCCATGAGCAAATAAGACGGGGCGCAAACTGACCATGCAGTCTGCGTGCCAGGGATTCTAACCTGTTGAATTGCTGTGCTGTCAAAAAGCTTTTTCTGATTTACGCATAACTAAATGTAGGAGGGGGCTTGCCCCCGATGGCGATTTGTCAGTCAGCTTAATCTATCGCTGACCCACCGCTATCGGGGGCAAGCCCCCTCCCACATTTTTAACCGCGTACAGTCAGTCAGAGGCGGAAGCGAGCGACCATCCCATTCAAATCCACCGCCAGGCGCGACAACTCACTGCTCGCCGCACTGGTCTGGCTGGCGCCGGTAGCCGACTGCACCGACAGATCACGAATGTTCACCAGGTTGCGATCCACTTCCCGCGCCACCTGCGCCTGTTCTTCCGCCGCGCTGGCGATCACCAGGTTGCGCTCGTTGATCTCGACAATCGCCGTGTTGATGGTATCCAGCGACATCCCTGCGCCTTTGGCGATGTTCAGCGTCGATTCCGCGCGCTCGGTGCTGTTACGCATCGAATCCACCGCGTGCTCGGTGCCGGCCTGGATACTGCCGATCATCCGCTCGATCTCGCTGGTGGACTGCTGGGTACGATGGGCCAATGCCCGCACTTCATCGGCAACCACCGCAAACCCGCGACCGGCTTCACCGGCGCGTGCCGCTTCAATCGCCGCGTTCAGGGCCAGCAGGTTGGTCTGGTCGGCCAGGCCGCGAATCACGTCCAGCACTTTGCCAATATCGCGCGATTCATTCGCCAGCTCGCCAATCAGCGTGGCGGTGGCCTGCACGTCGCCGCTCATGCGCTCGATGGCGCTGACGGTTTCCTGTACCAGGTCACGGCCGTCGCCGGCAGAGGTGGTGGCGTTGCGTGAGGCTTCGGAGGTGCTGACCGCGTTGCGCGCGACTTCTTCGACGGCGCTGGTCATCTCGTTGACGGCGGTGGCCGCTTGTTCGATTTCGTTGTTTTGCCGGGTCAGGCCGCGGGCGCTTTCGTCGGTGACGGCGTTCAACTCCTCGGCGGCGGAGGCCAGTTGGGTGGCGGAGCCGGCGATGCGTTGCAGGGTGTCGCGCAGCTTGTCCTGCATCTTGGCCATGGCCGCCAACAGGCGTCCGGCTTCGTCGTTGCCGTCGATCTTGATCGGCCGCGTCAGGTTGCCTTCGGCGACTTCTTCCGCCGCTTCGAGCGCTTGGGAAATCGGCAGGGTGATGCTGCGGGTTAGCAGCCAGGCGAACAACATCGTCAGCGCGGTGGCGATTACCAGCAAGCCAATCACCCAGTCAAAGGCCATGTTGTACTGGTCTTCGGCCTGTTGATTGGTGGCCAGGGCGGCCTTGTTGTTGTAGTCCAGCAGGCGGTTGAGCACCACGTTGACCTGCTCGGAGTTGTTCAACAGTTCTGTGTTGAGAAGGGTGCGCAGCTCATCGATCTGGTTGGCGCGCGACAGGCTCTTCATACGCGCTTCAATCTGCTGATACTGGGTAAGCAGGCGCATGTATTCGTCGTAGATCGAGCGTTCTTCGCAGCTGTCGATCAGTTTTTCGTAAATGCCCTGGGCTGCGCGGATCTGCTGGTTGCGCAGTTCGAAGGCTTCGAGGGTCTTTTGCTGTACGTCCGGCTCGCGGTTGGTCAGCAAGCGGTACGACAGCACGCGCAGGCGCAGGGTCAGCTGGGTGAACTCATCGAGGGCGCGAATGCTTGGCACGCTGGACAGGGTAATGTCTTGGGTGGCGCCACGGATCTTGCTCATCTGGTTCAGGGCGAACACGCCTAGAAACAACATCAGCGCGCCAATAAGAGCGAAGCCGAGGAAAGCCCTCGGAGCGATATTCATATTACGAAGTGACATGCTTGAATCCTGGGGCGGAGCGCGATCCATGCGGTCATGAGACGGGGTGTGCCTCTCTATCGGTCGTACGACTAAAGTCTAGAGGGGGCTGTGCGTTTTTTTCGCATCTGACGAGGGGTTGCGCGGATTCAGGAACCAGATGAGGGAAATGCAGTCACTAAGGCTCGAAAGTGCGGCCCGGCCCTTAAAAATCGGGCTGCGCGCCGGGGATAACCCTGGCATCCGAGGTGAATTTTCTTTATCGTCACCGCCCTTTGAAAAAGCCCGAGAAATCAAAATGTTAGAAGCATCCCTCAGCCAACTGGAACAACTGGTCAGTGACCTGGTACAGCAGAATCAAGACCTGTTGGGCGCCAATGAGTCCCTCAAGGCCGAACTGGCCACCGCCAAGGATGAGAACGACAGCCTGCAATTGAACCTGATGGAACAGGAAGAAAAGCACGCCGCCACCGCCGCGCGTATCCAGGCGTTGGTTGAGCGTGTGAGCCCAGGGCCTGTCAGCGCATGAATGAAGGGATAAAGGTCGTTTCGATTCTCGGAGAGGATTACTCGATCAAGGCGCCAGCCGGGGAAGACAAGACCCTGATGCACGCCGTGACCATGCTCAAGGCCTCCCTGGCCACCACCAAGAAAAAGTACCCGACCCTGATCGGTGACAAATTACTGGTGCTGGCGGCGCTGAACCTGTGCGCCGAGCAGATCGAAATGCAGCAGGCCCACCAACAGGAACTCGACCGTTACCAAGAGCAAGTCAGCGCCACGGTCGAGGTGATTTCCAAGGCGATACAGCCTTAGAACCACTCATCCTGCATCCCCAGGCACGTATCATCCCGTGCCTCCAGAATCGCCAGTTCATGATGGCAGCCCGGTACTTCCCAGGTCAGGAAGTAACGGGCGGCCTGGAGCTTGCCTTTATAGAAGGCGACATCGGCCACATTGCCCTTGGCCAGCCCTTCCTCGGCGCGAATCGCCTGTTCCAGCCAGCGCCAGCCAATCACCGTATGCCCGAACACCTTCAGGTACAGCGCCGAGTTCGCCAGGCTGCTGTTGACCTTGCCCTGGGCGAGATCCGTCAGCAGGCCAATGGTCACGCTTTGCAGGCGGGTGACCAGGTGTTCCAGCGGTTCTCTTAGTGCCGTCAGGCCTGGATATTCCTGTGCCCGCGCACCCGTGTCGGCGATCAGCCGAATCAGTTGCTTGAGGCCAGCACCGCCGTTCTGCGCCAGCTTGCGCCCCAGCAAGTCCAGGGACTGGATGCCATGGGTGCCTTCGTGGATCGGGTTCAGGCGGTTGTCACGGTAGTACTGCTCCACCGGGTATTCGCGGGTGTAGCCGTGGCCGCCGAGAATCTGGATCGCCAGTTCGTTGGCCTTGAGGCAAAACTCCGACGGCCAGGATTTGACGATGGGCGTGAGCAGGTCCAGCAGTTCGTGGGCCTGTTTGCGCTCGGTCTCGGTTTCCAGCGTCGTGGTGTCATCGAACAGGCGCGCGGCGTACAGGCCCAGGTCGAAGGCGCCTTCCACATAGGCTTTCTGGGTCAGCAGCATGCGCTTGATGTCGGCGTGCTGGATGATCGAGACCGGCGCGGTGCTTGGGTCTTTGCTGTCGGGCAGGCGGCCTTGCGGGCGTTCGCGGGCGTATTCCAGGGAATACAGGTAGCCGGCGTAGCCGAGCATCACCGCACCCATGCCGACCCCGATGCGCGCCTCGTTCATCATCTGGAACATGCAGCTCAGGCCCTGGTGCGGCTTGCCCACCAGATAGCCGACGCAGTTACCGTTATCGCCGAAATTCAGTGCCGTGGACGTGGTGCCACGCCAGCCCATCTTGTGAAACAGCCCGGCCAGCAGCACATCGTTGCGCGCACCCAGGCTGCCGTCATCGTTGACCAGGAATTTGGGCACGATAAACAGCGAAATACCCTTCACCCCGGCCGGTGCGTCCGGCAGCTTGGCCAGCACCATGTGCACGATGTTTTCCGACAGTGGGTGGTCGCCGCCGGAAATGAAGATCTTGTTGCCCTTGAGCCGATAACTGCCGTCAGCTGCAGGCTCGGCGCGTGTACGAATATCCGACAGGGATGAGCCGGCATGGGGCTCGGTCAGCGCCATGGTGCCGAAGAAGCGACCTTCGATCATCGGTTGCAGAAAGCGCTGTTTTTGCTCCTCGGTGCCGAAGCTTTCGATCAGGTTGGCGGCGCCCATGGTCAGGAACGGGTAGGACGTCGAGGCCGCGTTGGCGGATTGGAAGTGAGCGAAGCAGGCCTGGGACAGCAAGGTCGGCAGTTGCATGCCACCGGCTTCGAAGCTGCGGGCGGCGTTGAGGAAACCGGCTTCCAGGAACGCATCCACGGCCGGTTTCACTTCCGGAATCAGGATGGCTGCGCCGTTTTCGTAGCGCGGTTCGTTTTCGTCGTTCTTGCGGTTGTGTGGCGCGAAGTACTTCTCGGCAATGTTGCGGGCCGTGCTGATGGCCGCATCGAAGGTTTCGCGATTGTGCTCGGCAAACCGCTCGCGCTGGGTCAGGCCCTCGGCATCGAGGACTTCGTACAGCTCGAAAGCCAGATTGCGGGAACTGAGCAGCGTCTCGGACATGGCGGCTTACCTTTGGGGGAATTGGCCTGAGTCTAAGTGTGCGAATAAAGACTGGATAGCAAGATTGATCTGGGTGATGAAGAGGCAGAACGCGGGGAGGGGAATTGAAATGCGATCAAATGTGGGAGGGGGCTTGCCCGCGATAGCGGTGTGTCAGTCACCCGAGACAGTGACGGATCTACCGCTATCGGGAGCAAGCCCCCTCCCACAGTCAGTTAGCCGATAGTCATCAAGCTGGCGTTACCGCCGGCTGCAGCGGTGTTAACGCTCAACGCACGCTCGATCACCAGGCGCTCCAGCGCAATGGTGGTCTCGCCTTGCGACAAGCCATGCACCCCGACAATCGCCCCGCCACGCTGCGCCACTTGCTGGCACACCGCACGCAGCTGGTCGGAATCACCGTGATGCAGGACCGCGTCAAACACCACCTCATCCTTGGTCCAATCGGCCACGCGCTTGATCTTCGCCTGAATCTCCTTCGGCAAGCGTGGGAATACGGCCTTGGTCAGGTCGGTTTCCGGCCATACCGCCGAACCGCCGACTGCCAATACCGCTGCCAGTTGAGTCAGCAGGTCGCCTTCCACTTCCGCCAGGCACAGGACGTGCTCGCGAGGCAGGATGGCGTAGCTGTTGCGCTCGCCGGTCGGGCCAGCCAACTGACGGGTGATACCGCTTTGCGATTGCGCGGCGAATTGGCTGCACAGAGCACTCAGCTCGCTGAACTTATTACTGTCGGCCCAGGTTTTCAGGGCGGTCAGCGGTTGGCTCATGGCATCGCGCAGACGTACATCCGGTGCCGCCAGTTTGTCGCCACGTACGAAGGATTGCTCGATCGCATCAGTAGGACGGGTCGACAGCAGTCGGTACAGGTACAGCGGACCACCGGCTTTCGGACCGGTGCCCGACAGGCCTTCGCCGCCGAACGGCTGCACGCCGACCACGGCACCGACAATGTTGCGGTTGACGTAGACGTTACCGGCATTGACGTTGTCGATCACCTTGGCGATGGTCTCGTCGATGCGGGTGTGCACGCCCAGGGTCAGGCCGTAGCCGGAGGCGTTGATCTGGCCGATGAGCTGGTCGATCTCTTTGCGCTTGTAGCGCACCACGTGCAGTACCGGGCCGAAGATTTCGCGTTGCAGTTCGTCGAAGCTTTCCAGTTCGATCAAGGTGGGCATCACGAAGGTGCCACGCTTGATTTCTTCACCGTCGGCAATCGCCACCTGGTACACATTGCGGCCTTTGTCGCGCATGGCCTGGATGTGTTTCTCGATGCCGGCCTTGGCTTCGGCGTCGATCACCGGGCCGATGTCCACCGACAGGCGCTCCGGGTTGCCCAGTCGGCATTCAGCCATGGCGCCCTTGAGCATTTCGATCACACGGTCTGCAGAATCTTCCTGCAGGCACAGGACGCGCAGGGCCGAGCAACGCTGACCGGCGCTGTCGAAGGCCGAGGACACCACGTCAATGACCACTTGCTCGGTGAGAGCCGAGGAATCGACGATCATCGCGTTCTGGCCACCGGTTTCGGCGATCAGCGGGATCGGACGGCCCTGGGCATCCAGGCGACCGGCGACATTGCGTTGCAGCAGGCGCGCGACTTCGGTGGAGCCGGTGAACATCACGCCTTTGACGCGATCATCACCCACCAGGCGGGCACCGACGCTTTCACCCTGGCCCGGCAGCAATTGCAGCACGCCTTCCGGAATACCGGCTTCGAGCAGGATGCGCACGGCTTGTGCGGCCACCAGCGGGGTTTGTTCGGCAGGTTTGGCCAAGACCGGGTTACCGGCGGCCAGCGCGGCAGCCACTTGCCCACTGAAAATCGCCAGCGGGAAGTTCCACGGGCTGATGCACACCACTGGGCCCAGTGGGCGGTGGGCATCATTGGTGAAGTCGTTACGGGCCTGCACCGCGTAGTAGCGCAGGAAGTCCACGGCCTCACGCACTTCGGCGATGGCGTTGGCGAAGGTCTTGCCGGCTTCACGAGCCAGCAGGCCCATCAGTGGCTGGATCTCGCCTTCCATCAGGTCGGCGGCTCGTTCCAGGATCGCGGCGCGTTCGGCGGGCGGGGTGGCCTGCCAGATCGGGCCAGCGCTGATGGCACACTGGATCGCGTTGTCGACGTCTTCGACGGTGGCTTCTTGCACGTGACCGACCACATCACGCAGGTCGGACGGGTTCAATACCGGTGCCGCCGCTTGATCGCTGGCGGCGCAACCGAGCATCGGCGCGGCCTTCCAGTTGTTGTGCGCGGTGGCCAGCAGGGCACATGACAGCGATGCCAGGCGGTGTTCGTTGGCCAAGTCGATACCGGCCGAGTTGGCGCGGTCGCTGCCGTACAGGTCACGCGGCAGCGGGATACGCGGGTGTGGCAGGCCGAAGCCGCCTTCCAGCGTAGCCATCTGCTCGATGCTGGCCACTGGATCGGCCACCAGCTCCTGAATCGAAATGGACTGGTCGGCGATGCGGTTGACGAACGAAGTGTTGGCGCCGTTTTCCAGCAGGCGACGTACCAGGTAGGCCAGCAGTGTTTCGTGAGTGCCGACCGGTGCGTACACGCGGCACGGACGGTTCAGCTTGCCTTCGGAAACTTTGCCTACTACTTGCTCGTACAGCGGCTCACCCATGCCATGCAGGCATTGGAACTCGTACTGGCCGGGGTAATAGTTCTGACCGGCGATATGGTAAATGGCGGACAGGGTGTGGGCGTTGTGCGTAGCGAATTGCGGGTAGATGACTTCCGGTACCGACAGCAGCTTGCGTGCACAGGCAATGTAGGAAACGTCGGTGTACACCTTGCGGGTATACACCGGGTAGCCTTCCAGGCCTTCGACCTGGGCGCGTTTGATTTCGCTGTCCCAGTACGCGCCTTTTACCAGGCGGATCATCAGGCGATGGCGGCTGCGGCGTGCCAGGTCGATGACGTAGTCGATCACATACGGGCAACGCTTCTGGTAAGCCTGGATCACGAAGCCAATGCCGTTCCAACCGGTCAATTGCGGTTCGAAGCACAGGCGTTCGAGCAGGTCCAGCGACAGCTCCAGGCGGTCGGCTTCCTCGGCGTCGATGTTCAGGCCGATGTCGTATTGCTTGGCCAACAGGGTCAGGGACAGCAGGCGCGGGTACAGCTCATCCATCACACGTTCGTACTGCGCACGGCTGTAACGCGGGTGCAGTGCCGACAGCTTGATGGAGATGCCCGGGCCTTCATAAATCCCACGGCCGTGGGAGGCTTTGCCGATGGAGTGAATGGCTTGTTCGTACGAGGCCAGGTACTTCTGCGCGTCGTGTTCGGTGAGTGCGGCTTCACCGAGCATGTCGTAGGAATAGCGGAAACCCTTGGCTTCGAATTTGCTCGCATTGGCCAGGGCTTCGGCGATAGTTTCGCCGGTCACGAACTGCTCACCCATCAGGCGCATGGCCATGTCGACGCCCTTGCGGATCATCGGCTCGCCGCTTTTACCGATGATGCGGCTCAGGGACGAGGTGAGGCCGGCTTCGTTATGGGTGGCGACCAGTTTGCCGGTCAGCAGCAGGCCCCAGGTGGCGGCGTTGACGAACAGCGACGGGCTGTTACCCAGGTGCGGATGCCAGTTGCCGGTGCTGATCTTGTCGCGGATCAGCGCGTCGCGGGTGCCTTTGTCCGGGATGCGCAGCAGCGCTTCGGCCAGGCACATCAGGGCCACGCCTTCCTGGGACGACAGGGAGAATTCTTGCAGCAGGCCCTGGACAATACCGGCGCGGCCGCCGGCACTCTTCTGATTGCGCAGTTTTTCGGCAATCGAAGCGGCGAGCTTGTTGGTGGCTTCGGCCATTTGCACCGGCAGGCGGGCCTGCTCGATCAGCATCGGCACCACTTCCGGCTCGGGGCGACGGTAAGCGGCGGTGATCGACGCGCGCAGTACGGATTGCGGCAGGATGCTCTCGGCGAACTCAAGGAAGCACTGGTGGGCGTGGTCGGTCTGGACTTCGCCTGCGTCTTCAGCGTCCTTGCTGCTCAAGCCATTGAGCTCGGTCAGGGTTGCACCACCCTCGAGTTTCTCCAGGTAATTGAAAATCGCCTGCTTGATCAGCCAGTGCGGCGTGCGATCAATGGAGGTCGCGGCCGCCTTGAGGCGTTCGCGGGTCGGGTCGTCGAGTTTGACCCCAAGGGTGGTCGTAGCCATTTTCTTATCCTCATGGGTGCCACTACCGAGTGGCATCAGCTGGCGGCAAGATTAGCTTTGCTCAGGGAGAGGTGCAACCGGGTGCAACCCATTTTATGCATGATTTTTTCGACGCTTGATCGGAAAAAAATTGGCCTTCGACAGAATCCGCTTCGGCTTGGTGCATTTGCTTCTGAGATCGGCTGTTCTTGCTCCGAAAAGGAGCAAAAACCCGGTATTTTCTGTGTTTTACACCTAGGTGCAACTTATTCCCCAGAAACTGGTTGCACCTTATTTGCTTTGTTGAATAGCATTCGCGCCCAAGGTGCAACCGACTTTAGGGTTTGGTTCATCGGCTGGCGGCTTTCCTGGGGAAACGTCAGTCATAAATGCGCGGCACGCAGCTACGTTTACTCACTGACCAGTGGGTGGCCGTCTGACAGACCGCCGCTACATAAAAACAAAGCCAGGGCGTCACTCATATGAGCGTTAGTAATCCAACCCTGATCACGTTCGTGATCTACATCGCAGCAATGGTATTGATCGGCCTGATGGCTTATCGCTCCACCAACAACCTTTCCGATTACATCCTGGGCGGTCGCAGCCTCGGTAGCGTGGTGACGGCCTTGTCCGCCGGTGCTTCCGACATGAGCGGCTGGTTGTTGATGGGCTTGCCGGGCGCAATCTACATGTCCGGCCTGTCGGAAAGCTGGATCGCCATCGGCCTGATCGTCGGTGCCTACCTCAACTGGCTGTTCGTGGCCGGTCGCCTGCGGGTACAGACCGAGCACAACGGCGACGCCCTGACCCTGCCGGACTATTTCTCCAGCCGTTTCGAAGATAAAAGCGGCCTGCTGCGGATCATCTCGGCGGTAGTGATCCTGGTGTTCTTCACCATCTACTGCGCTTCCGGCATCGTCGCCGGTGCCCGCCTGTTCGAAAGCACCTTCGGCATGTCCTACGAGACCGCGCTGTGGGCGGGTGCTGCAGCGACCATTGCCTACACCTTTATTGGTGGTTTCCTGGCGGTCAGTTGGACCGATACCGTGCAAGCCACGTTGATGATCTTCGCGTTGATCCTTACGCCGATCATCGTCCTGCTGGCGACCGGTGGTGTGGACACCACCTTCCTGGCGATTGAAGCCAAGGACCCGACCAACTTCGACATGCTGAAAAACACCACCTTCATTGGTGTTATCTCGTTGATGGGCTGGGGCCTGGGCTACTTCGGCCAACCGCACATCCTCGCGCGCTTCATGGCGGCGGATTCGGTGAAGTCGATCGCCAAGGCGCGTCGCATCTCCATGACCTGGATGATCCTCTGCCTGGCCGGTACCGTGGCGGTGGGCTTCTTCGGCATCGCTTACTTCTCGGCACATCCTGAAGTGGCAGGCCCGGTAACGGAAAACCCTGAGCGCGTGTTCATCGAACTGGCAAAAATCCTGTTCAACCCATGGATTGCCGGTGTCCTGCTGTCGGCCATTCTGGCGGCCGTGATGAGTACCTTGAGCTGCCAACTGCTGGTGTGCTCCAGCGCCCTGACCGAAGACTTCTACAAAGCGTTCCTGCGCAAGAATGCTTCCCAGCTTGAACTGGTCTGGATCGGCCGCGCCATGGTGCTGCTGGTGGCCTTGATCGCCATCGCCATGGCTGCCAACCCGAACAACCGCGTCCTGGGTCTGGTGAGCTACGCCTGGGCCGGTTTCGGCGCTGCGTTCGGCCCTGTGGTGCTGATCTCGGTGATCTGGAAAAACATGACCCGCAACGGCGCACTGGCCGGCATCCTGGTCGGCGCGATCACCGTGATCGTGTGGAAGCACTTCGAACTGCTGGGCCTGTACGAAATCATCCCAGGCTTCATCTTCGCCAGCCTGGCGATCTACTTCGTGAGCAAGCTGGGCGCACCGACCGCCGGTATGGTCGAGCGCTTTGATGCGGCGGAAAAAGACTACAACCTCAACAAGTGATTCGCCGGGCGCTGAGCGCTCGATGAATTAAAAGAAGGCCCGCGTCCTACGGATGGCGGGCCTTTTTTTGCGTGCGATTTGAGCTGGATTGAGTAGGACTCCTACGCACGAGCGTAGGGTTTTACTGATTTGTTTGGGCTGTGCTCAGCAGGGAGAAGCGGTGGTGCAGAATCTTCCGCCCACTCCTCGCAGAGAAACATCGGATGTTCGCTCCTGCCAATCAAAGTGCTTTTACCCTCACCCTTGACGGTGCGCCGAGTGAACTCAAGGTGTTCGAGTTCCAGGGCAGCGAAGCCATCAGCCAACCGTATCGCTTTGATCTTGAACTGGTCAGCGAACAGCCTGACCTGGATCTGGAAAGCCTGCTGCATCGCCAGGTGTACCTGGGTTTCGACGACCATGGTCATGGCGTCCACGGCCTGGTTTATCGGGTGGCGCAGGGCGACTCCGGGCGGCGCCTGACACGTTATCAGCTCAGTCTTGTGCCGCAGCTTGCGTATTTGCAGCACAGCAGTCACCAGCGGATCTTCCAGCACAAGACGGTGCCGCAGATCATTGCGCAGGTGCTGGCGGAGCAGCGGGTCCATGCCGACCAATTCGAATTTCACCTCAGTGGTGCTTATCCTGAGCGCGAGTATTGCGTGCAGTTTGGCGAGAGCGACCTGGCCTTCATTCAGCGGCTGTGTGCCGAGCAGGGCATTCACTATCACTTCCAGCACTCGCCCGAGAGCCACCTGCTGGTATTTGGCGACGACCAGACGGTTTTCGCCCAGTCCGATCAACCTACGCCCTACATGCCGGGCTCCGGGATGGTGGCGGATACGCCGGCCATCAAGCGGTTTGCGGTGCGGTTGGAAACCCGCACCACAGCAGTCAGCCTGCGTGACTACGACTTTCTTAAGCCGAGCCTGGTGCTGGAGAGTGGCGCAGTCGGCGAACAGCTTCCACGGTTTGAAGAGCAGGCCTACCCCGGTTATTTTTCCGATCGCCCCTACGGCAAGTACCTCGCGCAACGTGGCTTGGAACGGCACCGTAGCGACTATCGAATAGCCAGCGGTAACGGCGATGACCTCGCATTGACCAGCGGCCGGTTCCTCACATTGACCGGGCACCCGCGGGACGAATGGAATGACTTGTGGCTGGTGACGCAAGTCACCCACGAAGGCAGGCAACCCCAGGTTTTGGAGGAGGCCGTAACCGAGGTTGCCGGTGGAGATTTTCTTCAGGGTTATCGCAATGAATTTGTGGCGGCTCCGTGGGATGTGATCTTCCGCCCACCCTCGCCTGAGCAGTCGCGGCCGACCTTGTCGGGTTATCAAAACGCCGTGGTCACCGGCCCCGTCGACAGTGAAATCCATTGCGACGAATACGGCCGGGTCAAGGTGCAACTGGCCTGGGATCGCGTTGGCGAGCATAACGATCATTCCAGTTGCTGGCTGCGGGTGGCCAGCGGCTGGGCCCATGACCGTTATGGTTCGGTACTTATCCCGCGAGTGGGCATGGAGGTGCTGGTGGGGTTCGTCAATGGGGATATGGACATGCCGCTGGTGATGGGCTGCCTGCCCAACGCGGCGACGCCGGTTCCCCTCGACCTGCCGGCAGACAAGACCCGCAGCATCTTCCGTAGCCAAAGCAGCCCCGGTGGGGGTGGCTACAACGAACTGCGCATCGAAGACCGCAAGGGCGCCGAGGAAATCTACCTGCGCGCCCAGCGGGATTGGACCCAACATGTGCTGCATGACCAGCAGGTGCAGATCGACAATCAACGCCGCATCCGGGTGGGCGGTGAATCGCACCATGAACTGCACGGCGAAGAGCAGCGCATCACCCATGGCAATCGTTTGACGGAACTCAAGCAGGACGATCATCTGGTGGTCGGTGGTTCGCAGCAGATGCGGGCCGGGCGGACCATCCAGATTGGCGCCGGGCAGAAGGTCGTCATAGAGGCGGGCGCGAGCGTGACAATTCAGGCCGGTGGGCAGTCGATTACGCTGTCGGCAGGCGGGATTTTCAGCAGCGCGCCGATTCAGCTGGGAGGCGCCTCTGCTCCGGCGGCTTCGCCATTGATGCCTGGGGTGAAGGCGGCATTGCTGGCGGTTATTCCCGCACCCCTAAGCCGGATACAGGTCGCCAGCCTGAAACGAAACGCGCCGTTTTGCGAAGAGTGCCAACGCTGCAGTGCCGGGCAGTGCGGTGTCTCCCAGCCCATTCAACCTTAAAAGGAATTTATCCTGATGTCTCAACCCTTGACCCCCGATGACTGGCTTGCACAATGCCCTCTACTCCCCAACGAGCGGCTCTACGTGGTGCTGAGCAGCGCCAGTGACGCGAAACCGCTGGCTGCCTGGCAAGCCTCGGCAACCGGCATGCTGCCTCAAGCAATCTGGGCAGGCACGGCCTATGCCGAGTGGGGTGAGGTGATGCCCCACGCAGGCATCGTCGAACCCGACAGTGCCTTCCTCGATTGGATTGCAACCACTGAAGCGACGGATTGGGGTTGGCTGGCGGTTTCGTCCAGTCCGTTGGAAGTGGTAGTGGCTCATCTGCAAAGCCTGACCAAGATACTGCTTCCGGATGAGCGGAGCGTATTCCTGCGCTTCTGGGACGGCGCTCAATTCCTGCCGATTGTGCAGAAACTGGGCGATGAAATCGGCGCGGTGTTGCCGGTGTTCCAGCGGTATCTGATCAATGGCCAGTCGCTGGGCGTTGCGACGGCGTCGGTAACGGCGGCCAAAGCCAGTCCCTGGTGGCGAGTGCCTGAATCGTTATTGGAACACCTGGCCGCGCAGTCGCCACAGACCCTGATCGACAACCTGCTGCAGTGGCTTGAAGAGCAGCGCCCCGACCTGTATGCCGCTTTCACGCCAGCGACCTTGCAGCACAAGGTCGCCTACTTCGTGCGCAGTGCGGACATCAGCGCTGAAGCGCTGGCTGATTACCTGGGCTCAGAGTTGAGTTGAGGCCAGTGCCTGTTGCAGGTCGTCGACCAGGTCTTCAATTGCTTCGATGCCCACCGACAGGCGAATCATCTCCGGCTTCACGCCGGCCTTGGCCTGTTCCTGCTCGTTCATTTGTCGGTGAGTGGTGGAGGCCGGGTGGCAGGCCAGGGACTTGGCGTCGCCGATGTTGACCAGGCGCTTGAAGATTTGCAGCGCGTCGTAGAAGCGTACACCGGCTTCATAACCGCCCTTCAAACCGAAGGACAGGATCGCCGACGGTTTGCCCTGCATGTATTTCTGCGCCAATGCGTGGTGCGGGTGGTCCGGCAGGCCGGCGTAGCTCACCCATTCAACCTCGGCATGGCCTTGCAGGAATTGCGCGATTTTCAGGGCGTTTTCGGTGTGACGCTCCATGCGCAAGGCCAGCGTCTCCAGGCCTTGCAGCAGCAAGAAGGCATTCATCGGTGCCAATGCTGCGCCAGTGTTGCGCAGCGGCACGGTACGGGCACGAGCGATGAAGGCGGCGGGGCCGAATTTTTCGGTATAGATCACGCCGTGATAGGCCGGCTCGGGCTGGTTGAGACCGGGGAATTTATCTGCGTATTTCGTCCACGGGAACGTGCCGCTGTCGACAATTACACCGCCCAGGGAGTTGCCATGGCCGCCGACGTATTTGGTCACCGAGTGCACCACGATGTCGGCGCCGAACTGGATCGGCTTGCACAGGATCGGCGTGGCCACGGTGTTGTCCACCATCAGCGGCACGCCACGGGCATGGGCGACGTTAGCCAGGGCTTCGATGTCGATGATATTGCCCGCCGGGTTGCCGATGCTTTCGCAGTACACCAGCTTGGTGTTGTCGTCGATCAGTTCGGCGATGGCTGCGGCGGAGTCGTCCCGGGCGAAACGCACGTCCACGCCAAAGCTCGGCAGCAGGTGGGCGAACAGCGTGTAGGTGCCGCCGTAGAGCTGCGGGGTGGTGACGATATTGTCGCCCGCACGGGTCAGCGTCTGGATTGCATAGTGGATCGCCGCGCTGCCGGCCGAGACGGCCAGCGCCGCAATACCGCCTTCAAGGGCAGCGATACGCTGCTCCAGCACATCGTTGGTGGGGTTCATGATGCGCGTGTAGATATTGCCGGGCACGTCCAGGTTGAACAGGTCGGCGCCGTGCTGGGCGTTATCGAATTCGAAGGCGACGTTCTGGTAGATCGGCACCGCTACGGCCTTGGTGGTGGGGTCCGACTTGAAACCGTGGTGCAGCGCGATGGTGGCGTCTTTCATGATTGTTATTGACCTCCATGGAGTAGTGGATCGCCACAATAAATCCGCCTCGCCGTCGGCATTTAGATTTTTTTCAACCGGCTGCCTGCCTTTGCGACATAAGCACCGCCCGGCATGCGGCCCTGCACCTTTGCGCCCGTAGAAGGTAAACTTCGCCCCCTGCGCAGGAGCAACCATGAATTATCGTCACGCCTTTCACGCCGGCAACCACGCCGATGTCTTCAAACACCTGACCTTGACTCGCCTCATCGCCCTGATGTCGCGCAAGGAGCAGCCGTTCGCCTACCTCGACACTCACGCCGGGATTGGTCTGTACGACCTGCAAGGTGATCAGGCCAATCGCACGGGTGAGTACCTGGAAGGTATCGCGCGCTTGTGGGGCGCCGACGATCTACCGCCGCTGAGCGCCGATTACATGCGTGTGCTGCATGAGATGAACCCGGATGGCCAGTTGCGCTACTACCCAGGCTCGCCGGAGCTTGCGCGCCGCCTGACGCGCCCCCAGGACCGCGTGTTGCTCAATGAAAAGCATCCGGAAGACGGCGTACTGCTCAAGGACAACATGAAGGGCGATCGTCGGGTCAAGGTTCATTTGGGTGAAGGCTGGCATGTGCCGCGCGCGCTGTTACCGGTGCCGGAAAAACGTGCGCTGATGCTGATTGATCCGCCGTTTGAAAAGCTCGACGAAATGCAGCGCTGCGCCGCCTCCCTCAAGGAAGCCGTCAGCCGTATGCGCCAGACTGTCGCGGCGATCTGGTACCCGGTGAAGGACCAACGCATGCTGCGCCGCTTCTACCAGGACCTGGCCGGCACCGGTGCGCCGAAGTTGCTGCGGGTGGAATTGCTGGTGCATCCGCTGGACACGCCCAACACCCTGACCGGCTCGGGCCTGGCGATTGCCAACCCGCCGTGGGGCCTGGAAGAGGAATTGCGTGAGCTGCTGCCGTGGCTGTCCAGGAAACTTGGCCAGACCCAGGGTGGGTGGCAGATGGATTGGCTCATAGCTGAGTAGTTGTAAGTTGCAAGCTTCAAGCTGCAAGTGAGAGCAGAAAACACCACTTGCAGCTTGCAGCTTGCAGCTCCGATCTTCAGATCGGGCAAGTCACCCCGGTGCCGCCGATCCCGCAGTAGCCCTGCGGGTTCTTCGCCAGGTACTGCTGGTGATACGCCTCGGCGAAGTACACCGTCGGCGCTTCTTCGATTTCCGTGGTGATGGTGCCCAGGCTGGCTTTGGACAGTTCGGCTTGATAGGCCTCGGCACTGGCCTGCGCCGCCGCCAATTGCTCAGGCGTGGTCGCATAGATCACCGAGCGGTACTGGGTGCCGATGTCGTTGCCCTGGCGCATGCCTTGGGTCGGGTTGTGCAGTTCCCAGAACATCTTCAGCAGGTCTTCGTATTTCACCTTGGCCTGGTCATACACCACCAGCACCACTTCGCTGTGGCCGGTCAGGCCCGAGCAGACTTCTTCATAAGTCGGGTTCGGCGTGAAACCGCCGGCGTAGCCGACCACGGTGCTGACCACGCCATCGCGCTGCCAGAACTTGCGCTCGGCGCCCCAGAAACAACCCAGGCCGAAGATCGCGAAGCCGACGTCGTCGACGAACGGGCCCAGCAGCGGGTTGCCGTTGACGAAGTGCGTCTGCGGCAGGTTCATCGGGGTTTCACGGCCAGGCAAAGCTTGTTCTGCAGTAGGAAGCACGTTTTTGTTCACCAGAATTTCCGAGCGCAAGACCATGAGCAGTCCTCTCGTCAGGTTGAGTTAGCGGTAAATTTCAGACAGCCAGTGTGCCCGAGTGTTACAGCGCTGTCAGGCGATTGGCCCGCGCGGGTAGCGTTTAAGCTTCTCGAGCAGCTCTGCACCGGGGATCGGCCTGTCGAACAGGTAGCCCTGGCCAACGTCGCAGCGGTGTCGACGCAGGAACGCCAGTTGCTCGGCGGTCTCGATGCCTTCGGCAACCACCTTGAGCTTGAGGTTGTGGGCCATGGCGATCACGGCCGAGGTGATTTCCATGTCGTCCTGGTTGTCCGGGATTTCGTGGATAAAGCTGCGATCGATCTTGATGATGTCGATGGGGAATTTTTTCAGGTAGCTCAGCGACGAGTAACCGGTGCCGAAGTCGTCCATGGCCAGGGTCAGGCCAAAGCTCTTCAATTGGTCCAGTTGCAGGCGTGTGTCTTCCGTGGCCTCCAGCAGCAGGCCTTCCGTTAACTCAAGCTCCAGCAGGTTGGCCGGCAGCTGTTCTTCCTTGAGGATCGTGGCGATCGAGGCTACCAGGTCCGGGTCGGAGAACTGTTTGGGTGACAGGTTGATTGCCACTTGCAGGTTACCCATGCCGTTGGCGCTCAGTTGCTTGCTCATGCGGCAGGCCTGGCGCGCGATCCATTTGCCGATTGGGATGATCAGCCCGGTTTCTTCGGCCACGCTGATGAACTGATCGGGGCGGATCATGCCCTTCTCCGGATGGTTCCAGCGCAGCAGCGCTTCCATGCCCAGCAAGCGGCCGCTGCGCAGGCATAGCTTGGGCTGATAGAACACATCCAGTTCGTTCTGGGTCAGGGCACGACGCAGGTTGTTCTCCACGAACAGTTTGTAGCTGGCCTCGGCGTTCAAGGCTTCGGTGAACACCTGTACCTGGTGTTTGCCGTTGGCCTTGGCCTTGTGCAGCGCCAGGCCGGCGTTGCGCATCAGGGTCTGGGGATCACGCCCGTGCAACGGCGCGCAGGCCAGGCCTACGGAGCCGGTGACGCTGATCAATTGGTTGTCGACGAACATCGGTTTGTCGAGGGTCGTCAGCAGCTGGCTGGCAACCTGCTGGCCGCTTTCGAGGTCGGTGTCGTCCAGCAACACTGCAAACTCGTTACTGGCAAAGCGCGCCAGGCTGCCGCTGGTACTCAGGCTGTTGCGCAGGCGGCGGGCCAGGCTGATCAGCAGCTTGTCGCCGGTCTGGTGGCCGAGGCTGTCGTTGATGCGCTTGAAGTTGTCGATGTCCACCAGCAACAGGCTGATCGGGCTGTCGCTGTCGCGCGCAAAGCGTTCATCCAGGTTGCGGATAAATGCCGGACGGTTGCCCAGGTTGGTCAGGTTATCGGTGTAGGCCAGGCGCTCGATACGCTGCTGGGCCAGCTTATTCTGGGTGATGTCTTCGTAGATGCCGATGTAGTGGGTCAGCTCACGGTTGTCGCCATACACCTTGGAAATCGACAGCTGGCCCCAGTAGGGCTCGAGGTTTTTGCGTCGGCTCTTGAACTCGCCCTGCCAGCTGTTGCTTTTGGCCAGGCTCGACGGTGCGTCGAACAGCAGTTCGCTGAGGTTTTCCAGGGCCGGCAGTTGAGCCAGGCGGTGGCCGTGGACTTCTTCGGCGCTGTATTGGGTGATCGCGGTAAAGCTTGGGTTGACGTACTCCACCACGCCGTCGCAGTTGACCAGCAGAAAGGCATTGGCGCTTTGCTCCACGGCACGCTGGAACAGGTGCAGGGCGCTGGTAGCGGTACGGCGGTTGTGGTTGTTGATCACTTGCGCGAATTGGTCGGCCAGTTCACCGGCAAAGGCAATCTCATCGGCCTGCCAGGCGCGGGCGCTGCCTCCTTGTTCCAGGCACAGCACGCCCACCACCTGGCCGTCGACACGGATACTCGCGTCGAGCATGGCGTGGACGTCCTTGGCGCGCAGGTTTTCGGCCATTTCCCGGGTGCGCGGGTCGCGCATCGCGTTGGTCGCGTCGATTGCCCGGCTGGTGTGCAGGGCTTCCAGGTAGTCCGGGAAGCAACTGGCATCGATGGGCTCAGGCAGGTGGTGTCGTTGGTCGTCGCGGTGGTAGGCCGAGATCGGCACCAGGCGCTGGCCTTCGAGGTTCCAGATGCTGGCGCAGTCGATCTGGTAGATGTCACAGGCGCTGCGGGTGATCAGCTCTGCCGCTTCCTGCAGCGAATTGTTGACGGTGTAGCGCTGGCGGGCCAATAACAGGATCAGCTCCTGCTGGGCACGCACCCGCTCCAGGTGCTGCAGTTGTTCCTGCTGGGCGCGCTGGTTGAGTTCCAGGGCGATCTGCAGGCGGCTGTTCTGGCTTTCCAGGTCCTCCGTCGGGGCGGGCAAGGCGATTTCGCTGAACAGGCCGTCGACCACCATCAGGTAGCCGCGCAGCAGATGGCGGTTGTGTTGTTTGTAGGCTTCGCCCATTTCCAGCAGGCTCAGGGGCCCATCGTTGGTGTGCAGGGTGTAGCGCACCAGGTAGTGAGGACTCTCGCTGAGTTGCTGTTGGATGGTGTCGTGCAGCTGATAGCGCGCCTGAGGCTCCATCAGGCTGGCGAAGGGGGTGCCGAGCAGCGCACACAGCTCGACCGCAGACAGGCCGAATTGGCGCTCGCAGTTAGGGTCGAGGTACAGAAGGGTCCAGCTTGCCTCATTAAGCCGCTCGAAACGCAGCATACCGAGGCGCGAAGGCACCGGTAATTGCGTCACTACCTCGGCCGCCATACGGGCGACATCGGGTTGGCTTTTCATGGGGGGGAACTCACTTCAAATAACGCGCACGGCGCCGGGCTCACGCCCTCTTTACTGTTGCCTGCGGCAAGGTTGCATCATGCGGCGCGGGCTGACAAGAGAGGATGAAGGCTAAGTGCTATAAGGGGGTTATCGGCCGGGTGGGGGAATTCTTCAGTCAGGATGACAGAAGGTGTACAACCCTGTTCTGTCTGTAGAGAAAAGCAAAAAAAAGCCCCGCCAAATTGACGGGGTTGAGGTACGAGCGTGGCGCTCGGAAATCGGTGTAACCAAGCCTCCCCGGTGCTGGGGAGGCCTGTTCAGGTTTACAGCAAGATAGTGCGGATGTCGTTCAGCAGCTGGCTCAAACGCTGGGTGAAGCGTGCAGCGGCCGCGCCATTGATCACACGGTGATCGTAGGACAACGACAGTGGCAGCATCAGCTTCGGCTGGAACGCTTTACCGTCCCAGACTGGCTGGATGGTGGCCTTGGAAACACCCAGGATCGCCACTTCCGGCGCGTTGACGATTGGCGTGAAGCCCGTACCGCCAATGTGACCGAGGCTGGAGATGGTGAAGCAGGCGCCTTGCATGTCGTCTGCGGTGAGCTTCTTGTCGCGGGCCTTGGCAGCCAGCGCAGCCGCTTCGGCAGCGAGTTGCAGCAGGCTCTTCTGGTCGACGTTCTTGATGACCGGTACCAGCAGGCCATCTGGAGTGTCGACGGCAAAGCCAACGTGCACGTACTTCTTGCGAATGATCGCCTTGCCGCTTGGCGCCAGCGAACTGTTGAAGTCCGGCAGCTCCTTGAGCAGGTGCGCACAGGCCTTGAGCAGCAGTGGCAGCACGGTCAGTTTCACGCCGGCTTTCTCGGCCACGGCTTTCTGCGCAACGCGGAAAGCTTCGAGGTCGGTAATGTCGGCCTGGTCGAACTGGGTCACGTGCGGAATGTTCAGCCAGCTGCGATGCAGGCTCGACGCACCGATTTGCATCAGGCGGGTCATCGGCACTTCTTCGGTCTCGCCGAAGCGGCTGAAGTCCACGACCGGGATCGGTGGAATGCCCGCGCCGCCAGTGGCAGTGCCAGCAGCCGGAGCTTCCTTGGCTTTCTGCATCATGGCCTTGACGTAGACCTGCACGTCTTCCTTCAGCACGCGACCGTGCGGGCCGGTGGCCGACACAGCGTTCAGCTCGACGCCGAATTCACGCGCCAGTTGGCGAACCGCCGGGCCTGCGTGAACCTTGGCACCGCTTGGCGCAGGTGCGGCAGCAACAGGGGCTGGAGTGGCCTCGGCTTTTGCGGCGGGTGCAGGGGCGGCAGCGGCCGGAGCCGCTTCAGCCTTGGCCGCCGGAGCAGCAGCCGGTGCAGGAGCAGCAGCAGGCGCAGCGCCTTGTACTTTCAGCTTGAGGATGAAGTCGCCAGTGCCGACTTCGTCTTCCAGCTTGACCGCGATGCTTTCCACTACGCCGGCAGCCGGCGATGGGATTTCCATGGAGGCCTTGTCGGACTCCAGGGTGATCAGCGACTGGTCGGCTTCGACGGTGTCGCCGACCTTGACCAGCAGCTCGATGATCTTGGCCTTGCCCGACGAACCGATGTCCGGAACATGAATGTCCTGGACGGTCGCTGCGGCCGGAGCAGCAGCCGGGGCTGCAGGAGCCTCGGCAGCTGCGGCAGGTTTTTCAGCAGCAGGCGCCGGTGCAGCAGCGGCAGCAGGAGCCGCATCAGCGGCACCTTCGATTTCCAGTTCCAGCAGTTCGTCGCCTTCTTTCAGGCGGTCGCCCAGCTTCACTTTCAGGCTCTTGACCACGCCGGCCTTGGGAGCAGGGATTTCCATGCTCGCCTTGTCCGATTCCAGGGTCAGGATGCTCTGGTCGGCTTCGACGGTGTCGCCGACCTTCACAAACAGCTCGATTACTTCACCTTCACCGCTGCCGATGTCAGGTACGCGAATGAGTTCGCTCACAAAAAGTCTCCTCAGCAGTCCAGTGGGTTGCGTTTTTCCGGGTTGATCCCGAACTTGACGATAGCGTCAGCTACCACCTTAGGTTCGATCTCACCACGGTCAGCCAAGGCTTCCAGGGCTGCCAACACCACGAAGTGACGGTCGACTTCGAAGAAGTGACGCAGCTTCTTGCGGCTGTCACTGCGGCCGAAACCGTCGGTGCCCAGGACTTTGAATTCCTTGGACGGGACCCACTGGCGAATTTGTTCAGCAAACAGTTTCATGTAGTCGGTAGAGGCAATGACTGGACCTTTACGGCCGGCCAGGCACTCTTCGACATAGCTCTGCGCAGGCTTCTGACCCGGGTGCAGGCGGTTGTTGCGCTCAACGGCCAGGCCGTCACGACGCAGCTCGTTGAAGCTGGTAACGCTCCACACGTCGGCGCCGACGTTGAACTCTTCACGCAGGATCTTCGCCGCTTCACGGACTTCACGCAGGATGGTGCCGGAGCCCATCAGCTGCACGTGGTGCGCCGCTTCCTTGGTGTCTTCTTCGAGCAGGTACATGCCCTTGATGATGCCTTCTTCCACGCCGGCCGGCATGGCTGGCTGCTGGTAGGACTCGTTCATCACGGTGATGTAGTAGAAAACGTCCTGCTGCTCTTCGGTCATCTTCCGCATGCCGTCCTGGATGATCACCGCCAGCTCATAGCCGTAGGTTGGATCAAAGGTGCGGCAGTTCGGGATGGTGGCAGCCAGGATGTGGCTGTGACCGTCTTCGTGTTGCAGGCCTTCGCCGTTCAGTGTGGTACGGCCGGCGGTACCGCCGATCAGGAAACCACGGGTACGGCTGTCGCCTGCTGCCCACGCCAGGTCGCCGATACGCTGGAAACCGAACATCGAGTAGAAGATGTAGAACGGCAGCATCGGCTGGTTGTGGCTGGAGTACGAAGTACCGGCAGCGATGAAGGAGCTCATGGCGCCCGCTTCGTTGATGCCTTCTTCGAGGATCTGGCCCTTCTTGTCTTCCTTGTAGAACATCACCTGGTCTTTATCGACTGGCTCGTAGAGCTGGCCGACGGAGGAGTAGATGCCCAACTGACGGAACATGCCTTCCATACCGAAGGTACGGGCTTCGTCCGGGATGATCGGGACGATGCGCGAACCGATTTCCTTGTCCTTGACCAGCTGCGCGAGGATCCGCACGAAGGCCATGGTGGTGGAGATTTCACGGTCGCCCGAGCCGTCCAGGATCGCCTTGAGGGTATCCAGCGGTGGTGTCGGGATGTTGAAGCTCTTGGCGCGGCGCTGTGGCACGAAACCGCCGAGTGCGCTACGACGCTCGCTCAGGTAGCGGGCTTCGGCGCTGTTCGGCTCAGGCTTGAAGAACGGCAGGTTCTCCAGCTCTTCGTCCTTGACCGGGATGTCGAAGCGGTCGCGGAACAGCTTCAGGCTTTCAACATCAACCTTCTTGGTGTTGTGCGCAGTGTTTTTCGCTTCGCCGGCACCGGTGCCATAACCCTTGATGGTCTTGGCCAGGATGACGGTGGGTTGTTCTTTGTGGTTGACCGCTTCGTGGTACGCCGCATAGACCTTGTACGGGTCGTGGCCGCCACGGTTGAGTTTCCAGATCTCGTCGTCGGACAGGTCGGCAACCATCGCCTTGAGTTCAGGCGTGTTGAAGAAGTGTTCACGCACGAACGCGCCGTCTTTGGCCTTGTAGTTCTGGTACTCGCCGTCGATGACTGCGTCCATGCGACGTTGCAGGATACCGTCGACGTCCTTGGCCAGCAGTGGGTCCCAGAAACGGCCCCAGATGACTTTGGTCACGTTCCATTGGGCACCACGGAACACGCCTTCGAGTTCCTGGATGATCTTGCCGTTGCCGCGAACCGGGCCGTCGAGGCGCTGCAGGTTGCAGTTGATGACGAAGATCAGGTTGTCCAGCTTCTCGCGGCCGGCCAGGGAGATGGCGCCCAGGGATTCAGGCTCGTCGCACTCGCCGTCGCCCAGGAAGCACCAGACTTTCTGCTTGCCTTCCGGGATGAAGCCACGGGCTTCCAGGTACTTCATGAAGCGTGCCTGGTAGATCGCCTGGATCGGGCCAAGGCCCATGGATACAGTCGGGAACTGCCAGAAATCAGGCATCAGCCAAGGGTGCGGGTACGACGACAGGCCGTTACCGTCCACTTCCTGGCGGAAGTTGTTCATGTGTTCTTCGCTGATGCGGCCTTCCATGAACGCACGGGCGTAGACACCTGGCGAGGTGTGGCCCTGGAAGTAGATCAGGTCGCCGCCGTGTTCTTCGGTCGGGGCCTGGAAGAAGTAGTTGAAGCCGATGTCATACAGGGTTGCGCTGGAAGCGAAGCTGGAGATGTGACCGCCCAGGTCAGAATCTTTCAAGTTCGTGCGCATTACCATCGCCATGGCGTTCCAACGTACCAGCGAGCGAATGCGGCGTTCCATGAACAGGTCGCCAGGCATGCGTGCTTCGTGGGTAACGGGGATGGTGTTGCGGTATGGCGTGGTGATGGCGTAGGGCAGTTGCGAGCCGCTGCGGGTCGCGAGTTCGCCCATACGGGTCATCAGGTAGTGAGCACGGTCTTCGCCTTCTTTGTCGAGAACCGATTCCAGGGCGTCCAGCCATTCCTGGGTTTCGACGGGATCGAGGTCTTGCATGGCTTGCTCCAGGGCGGAAAGGCTACCAGAATCGGTTGCCTGAAGTTTGCGACTGGCCTTGTGGGCAGACGACATAAATTCTTGGATGGCCGAAGTTTGCTTCGGCGTCCTGTAGTTTTACTACAAATCGTCGGCCATTTCAGCCTTTCGAATGTATATACGAGTAGTAAAACTACACAAGACTGAGCGGATTGCTCGGTCTGGCTGGTGAGCATAATCGTTATTGTTGATCTTTTGCGAACAAGAAAAGGTAGAAGTTTAATGTTGCCTGCCAAAAATTATATATTTTCAGCTATTTATAACCTTTGTTCGACAGTCCTTCATCGAGTGTGGTGCCTGCGCTCACAGCAGCAAGCCATTTACACGCCGACCAAGGATAGACCATGAGCCTTCCAACGCTGGCCGAACTGCCGGCCATTCTGTTGCCAAAAGCCCAGCGGGCCGAGCAGTCATTTCGTGACGCGGTGGCCGCGCTGGACGACGATCATGGCCTTTCTGCGTGGACGCCGCAACGGTGGGCCGACTTCGCCCGTGTGTGCGCCGCCAGTGATTTCGTCATTGAACAGAGTGTTCGTGACCCTTTGATGTTGCTCGAGTTGGCCGCCTGGGGCGAGCTGGACCGCGGCTTTGCGCCGGGCGAGCTGTGCGGGCAGATTGCCGGCGCCGTGCAACAGGCCGAAACAGAAGATGAGCTGGGCCGTGTGCTGCGTCGCCAGCGTACGCGCCAGCAAGTGCGCATCATCTGGCGCGACCTGACCCGTCAGGCCGATCTGGTGCACACCTGTCGCGACCTCTCCGACATGGCTGACGCCAGCATCGACCAGGCCTACCAATGGCTGTACCAGCGCCACTGCGTGCAGTTCGGCACGCCGACCGGGCGGCGCAGCGGTGAGCCGCAGCACATGGTCATCCTCGGCATGGGCAAGCTCGGTGCGGTGGAGCTGAACCTGTCGTCGGATATCGACCTGATCTTCGCCTACCCCGAGGGCGGCGAAACCCTGGGCGTGAAGCGCTCCCTGGATAACCAGGAATTCTTTATTCGTCTTGGTCAAAAATTGATCAAGGCCCTTGATCCGATGACCGTCGACGGCTTTGTGTTTCGGGTAGACATGCGCCTGCGCCCTTACGGTTCGGCGGGTGCGCTGGTGCTCAGCTTCAACGCGCTGGAGCAGTACTACCAAGACCAGGGTCGCGACTGGGAGCGCTACGCCATGATCAAGGCGCGCGTGGTCGCCGGTGACCAGGTGGCCGGTGCGCAGTTACTCGATATGCTGCGACCGTTCGTGTACCGCCGCTACCTGGACTTTTCCGCCATCGAAGCGCTGCGCACCATGAAGCAGCTGATCCAGCAGGAAGTGCGGCGTAAAGGCATGGCCGACAATATCAAGCTGGGCTCGGGCGGCATCCGCGAAGTGGAATTTATCGCCCAGGCGTTCCAGCTGATCCATGGCGGCCGCGACCTCAGCCTGCAACAACGGCCGCTGCTCAACGTGCTCGGCACCCTGGAAGGCCAGGGCTACCTGCCGCCGGCGGTGATCGCCGAATTGCGCAATGGCTATGAGTTCCTGCGTTACACCGAACATGCGATCCAGGCGATTGCCGATCGCCAGACCCAAATGCTTCCGGACAGCCCTGAAGACCAGGCGCGCATTGCCTTTATGCTCGGTTTTGTCGACTGGGCGGCGTTCCATGAGCGCCTGATGTACTGGCGTGGTCGCGTGGACTGGCACTTCCGCCAGGTGATTGCGGATCCTGATGAAGAAGAAGGTGCGGAAAGCGAGTTGGTCGTAGGCGGGGAATGGTTGCCGTTGTGGGAAGAGTCCCAGGACGAAGAGGCCGCCTGCCGTCAATTGGCCGAAGGCGGCTTTACTGATGCAACCAAGGCCCTCAAAGCCTTGGCCGGTCTGCGCAACAGCCCGCAATTGCGCGCCATGCAGCGCCTGGGGCGCGAACGCTTGGATGCATTTATTCCGCGCCTGCTGGCCCAGGCCGTCGAGCACGCCAACCCGGACCTGGTGCTGGAACGCGTACTGCCATTGGTGGAGGCCGTCGCGCGGCGTTCGGCTTATCTGGTGCTGCTGACGGAAAACCCCGACGCCCTGCGCCGCCTGCTGACCTTGTGCGCCGCCAGTCCATGGATCGCCGAACAGATCACGCGCTTCCCGCTGCTGCTGGATGAACTGCTCAACGAAGGTCGCCTGTTCAAGCCACCGCTGGCGCCGGAACTCGCCGCCGAGTTGCGCGAGCGCCTCACACGCATCCCCGAGGATGACCTGGAGCAGCAGATGGAAGCCCTGCGGCACTTCAAGCTGGCCCACCGCCTGCGCGTGGCCGCTTCGGAAATCGCCGGCAGCCTGCCGTTGATGAAAGTCAGCGACTACCTGACCTGGCTCGCCGAAGCCATCCTCGAACAAGTGCTGGCCCTGGCCTGGCGCCAAACGGTCGCACGGCACGGCTCGCCGCAGCGGCTGGACGGCACGTTGTGCGATCCTGGGTTCATCATTGTCGGTTATGGGAAAGTCGGCGGCATCGAACTGGGGCATGGTTCGGACCTGGACCTGGTGTTTATCCACGATGGCGACCCGCAGGCCGAGACCGACGGTGCCAAGCCGATCGACGGCGCGCAGTTCTTCACGCGCCTGGGCCAGCGGATCATTCACCTGCTGACCACCCAGACCAACTCCGGCCAGCTTTATGAAGTGGATATGCGCCTGCGACCTTCCGGCGCATCCGGGTTGTTGGTCAGTTCCCTCGGGGCGTTTGACCGCTATCAACAAAATGAAGCATGGACCTGGGAGCATCAGGCCCTGATCCGCGCGCGGGTGCTGGTGGGCAGCCAGGATGTGGGCCAGGCATTCGAGCAGGTACGGGCTAAAGTGCTAGGGCGTGAGCGCGACTTGGCGAAGTTGCGCCAGGAGGTCAGCGAGATGCGCGCCAAGATGCGTGACAACCTGGGTACCAAGGCCACGGCGGCCGGCACCGGCGCCAATGCCTTCGACGCCACGGCGCTGTTCGACCTCAAGCAGGACGCCGGAGGTATCGTCGATATTGAATTTATGGTGCAATACGCGGCTTTGGCGTGGTCTGCGCAACATCCATCGTTGCTGCGCTATACCGACAATATCCGCATTCTGGAAGGCCTCGAGCAGGTGGGGTTGATGCCCGCTGCCGATGCCCATCTGCTGCGTGAGGTGTATAAGGCCTACCGTTCCGCCGCGCATCGCCAGGCCTTGCAAAACGAGGCCGGTACGGTGCCCGGTGATCAGTTCGCTGACGAACGGCGCCAGGTGATGCGAATCTGGCAGGCGCTGGGGTTGAGTTGAAACACTATTAGGGCGGGGAGGCATAAGCCTCCCCGCATCGTTTGTGGAAACTACATGAATATTCTGATCGTTGGGCCCAGTTGGGTCGGTGACATGGTGATGGCGCAGACACTGTTCCAGAGCCTGCGCGTGCGCTATCCAGACTGCCAGATCGACGTGCTCGCCCCCGAGTGGAGCCGGCCGATCCTCGAGCGCATGCCCGAAGTGCGCAAGGCCTTGAGCTTTCCGCTCGGCCATGGCGCCCTGGAGCTTGCGACCCGCCGTCGCATCGGCAAATCCCTGGCGGGCCAGTACGACCAGGCGATCCTGCTGCCCAACTCGCTGAAGTCGGCGCTGGTGCCGTATTTTGCCGGGATCCCCAAGCGTACTGGCTGGCGCGGCGAATTTCGCTACGTCTTGCTCAACGACGTGCGCACGCTGGACAAGGCGCGCTACCCGCTGATGATCGAACGCTTCATGGCCCTGGCCTATGCGCCGGGCGCCGAGTTGCCCAAGCCGTACCCGCGCCCCAGCCTGCAGATCGACCCGGTGACCCGCGATGCGGCACTGGCCAAGTTCGGCCTGGCCCTTGATCGCCCGGTGTTGGCCCTGTGCCCCGGTGCGGAGTTTGGCGAGTCCAAGCGCTGGCCGTCGGACCACTACGCCAAAGTCGCCGAGATGAAGATTCGTGAAGGCTGGCAGGTGTGGTTGTTCGGCTCGAAAAACGATCACTCGGTGGGCGAGGACATTCGCCAACGCCTGATCCCGGGCCTGCGCGAAGAGGCGGTGAACCTCAGTGGCGACACGTCCCTGGCCGAGGCCATCGACTTGCTGTCCTGTGCTGACGCCGTGGTGTCCAACGACTCAGGCCTGATGCATGTGGCCGCTGCGCTGAACCGCCCGTTAGTGGCGGTGTACGGTTCCACCTCGCCGGGCTTCACCCCGCCGTTGGCCGATCAGGTCGAAGTGGTGCGCCTGGGGCTGGATTGCAGCCCGTGTTTTGATCGCACCTGCCGTTTCGGCCATTACAACTGCCTGCGCCAATTGCTGCCGCAGCCGGTAACCGATGCCTTGCAGCGGTTGCAGGGCGACGTGGTCGAGGTTCACTGAGTTGCGGGTACTGGTAATCAAGACCTCATCCCTGGGCGACGTGATCCACGCCTTGCCGGCGCTGACCGACGCAGCGCGCGCGATCCCCTGCATTCGTTTCGACTGGGTGGTGGAAGAAGGCTTCGCCGAAATCCCCACCTGGCACCCGGCCGTCGACAAGGTGATCCCGGTGGCGATCCGCCGCTGGCGCAAGAACCTCTGGCAAACCGTCAAGAGCGGCGAGTGGCGGCGTTTCAAGCAGCAAGTCCAGTCGACCAAATACGACCTGGTGATCGATGCCCAGGGCCTGTTCAAAAGCGCCTGGCTGACCCGCTACGTGCGTGCTCCGGTGGCCGGTTTCGACAAACACTCGGCCCGTGAGCCGATTGCGGCGCGCTTTTACTCGCGGCGCCTGGCCGTGGCCCGTGGGCAACATGCGGTGGAGCGTTTGCGCCAACTGTTCGCCGTGGCCCTCGGCTATGACTTGCCCAAAGGCTTGGGCGACTACGGCCTCAGCACCGAAAAGCTGCTCGGCCTGCCGCCGAAGAAACCTTTTGTATTGCTGCTGCACGGCACCACCTGGGACACCAAGCATTGGCCCGAAGCCTACTGGCGCGAGTTGGCCGAACGCATGGGCCGCCTGGGCGTGGACGTGAAGTTGCCCTGGGGCAACGCCGCCGAAAAGGCTCGGGCGGAGCGCCTGGCCCAAGGCCTGAACAACGCCGAAGTGCTGCCCAAGCTGAACCTGGCCGGCGTCGCCCGTGTATTGGCCGGCGCCCGCGCCTGTGTGGCGGTGGACACCGGACTGGGGCATTTGGCGGCGGCGCTGGATGTGCCGACCATTTCCCTGTTCGGCCCCACCAACCCCGGCCTGACCGGCGCCTACGGCAAAGGCCAGATTCACTTGGCCAGCGACTTTCCGTGTGCGCCGTGCTTGCAAAAACAATGTACTTATCAACCGACGGCCGACGACCTGCGTCGGTTCGACATCAAGCGCGAGTCGCCCCTGTGCTTCACGCGCCTGAACCCTGAGCGTGTGGCAACCCGGCTGAGCACGTTGTTACTGGCTGAGGAGCTGCACTGATGCAACTGGCTTTTGTTCTGTACAAATACTTCCCCTTCGGTGGCCTGCAGCGCGACTTCATGCGCATCGCCCTGGAGTGTCAGCAGCGCGGCCATCAGATTCGTGTCTACACGCTGATCTGGGAGGGTGACATCCCGCCCGGTTTCGAAGTGCTGGTGGCGCCGGTCAAGGCGTTCTTCAACCATCGGCGCAATGAGAAACTCAGCGCCTGGATGGAGGCCGACCTGGCCAAGCGCCCGGTGGACCGCCTGATCGGCTTCAACAAGATGCCCGGCCTGGACGTGTACTACGCCGCCGACGGCTGCTTTGAAGACAAGGCGCAAAACCTGCGCCATTCGCTGTACCGCAGTTTTGGCCGCTATCGCCACTTTGCCGAGTACGAGCGCGCGGTGTTTGCCAAGGACGCCAAGACCGAAGTCTTGATGATTTCCGAAGTGCAGCAGCCGCTGTTCATCAAGCATTACGACACGCCGCTGGAACGCTTCCATTTGCTGCCGCCGGGCATTGCCCAGGACCGCCGCGCACCGTCGAATGCGGCTGAGATTCGTGAGGGTTTCCGCAAGGAATTCAACTTGGGCGATGACGACCTGTTGCTGGTGCAAATCGGTTCCGGCTTCAAGACCAAGGGCGTCGACCGCAGCCTGAAAGCGGTGGCCGCGTTGCCGGCCGAGCTGAAAAAACGCACGCGCCTGTTTGTAATCGGCCAGGACGACCCCAAGGTATTCCAACTGCAAAGCGCCACCCTCGGGCTGGGCGATAACGTGCAATTCCTCAAGGGGCGCAGCGATATTCCGCGTTTCCTGCTGGGCGCCGACCTGTTGATCCACCCGGCGTACAACGAAAACACCGGCACCGTGTTGCTCGAAGCCCTGGTGGCCGGGTTGCCGGTGCTGGTCTCGGCCGTGTGTGGTTATGCCCACTACATTGCCGAAGCCGACAGCGGACTGGTGCTGGACGAGCCGTTTGAACAGGCTCAGTTGAACCAGTACCTGGCGCAGATGTTGACCGATTCTGCACAGCGCGCGGCCTGGGGCCGCAATGGGTTGGCCTTCGCCGAGACGGCCGACCTCTACAGCATGCCGCAGCACGCTGCGGATGTGATTCTGGCGGAGCCAAAACGATGAAGTTGATTCTTGCCGAACCGTTCAAGACGTTATGGGCCGGGCGTGACGCCTTCGCCGAAGTCGAGAAACTGCAAGGCCAGGTATTCCGTGAACTGGCGGCGCGTCGCACGCTGCGCACCGAGGTGGATGGCCGCCCGTATTTCGTGAAAATCCACCGCGGCATCGGCTGGGCGGAAATCTTCAAGAACCTGATCACCGCCAAGCTGCCGGTGCTCGGCGCCGGCCTGGAATGGGATGCCATTCACCGCTTGCAGGAGATCGGCGTACCGACCATGACCGGCGTGGCCTTCGGCGAAAAGGGCAGCAACCCGGCGGACCAGCACTCGTTCATCATCACCGAAGAACTGGCGCCGACCGTCAGCCTTGAAGACCTCACCGTCAACTGGGTCGCCGAACCGCCCGCACCTGCATTGCGCCATGCGCTCACGGCCGAACTGGCACGCATGGTCGGCGACATGCACCGGGGCGGCGTGAATCACCGCGACTGCTACCTGTGCCACTTCCTGCTGGACACGTCCAAACCGATTGACGCACGCAACATCAAACTCTCGGTGATCGACCTGCATCGGGCGCAAATGCGTGCCCATCTGCCGCTGCGCTGGCGCGACAAGGACCTGTCCGCGCTGTATTACTCGGCGCTGGAAATCGGCCTGACCCGGCGCGATAAACTGCGCTTCCTCAAGGGCTATTTCCGTCAGCCGCTGCGTCAGATCCTGGCCGAACAATCGGCGTCCCTGAGCCTGATGCAACGCAAGGCCGACAAGCTGTACGCCCGCAAGCAACGTTACGGGGATGCGATCTGATGGCGGGTTGGAACCTGGAACCTGCCTACGCCGCCCTGGCGGATGATTTTGGAAGCCTCGAAGCAGTGTTTGCCCTGCAAGGTGAACGCCTGACCCGCGACCCGTTGTCGGAAGTGATCCGGGTAGAGCGTGACGGGGTCAACTATTACGTCAAGCGCTACACGGGCGCCGGCAAGGGCCTGCGGCGTTATCTGGGCAAGCCGCGGGTCAAGTCCGAATGGCAGAACCTCAAGCGCTTCGCCAAGTGGGGCATTCCTACTGCCGACGTGGTGGCCTGGGGCCTGGAGCGTAGCGGCCTGGCCTACGATCGTGGCGCAATGATCACCCGCGAGTTGCCGAGGACCGAAGACCTCTCGGTACTGGCCGAGCGTAAAGATGCGCGCCTGTGCGACCCAAAGTGGGTCAGCGCGGTCAGCCGCCAGCTCGCCGAATACACGCGCACCATGCACGATCATCGCTTTACCCATAACGACTTGAAGTGGCGCAACCTGCTGATCGACGACCAGGCCACCCTGTACCTGATCGATTGCCCCAACGGCGATTTCTGGCGCGGTTTCTGGCTCAAGTACCGTATTACCAAGGACCTGGCCTGCCTGGACAAGGTGGCCAAGTATCACTTGTCGGCCACCCAGCGCCTGCGCTTCTACATGCAGTACCGTCAGTGTCGGCACCTGAGTGAATCGGACAAACGGCGGATTCGCCACGTAGTGAAGTTTTTCGAGGGACGTGAATGAGTGATTTCCTGGCGGCTGAAGATCGCGCCCTGCTGGAGCGCCACGGCCTTGCGACCTTCGACGCCCTGTGGGCCAAGCAACTGGACGCGGTGGACGAGCCGAACACCAGCCGTGGCGGCTGGAGCAGCGTGTTTCGCCTGGAGCTCGACGGCCACGGTTATTACCTCAAGCGCCAGAGCAACTACCTCACGCGCAGCTTGCACCGGCCGTTGGGCGAGCCAAGCTTTTCCCGCGAGTTCCGCAACATCAGCCGTTACCGCAGGCTCGGGATCCCGGCGTTGCAGGCGGCGTTCTACGGCGAGCGCAAAGTCGCCGGTGAACACCGCGCGATGCTGCTGACCCGTGCCCTGGACGGCTGGAATGACCTGGATTCGCTGCTGGAGCAGTGGGCGCAACTGAGCGATGCCCAGCACCGTGCGATCCTGCTGGCCTGCGGCCTGTTGGCGCGCCGGTTGCACAGTGTCGGCCAGGTGCATGGCTGTTTTTATCCCAAGCATATTTTCCTGCAGGCCACCGGTGACGGCTACGCCGCGCAGTTGATCGACCTGGAGAAAACCCGCCCGCTGCTGTTCGGCTGGCGTGACCGGGTCAAGGACCTGGAGCCGTTGTTGCGCCGTGCGCCGCAGTGGTCGGACGCACAGGTGCGTCAACTGCTGGCGGCTTACCTCGATGAGCCTGAAGACAGCGCACTCGTCGCCACCTGGCTGCAACGCCTGACGAAGCGGCGTAGCCACAAGGAGAACCGTTGATGCGTTTGTCCGAGTTGAAGAACGCCGGCCGCACGCCGAGCCTACCCCTCAGCATCGACCTGGCGGATGCCGCCGGCCCTGGCCAACTGCAACTGCTGAGCCTGTTGCGGGTGTTGCCGGGCGAGCGTTACGTGGGCGCGGCGGTATGGCGTGGGCGTCCGGTGCTGGCCAAATTATTAGTGGGCGGCAAGGCCGCGCGGCATTTCCAGCGTGAACTCAGCGGTGTACGCCTGCTGGCCGAGCAAGGCCTCACCACCCCGTTGTTGCTCGCCGATGGCTTGCAGGAAGGCGAGGGCGGCTGGCTGCTGTTCGAGTTTATCGAAGGTGCCGAGAGCCTGGCCGATGCCTGGCAGGCCGTCGAAGCCCTGCCGCCGCTGGCCGACGAGCAAACTGCTGTGCTGGCCGAGGCGCTGGGTGCGATTGCCCAAATGCACAGCAAAGGGTTGTGGCAGGAAGACCTGCACCTGGACAACCTGCTGCGCCAGGACGGCAAGCTGTACTTGATCGATGGCGCCGGCATTCGCGTCGAAGAGGCCGGCAAGCCACTGTCGCGCAACCGCGTGCTGGAAAACCTCGGGGTGTTTTTCGCCCAGTTGCCGAAAAACCTCGAGCCGTTTACCGAAGAACTGCTGGTGTACTACCTGCTGGGTAACGGCGAGCATGCTTTGCCCCTGGAAGCCCTGGAAAAGCAGGTGCGCAAGGTCAGCGCCTGGCGCCTGAAGGATTTTTTGAACAAGGTGGGTCGCGACTGCACGCTGTTCAGCGTGGTGCGTGGCGCCTTTGCCTTGCGCGCGATTCGTCGTGAAGAAGAGTCCGCGATGCTGCCGGTGCTGGCGCGGGCGGATGCGTTGCTCGACCAGGGCCACCTGTATAAGACCGGTGGTGCAGCCAGTGTGGCCAAGGTCGACGTGGACGGCCGGCCGCTGGTGATCAAGCGCTACAACATCAAGGGCTTCGCCCATTGGCTCAAGCGCTTCTGGCGCCCGAGCCGCGCCTGGCATTCCTGGCGCGAAGGCAATCGCCTGGCCTTCCTCGGCATCGCCACGCCCAAGCCGCTGGCTGTACTGGAAAAGCGCTTTTTTTGGCTGCGCAGCCGCGCTTACCTGGTCACCGAATACTTGCCGGGCCCGGACATCATCGAGCGTTTCGCGCCCTATATCGAACACGGTGACGCGCCGGAAGATGAACTGCTGGCGCTGGACCATTTGTTTGCCGAGCTGATTCGCGAGCGCATCAGCCATGGCGATTTCAAAGGCCATAACCTGTTCTGGGATAAGGATCGCTGGTCGCTGATCGACCTCGACGCGATGTGCCAACACAGCTCCGCCGCCAGTTTCGCCCCGGCGTATGCCAGGGACCGTGCGCGGTTTATGCGAAATTGGCCTGAGAGTAGTGCGTTGTATCAGGTGATTGATCAGCGTTTGCCGAAGCAACCGACTTGATCGTTCCCACGCAGGGTGCACGATCAAGAGCTGTTGCCTGAGCAACAGTTATCGGACAGTTGTTGGCCCAGAACGACAGCCCGCCTTAACCAGAAAACGTTATCCCCTTGATTTTATGTAATAAAAATCCTGGCACGGGCTCTGCAATACCTTCTGGTGAACCCTTTCACCGGTCGCAGCGGAGCCCTGTATGCCTTCCAGCTTTTCCTCGTTTTCCCGTTTGATCTGCCTTGGCGCCGCTCTGTTGTTGGGTCATGCCGTCAATGCCCTGGCCGCCGAGGGCGATGATGCCGTGCCGTCCCTGGCCGGCAAGCGCATTGCGGTGAGCATGACCGGCACCAGTCACTATTTCGATATCAAGGCGTTCCAGGCCCAGGTCGATGAGATCAAGCGCCTGGGCGGCACGCCGATCACCCTCGATGCCGGGCGTAACGACAAGAACCTGGTGACCCAGCTGCAAACCGTGGTCACCCAGAAACCCGACGCCGTGATCCAGACCCTCGGCACCCTCAGCGTGATCGACCCCTGGCTCAAGCGCATCAGCAAGGCCGGCATCCCGCTGTTCACCATCGATGCGCCGTCGCAATACAGCCTCAACAACACCACCTCCGACAACGTCGCCACCGGCAAGGCGTTGGCCGATCAATTGATCAAGGACGCCGGCGGCAAAGGCAAGATCCTGGTGTTCAACGGTTTCTACGGCGTGCCGGTGTGTGCGATCCGTTATGACCAGTTGAAGCTGGCGCTCAAGGATCATCCCCAGCTGGAAATCATCCAGCCAGAGCTGCGCGATGTGATCCCAAATACTGTGCAGGACGCTTATTCCCAAGTGTCGGCGCTGCTCAACAAATACCCGGCGGGCAGCGTCTCGGCGATCTGGTCGGCGTGGGATATTCCGCAGTTGGGCGCGAGCAAGGCGCTGATCGATGCCAAGCGCACCGAGATCAAGACTTACGGCGTCGATGGCACGCCGGAAGTGCTGGCGCTGCTCGGCCAGGCGAATTCGCCGGTGGGGGCGGTGGTGGCTCAGCAACCGGCGTTGATCGGCAAGACCGCCGTGCAGAACGTGGCGCGCTACCTGGCCGGGCAACGTGACCTGCCCAAGGAAACCCATGTGGCCACGCTGCTGACCACTGCCGGCAACCTGGCGCAGGTTCAGCAACTGCGGGGTGACTGATGGCGGCATTGCACCTGCAACACCTGCATAAACGCTTTGGCGCCACCCTGGCGCTGGATGGCGCGAGCCTTAAGGTCGAGCGCGGCAGCATCCACGGCCTGGTCGGGGAGAACGGTGCGGGCAAGTCGACCTTGATCAAGATCCTGGCCGGCATCCACAAGGCGGACGCGGGGCAGGTGAGTATCGACGGTCAGTCCTACGCCGCGTTGTCACCGCGCCAGGTGGATGCGCTGGGTGTGCAGTTTATCCATCAGGAGCGCCTGTTGCCCGCCAGTTTTACCGTGGGCGAGGCGCTGTTTTTCGGGCACGAATTGCGGCGCGGGCCCTTTGTGGATCGACGCCGGCAGCAACGTGAAGCCACGCGCTTGCTGGCGGAATATTTTGATCTGCAATTGCCCGCCGGCGCGTTGGTGAGTGAACTCAGCAGTGCCGAACGCCAGGTGCTGCAAATCACTCGGGCGCTGATTCGTCAGCCCAAGATCCTGGTGTTCGACGAGCCCAGCGTGGCGCTGGTCAAGCGCGAAGTCGACCAGTTGCTGCGCATCGTCAAACGCCTGCGCGACCAGGGTTTATCCATCCTGTACATCTCCCATTATCTGCAGGAAGTCGACAGCCTCTGCGATGAAGTCACGGTGCTGCGCAATGGCCGGGACGTGGCGGTGGTGCAGCCACGGCATACGTCCAGTGCCGAGATTGCGCGGCTGATGGTTAACCGCGAAGTGCAGGAGATGTACCCCAAGGCCAAGGTTGCACTGGGGGCGCCGTTGTTGCAGGTGCGCGGGTTGAGCCTGGCCCGGCGCTATCGGCAGATCGACCTGGACGTGCGGCGCGGAGAAATCGTCGGCCTGACCGGGCTGGTCGGCTCGGGAGCCAAGGAATTGTTCAAGACACTCTTCGGTGTCGAGCGTGCCGACAGCGGCAGTGTGCATCTGGACGGGCGTTTACTGCGCCTGCGTTCGCCGGGCCAGGCGATTGCCGAGGGCATTGCGCTGGTGCCGGAAGAGCGGCGCAGCCATGGGATTTCGCCAGTGCTTTCGGTGCTGGAAAACCTCACGCTGGCCGGGCTCGGGAGGTTTAGCCGCTGGGGCTTGTTGAGCCGCCGCAAGGAGCAGGTGGAAAGCCTGCGCTTGATCGATGAACTGGCGATCAAGACGCCTGGGCCCCAAGCGGCCGTCAGCCAGCTCAGTGGCGGCAACCAGCAGAAGGTCGCCCTGGGAAAATGGCTGAGCCGCCGCTCGGCGGTGTACCTGCTGGACGAGCCCTGTGTGGGGGTGGATGTGGGGGCCAAGGTGGAGATCTACCGCTTGATCGGGCGGTTGGTGGAAGAGGGCGCGGCGGTGCTGGTGTTGTCTTCGGATTTGCCGGAGTTGTTGGGGATCAGTGACCGAATCCTGGTGCTGCATCGCGGTGAGATTGCCGGTGAGTTCCGGGCGGGCGAGGCCGACAGCGACCAGTTGCTGGCGTGTGCCACCGGCGCGGTGCCGGCCACCGCTGCGCAGGCGCGGGAGGTCGAGCATGCTTGAATTAATACTGCGCCGAGGTTCGGTGGGGGTGTTTGTGGCGATCCTGTTGGGGTTTGCCGTGGCTGCGCCGAACTTTTTGTCAGTGGGCAATCTGGCCAATGTGTTCAGCCAGTCGGCGATTCTCGGCGTGCTGGCCTTCGGGCTCACCTGCGTGATTATCGGCGGCGGCTCGAACGTAGTGGCCGGAGGACTGGATTTGTCGCTGGCGGCCAACCTGGGGTTGTGCGCGGCGGTGTTCAGCCGTCTCAATAATGCCGGCCTGGATCTCTGGTTGACGGTGCTGCTGACCCTGGGCTGCGGCCTGGCGGTTGGCTTGCTCAATGGGCTGGCCGTGGTGGTGCTGCGTTTGCCGCCGTTGCTGGCGACCCTGGCGAGCATGAACGTGCTGTCCGGGCTGGAGTTGGTGCTGACGGAAAATACGGTGGTCTCCACGGACTCGCCGTTACTGGACCTGCTCAGTGGTGGCGCCTGGTTGGGCGTACCGGCCCTGGCCTGGGTGTTGCTGCTTACGGCGGCGGGGCTGACGATGCTGATCCAGCATTCGGCCTATGGGCTGCGCCTGCATGCGGTGGGCGAATATCCCCAGGCGGCCGAAGCGGCTGGCATTGGCGTGCCCGTCTACGTGCTGTCGAGCTATGTGCTGTCCGGTCTGTGCGCCGCCGTAGCTGCGTTGTGTTCGGCTGCGTTCTTCAGCGGCAGTACCACCGGCTCCGGCGACATGCTGCTGTCGGTGGTAGCGATCGCCTTCCTCGGAGTGGTGTTTTCCCGCAGGCTGGTGGCGAGCATTCCGGGGACTTTGCTGGCGGCGCTGTTGATCGGTTTTTTGATCAATGGTTTTCAGCTGCTTAACCTCTCCAGCTTCTGGGTCAATGGTGTGCAGGGCGTGTTGATCTTGCTGGTCGTGGCGGCGTCCAGTGCATTGAGTCGAGGGGCGACGGCATGAACGCACGCGCATTATTACCGCTGACATTGCCACTGGTGTTCACGCTGATTGTCGTGGTGTTTGCGCTGCAAGCGCCGGGTTTCCTCAGTGCAGGCAACCTGCAAAGCCTGGTGTTGAACAACTTCGTGCTGCTGGCGATTGTCGCCATCGGCATGACCTATGCGGTAGCGGCCGGTGGTATCGACCTGTCGGTGGGCACGGCGCTGGACTTCGCCAGTTTCAGCTTTGTGATCCTGCTCAACGGCGGTCATGGCTGGGCGGTGGCGGCCGCGGGTGCGCTGGCGGCGGCGCTGCTGGTGGGGTTGGTCAATGCCGGTCTGATTGCCGGGCTGCGGATCAGCCCGTTCCTGGCCACCCTGGGCACCTTGTTTATCGGCACCAGCGCCCAGCAACTGCTTTCGGACGGCGGCCAGCCTATCTATATCGGCCAAGGCTTGAAGCCTGAGGTCACGGGGCTGACACCGCTGCTGATCGTATTGGGGCTGGCGCTGTTCTACGGCCTGGCCCTGGCGCGCGGGCGTCTGGGCCGCGAGTTGCTGGCCCAGGGCACGCAGCCGCTGCTGGCGTATTACTCGGGGTTGTCGGTGCGGCGCATCGTCAGCGTCGTGGCCCTGGCTACCGCCCTGGCCTGTGGGGTGGCGGGCGTGTTGCTCAGCTCGACAGTCAGCGCCTATGTGCCGCTGTCGGGTAACGCGTTTTTGCTCAATGCGATTGGCGCGGTATTTATCGGCACCACCTTGAGTCGGCAGGGCCGGGCGAATATTCCGGGGACGCTGCTGGGCGTGTTGTTTATCAACGTGATCGCCAACGGCCTGTTGCTGATCGGCTGGAATTTCTACTGGCAGCAGGTGGCGACTGGGGTGCTGATCTTTATCGTGTTGAGCTTCAGTTTTGCCAGCCGGCGAATGTTGGAGCGCAACTAGCCGGCGCTATTCAGCCTTTACCAGGGTGGTGCGGGTTTTATAGTCACCGTTGACCACACTCTGGCGGGTGAAGAAGTACCCGTAATCTTGCAAGTACATCTCGGTGCTGGTGGCGTTGTACCTCTCGCCAATCACCGTGCAATTCAGTTCCGTGGCGTTGCCGCTCAGGGCCGCGTTGATTTTGCTGGCCGAGAGTTCACGCGCCACCAAGCAGGTATAGGTGCGCCCGAGTACCCGGTCGTCTTCGGCGGTATCGCGGTTGAGGTCTTTGAAGCTGAACCCTAGCGTTGCACCGACCGGCATCTGTTTCCAGTCGCCGCTGAAACTCAGTTGTTGAACGTGGCTGGCGGCTGAGCGGGACAGCCCCTGCCATTCAAATTGAGACTGGTAGGTCAGGCTGAAAAGGCCTCGGAAGGATGTGGTGACAGAGGTTGAGTAATCGGAGACGTTGCGGATGTGTAACTGGCCGCTATCATCGCTCGGCTCGATAAACAGGTCGTGCAGCAGGGTGGTCGAGCTTTCGCTCTTTTCCACCAGATGGCGCAAGGACTTGGCGGGAGTGGGCATGCCCAGTGCGTTGATTGCGCTCACCACGTCTGCCGATAGTGGCGCGGGGGTTAGTATTTCCCGGCCCTTGGTGCGGGCGGTCGCAACCGGCAGCTGTTCGAGCGATGGTGCGCAGGCCGCCTTGAGCAGGGCCTGGGTATTGGCTTCGGCCGAGCTGAAGGGCGCGTCCTGAGGCGCGGTTTCGATATTGCCGAAAGTGACCACGTTGTTCTGATTCAGGCCGAACGTTGCCAGGGGGCGGTAGGTCTGGCGGCTGCAATCGGTCTGCAAAAGCATGCGTGTTTGGGCGTAGTGCACCTTCTTGAGTTTGTTGGTGAGGATGAACGGCTCATCAACGGCCCCCCAGAACTTCACGCTATCACCCGTGCGCTTTACGCTGGCGCGGTCGATCAGCAACTGCCGTTGAGTCCCTGTGCCGCTGATAACCCGCCAGTCTGCGCGTGGCGTGTGGGCGCAGGCGTCGATAAATCCGGTGTTCTGCTTGAGATTGGCGATCACGACTGGCGTCAGGTCACGCATCACGGTAAAGCGCGTGGGCTGGCCGTTGGCGGCCAAGGTACCTGGGGATTCCAGGAACAGCAGGCTGGCTTCCGGTGAGGCGCACGATGCGCGGACCTGTGCGATGTCCGGCACGCTGGAGCCTTTGCGCGGTGTTACCTGAACCTGGTAGCTGAGTTTGTCGCCATCGCGCAGGATCGAATCGGCCAGTGGGGGTTGCTTGAGCACTTCGCCAAACGCCGGCTCGGCCTTGGCCCCGCCCCTCATGGCTTGAAGGCTGCAACCACTGAGCAAGCCGAGGCCGATGACAACCACGATGCGTTTCATGGGGGTTCCTTGCGGATAAAGGGTTTCATGATGATCAACGGTTTTCGGCTGAACCCTGTGCTTCTTGAGGGCGGCGTACTGGTTAGAACTGGTACGCCGCGCCGGCGCCGGCATAGCCTCTTGTTCTGCCGAGTTCCTTGCAGCAGGTCGGAACAGGAAGCTTCCTACGCTATTCATCGACCCAGGATGCCTGAGTCGCGGGTTTCGTGGTGCTAGGTTTTCGGTCCCTGCATTAACTGAAGAAAGAAGAATAAATATGCGCAACCTTATCGTGCGGCTGCTGGTGTTGGTGGGAATGTCTTTGAGTATGGGCGGTTGCGGTACGGTGACCACGGTTTTGCGTGGTGATGGCGTCACCGTGAGGGAACTTAAGGAGAAGAAAACCTATTGCCAGACTGTCCCGCGTGTCTACAGCGGCGTGGCTTATGACCTGTGTGTCCTGCATGGGCCGCCGAATTCCGCAGGTGGGTTTTCGTTGAACGGGATTCCCTGGGCCGTCCTGGATGTGCCGGTCTCCGGTGTGCTCGATACGCTTATCTTGCCCTACACGGTCTACCTGCAAAGTGTTGACGGCAGCGTTGAGCTTCGCTAACCCGTCCAGCTAACAGCTTCCCATCACTTTTAAGCTATAATCCCGCCCTTTAGCTGTTTCCTGCCCAGGCGGGAAGCACACTTTTTTCAGGCGCAACCCGCCTGCATGCAGACTAAAAGAGGCTAGACCCCTGTGGCATTGACGATTCTTGGCCTGTCCGGCGCCCTTAGCCATGATCCTTCCGCAGCCTTGTATATCGACGGCAAGCTGATCGCGGCCGCCGAAGAAGAGCGCTTCGTACGCGACAAACATGCAAAGAACCGCATGCCCTACGAGTCGGCGAAGTTCTGCCTGGAACAGGCCGGCATCAAGCCTTCCGACGTTGATGTGGTGGCGATCCCGTTCGCCCCGATCAGCCTGTTCGGCGAGGCGCGCTGGCACTACGCCAAGCGTTACTGGTACGCCCCGGACCGCGCACTCGACGCGATCCTGATGGGCAACCGTCGCTACAAGCGCTATCGCAACAAGATCGTCTGGTGCCTGGAGCAACTGGGCTTCGATCCGAAGAAAATCAAGATCGAACCGGTTGAGCACCACCTGGCCCACGCTTCCAGCGCCTACCACTGCTCCGGCTTCCAGGAGAAGACTGCGATCCTCGGGATCGACGGCAAGGGTGAGTACGCCACCACGTTCTTCGGCTACGGCGAGAACGGCAAGATCCACAAGATCAAGGAATTCTACGATCCGGACTCCCTCGGCGGCCTGTACGGCGCGATCACCGAGTTCCTCGGTTTCGAGATGCTCGACGGCGAGTTCAAGGTCATGGGCATGGCGCCGTACGGCGACGCCAGCAAGTACGACTTCTCGCGCCTGGCCTCGTTTGAAAATGGCGAACTGGTGATCAACACCGACTACGCCAACGTCATCGGCCTGCGCCGTTATAAAGAGAAGGGCAAGGGCTTCTACTTCTCGCCGAAACTGATCGAGTGGCTGGGTCCCAAGCGCGAAGGCGACATCGCCGACGAGCCTTACATCCACTACGCCGCCAGCATGCAGGCGCTGTTTGAAAAGCTGGCCTTGCAGATGATCGACCATTACCTGGGCGACATCCTCAAGGACACCGGCAAGCTGGCCTTCGCCGGCGGCTGTGCGCTGAACGTCAAGCTGAACCAGAAGATCATTGCCCGTGACGACGTGAAAGAGCTGTTCGTGCAGCCGGCGTCCGGCGATGCCGGCACCGCTGTCGGTGCCGCCGCTTACGTGTCCCACGCCCGTGGTGTACCGGTAGAGAAGATGGAACACGTCTACCTCGGCCCGTCCTACAGCAACGAAGACGTGATCGCCGCGTGCGCCAAGCACGAGAGCAAGCCGAACTGGCGCAAGATCGAGAACATGCCTGCGCGCATCGCCAAGATCATGGTCGACGGCAACCCGGTGGCCTGGTTCCAGGGCCGCATGGAGTTTGGTCCGCGCGCCCTGGGCGGTCGTTCGATCATCGGTTGCCCAAGCGCGACCGGCGTGGCTGACCGCATCAACCATCAGATCAAGTTCCGCGAGCGCTGGAGGCCTTTCTGCCCGTCGATGCTCGACACCGTGGCCCCGCAGATGATCAAGGTCGATCACCCGGCGCCGTTCATGACCTTCACCTTTGAAGTGTCGGAAGAGTGGAAGACCCGCGTGCCGGAAGTGGTCCATGAAGATGGCACCTCCCGCGCCCAGGTGCTCAAGCGCGAATACAACCCGCGCTACTACGACATGATGAAAGAACTGGAAGTACTGACCGGCAATGGCGTGTCCCTGAACACCTCGCTCAACCGTCGTGGCGAAGCGATGATCTGCTCGCCGACCGACGCGCTGAACATGTTCTTCGGCTCCGACCTGCAGTACCTGATCATGGAAGACATCCTGGTCGTCAAAGACGGCGTGGACCCTTATGACGCGCTCGGCTGAACGCCACGTCCTGCAGTTCTGCCATGGCTATGACGGGCCGTTCCTGGACTGCGCGCGGCAGTACGCCAGTTTGTTCGCAGGCTCCGGCTACAAGGTGACCACGGTGTTTCTCACCGGGGTCGCCGACCCGCAAGTGGCCGCCGGTTGTGCATCCGATGAAGTGTTGTTCATGGAATTCAGCTCCAAGGCCATTCGTGGCCTGAAGCTGGGTGCCATCCGTGAACTGCGCAAGATCGCCGCGTCGCGCAACTTCAGATTTTGTATCGCCCACCGTTTCAAGCCGATCTACATCGCCTTGCTCGGCACACGGCTGCCGGTGATTGGCGTGCACCACGCCTTTGGTGATTACCAGCGCCGCAGCCGCAAGCTGTTTGCCGGGATCTTTCGCAGGCGCTTGAGCCTGTTGGGGGTTTCCGACGCTGTGCGTGATGACATGCGCCACTGCCTGCCGACCTGGCCGGCGGCACGCATCCAGACGTTGTACAACCGCATCGACGTTGACGCCTTGCAGGCCACTCAGGTGCCTGTTCAGGAGGCACGCGATGCGTTGGGGCTGTCGCCGGACGAATGGGTGGTCGGCAACGTCGGCCGCCTGCACCCGGACAAAGACCAAGCCACGTTGCTCAAGGGCTTTGCCTTGGCGCTGGCGCACTTGCCGGTGGAGAGCCGCCTGGCCATCCTCGGCAGCGGGCGCCTGGAACAAGACCTCAAGGAACTCGCGCGGGAGCTGGGCATTGCCGACAAGGTACTGTTCCTCGGCCAGGTGCCGGATGCGCGTCGGTACTTCCGGGCATTCGATGTGTTTGCCCTGAGCTCCGATCACGAACCCTTTGGCATGGTGCTGCTGGAAGCCATGGCGGCCGGCGTACCGTTGCTGGCTACGGCCTGTGGCGGCGCGAAGGAAGTGGTCGAGGGCGTGGGTATCCTGTTTCCCTTCGGCGATGCCGAACACCTTGCCCAGGGGCTGCGGCACCTGGCAGCGATGGATCAACACCAGCAACGGCAGTGCGCCGAGATGATGCTGGAGCGCCTGCGCGAGCGTTTCTCGGATCAGGCGGTACGCGATACCTTCTGGCAATTGCCGCACGTTATTGAACTGACCGCGGGGGCTTGATGCTCAATCGATTCCAAGGCTGGCGCGAGCGCGGCTGGTCCGTCGTCGACGCGCCGGTCTACAGCGATGCCTGGCAACGTTTTGGCGGCAGTGTCGCGACCCACCCACAAGTGATCGAACGTTTGGCCGGGCTGGCCGACATCCCGGTGCGTTACCTGGCCTGGGCACCGGATGGCGAGCTTCAGGCGTGCATTGCGACCTGGGGGCGAGACCTGGCCTTGTCCAAGGACGTGCTCAAGCAGCGCGGCAAAAAAGGCCTGTTCGACCTGGGTAACGCCGAGTTGATCCTGCCCGCCGCGCCTCAAGCCCAGGCGCCCTTGCGGCACCGCGCACGTTACTTGTCGGCCCTGAATGAAGGTCGTTTCAGCGGCCTCAAGCCCCAGGCCGAACAATTGGCCATGGCCCGCACCCCGGAAGAACTGTCGAAGAAGTTCCGCTACAACCAGCGCCGCGAGCTGCGTTTGCTCGAAGAGGCCGGAGGTGTGGTGCGGCCGGTGAGCGAGTTTTCCAGCGAGGAACTGGCCGCGATCTACTGCGATCTGTTCCTGCGTCGCTGGGGCTTTGTCGCCACGGGCGCCGAACGTATGGCCGAGGTGATCGAGCTGTTGCGCGAATGGCTGATCGGATCGGTGATTTTCCTCAATGACGCGCCCATCGCTATCCAGTTGGTGTATCGGGTCGAGTCGCCGGAGTGGATCAGCGTGGAGTACGTCAATGGCGGCGTCGACCCTGAAACCCGTGCGTTCAGTCCGGGCAGCGTCCTGAGCTTCCTTAATACCCAGAGCGCCTGGGAACAGGCGCGTGAAGTCGGCAAGCCGCTGCGGTTCTCCTTCGGGCGTGCCGACCGCGAGTACAAGGACCGTTGGTGCAACCCTGTGCCGGTGCTGACCGTATGAGCCGCAAACAGCAATTGCTCAAGCGTCATCGGCGCAATAAACGGGTTGGCCTGCTGATTGGCCTGCTGTTGCTGGTGGTGATTGGTATCTGGGGGGCCTGGTGGTTGCCGCTGGTGCTTGGTGTGCTGGCCTGGGTCGCCCATGAGGCATGGTTCGCCGACCATCTGTTTTATGCGCCCAACGAAGACTACCAATACCGTTTTTCGGCGGATGCCGAGGTGGCTCGAGTCCGCTTCGAAGGTAACCGGCTGCGGGTGGATTCGCCGCTGCAAGCCGAGGCGACGCTGGTGTTGGCTATCGAGGTCAAGAGCGGTTGGCTGGGACGTTTTCTCGACCCTGTGGTTGAGATTTCGGCTGGCGACAACACGGACCGGCAGGCCTTCGAGCGTGGGGTGAACGGTGTCCGTTATCTGAACCTCAGTGGCTGGGCCCCGGCCCTGATGTCTGGTGAGCTGCGTTTGCGCGGGCGCTTTTGCGCCGTGCAGGGCGCCCCTCGGCTGTGGGCCTGGGGCACGCCGGACTATTCGACACAGCGGGTCATGGTCATCGCGCCTCATGCCGACGATGCCGAATTAGCTGCCTTCGGCCTTTACAGTCAGGCCGACAAGCCGTGGATCGTGACCCTCACCGCCGGTGAAATCGAAGCCGAGCACTATCAGCACATGGGCTTGGATCCGGTCGAGGCCTCGCGGATCAAAGGGCGCCTGCGCGCCTGGGACAGCATTGCGGTGCCGCTTTGGGCCGGTGTGCCACAGGCGCACTGCGTACAGCTGGGTTACTTCTGCCTGCAATTGCCGGCGATGCGCGCTACACCGGATCAGCCTGTGGCTTCGCGCGAAGCTGAGCTGTCGGACATTCGCCTGTTTCGCCAATTCAACCCTTTCCCGCTGCCGGCGGATGCCGATGGTCTGCCGACCTGGCAGAACCTGCTCGCCGATCTGCGTCAGTTACTGCTGACCGCGCGCCCTGAAGTGATCGTCTTGCCGCATCCGGTCCTGGATCCCCATCCGGACCACATCTGCGCGCAGCAGGCGGTGATCGAGGCCTTGCAAGGCTTGGAATGGCAGCCGAGCACCGTGCTCGGTTACGCCAACCACCTGCATGACAACGACCGCTGGCCCATGGGTGACGCGGGCGCCGGTATTGCCCTGCCGCCGCTGTTCGATGACTCGTTGGAACTGTGGCCGTGCAGCCTGCCGCTGTCGCAGGCCCTGCAGCGCGACAAAGCCATGGCGCTGGGCATGATGCATGACCTGCAACCTTCACCGCCGTTCAAGCGCCGTGTGCGGCGCTGGCTGCAGCGGGCCTTGGCGGGCCGGGCGCGGTCGCCTTATGGTGAGAACGAGTTTTTCCGCAAGGCCGTGCGACGGCATGAGTTGTTCTGGCGTTTGTGAAAGGAAAGGTCATGAAAGTTTTGTTTCTGGTACAGAAAGAACAGCGCGCGATTCTGGATCGCCTGTACGAAGGCATCGCCGAGCACTGCGAGTGTGATACCCGCTGGCTGAGCAGCGCTGATCAGCGCAACCTGCGCGGTTACTTCAAGCGCGAAGTCGACGTGACCCGTTATGACCGCATCGTGTTCTTCCTGCGGTTCAAGCAGGAAATTCGCCAGGCCGGGTTTATCCGCACGATCCCGAACCTGGTGATCCTCGAGCACGATGCCTACCAGAATTACATTCCATGCAAATACACCGGCAAGTTCAGCGCGCATTACCGCCGCTTGCCGTGGGCGCGGGTGATCAGCTCGGGCCATATGGTGACCGAGCGCCTGCGTGCGGAAGGCTTTGATGCGGTGTTCGTGCCCAAGGGCTACGATCAGGCACTGTTACGGACCCAGGGGCTCGAGCGCGACATTGAGCTGGCATTTGTCGGCAGCACCAACAGCGTGGCCTACAGTGGTCGCAAGGCGTTGCTCGATGAGTTGGCCCGCGTTGAGCCGTTGGTGGTCACGCGTACCAAGTCGGGTGAGGAATACTGCGCTACCCTCAACCGGATTCGTTTTTTCGTCAGTGCCGATGTGGGCATGGGCGAGTACATGATCAAGAACTTCGAGGCCATGGCCTGTGGTTGCGTGCTGCTGGCGTTTGACCAAGGCGCTGCGGAGAACGAAGCCCTTGGCTTCAAGGACATGGTCAATGTGGTGTTCTACAAAGACATTCCCCAGTTGCAGGAAAAGCTCGCCTTATTGCGATCAAATCCGCAGCTGGCGGCAGAAATTGCGCAAAACGGGCAGGACCTCGCCGTCAGCCAGTTCAGCTTTGCGCGCATCGGCCAGCGCATTGTCGAGGTACTCAAGCCGCCGCTGCGGCCCCGAGCGCCGTTGAGTTTGCTGGAAAGGTTGCGCTTGAAACTGGGCGTTTGATATATGCCGGCTGGCCCTGAATAGTGGCTATATGATATTATCGAGGCTCGAATGCAATTTTCCGCTCAAAGCGACATAACGCTCGTCGTGACCAGTTGCGGTCGCTTCGATTTGTTGAAGCGCACGCTCGCGAGCTTCGATCTGTTCAATACAGCGCAGATCCGCGAAGTCTTCATTACCGAAGACGCTGGCGATGACGCGGTACGCCTGGCGATTCCTGAGCACTGGCTCAGTCATTGCACGTTCTTGATCAACCGCCCGAAGCTGGGGCAATTGGCATCCATCGATTTGGCCTACGGGTCGGTCAAGACCCCGTACATATTCCATTGCGAAGATGACTGGGCGTTTTATCGACCCGGTTTTGTCGAGGATTCGAAGACGGTGCTGGAGCAGCGTCCCGATATTCTCCAGGTCTGGTTGCGCAATTACGTTTATGACTTGCAGGTACACAGCCCCTATATCCATCTAGGGCCGCGCGAGGTGATTGGCGGGGTGCCTTGTTATCCCTTGCTATCCGATAAGCCTGAGTGGCAAGGGTTCTCGTTGAACCCGGGCCTGCGGCGTATCAAAGAGTACTGGTTATGTGCGCCCTATGCCGGGTTCGAGGGTGAAAAGGGGCTTTCCAGGCGTTACGCGCAGTTGAACCTGGCCGCCGTTACCCTGGAAGGCGATGCGGTCTTGCACACCGGTTTCGGTTTGCATGTGGCGACGGCGGAAGAGCGCTTGACCAAGGCACGGCGCAAGCGGCGAGAGCGGATCAAGCTGGTACTCATGCTGATCCTGGGGGTCGGCATCGGCTGGTTGATTCACCCGTAAATACGACGAGCCACACCAACGCCGCAATAAGGTTTTTTCGATGAGTATTCTCAACATCATGTGGGCTGGTGGCTCTGCATTTGCTTCGGTGCAGAAGGTTCATCAGCAAATCTTGTCCCATGTCGACAGCGACGTACCGGTGCACACCTGGTTGCTTCAGGGCAGTGCGGTCGGTAGCGATGGCCTGGTCGAACGGGCCGTCGAGTGGAACCTCTCATCTGCCAGGCTCAAGGGGCGGCACCTGTGGAAGTGCCTGATGCCCTGGATGCGCGCGCGCTTCAAGAAGGCCCTGCCTGAGGACGTGCAGGTTGTGCTGCTTGATGGCATCGGTGTCGCACGGGTGCTTTTGCCGATGCTCAAACACCTGCCGCAGGTGCGCGCCGTGGTGATTTTTCATGGTGTCACGCGCTTGCGCAAAGCTGATCAGAAGCTCTTCGAGCAGCTCCCAGCGTCGCAACTGACGCTGGCGGCCGTGTCGCAAACCCTCGCCAGCTCCCTTGAGCGTTACCTGCAACGGCCCGTGGCGGTGTTGCGCAGTGCCTTCGACCCTGCTGTTTTTCGTGCCGCAGCGCTTTCCCGTGAGCAGGCTCGATCGCGCCTGGGACTGCCGTTGGACGGCTCGCCGGCAGTGGGTGCGGTAGGTCGACTGGTAGACGGCAAGGGGTTTGGCTGTTTGCTGGAGGCCTTCGCCAGTGCGACGGCCGATCAGCCGCATGCACGCCTGGTGATCATCGGCGAGGGGCCTGCGCGGCCCAGACTTGAGGCGCATATCGAGGCGCTTGGCTTGCGCGAGAAGGTGTCCCTGCCGGGGCATCTTCCGGAGGCGGCGACTCTATATCGGGCGTTTGACTGGGTCGCCATTCCGTCGACGGAAGAGGGCTTGGGGTTGATCCTGCAAGAGGCGGTGATGGCCGGCGTGCCCGTACTGACCAGCGAGCTGGCGGTGTTTCGCGAACAGCTGGGTGATGCCGGCTGGTACGCGCCCGCAGACAGCGCCGCGTCCTGGAGCCAGCTGCTGACGCGCGCGTTCGTGAGTTCCGGCGAACAGGTTGTCGAGGCTCAGTCGCGGGCGTTGGCGCCGGAGCAAGCCTGGAACGATTTCACTGAAACCACCCGGCGGCTGTTCTCATGCCGCTAGCAGCGCTTGCTCCAGTGCCTGCATTGGAAAGCGTTCGTTCAGCTTCTCGCGCGCAATATAGCGCGCGAAGTGTTGCAGGTTGCGCCTTGCCAGTTCCGGGTTCAAAGGCGCGCGCAGGAAGCGCATGTCGGCCACGTCGATCAGGCCCATTTCATTGTCCGGTGTCACGACAATATTGCCCAGGTGCAACGAACGGAAGTAGATACCCGCGCCATGCAGGCGGCGAATAAGGGCTACCAGCGGGCCGAGGTTCGTGTGCCAGTCAAAACCTTCACGGTTGGAAATCTGGCGCAGCGTTTCGCCCGGCAAAGGACGGTAGAGTACGGCGGTCATGCCGGGCGCCGTCAGTTGAAAGAACGCGAGCACGGTCATGGTCGGGATGCCGCGCTGTTGCAACTGCGCCACATTGTCGATGAAGCGCTTGGAGTACGGGCGAAACAGCGCGGACGAAAGCAGGCGCTTGCGGCGAAACAGTTTGAGGATATTCCCGTCGGTCAGCAGGTAGACTTTGGGGCCATAGCTGTCCTGTTCCAGGATTTTGGCACCTTCAATCATCGCGGTTAAATCGGCTTGGGAAAGCCTTGAACATTGCATCGTCGGAAAGCCTTGTGGGAGTCGCGGGCACAGTGATCGGTAATAATGCCGAAAGTTTTGGGTTTTAACCATGCCGGGTTGGCGGGTTGAACGTATTCAGGAGCGGGTGATGCAAGCAAGTCGTTGGGCGCAGGTATGGATGATTTTCGGGTTACTTTGGTTTTTGTTGGCTATTGCCTTCGCGCCAACCAACAAGATTTATCAACAGGGTTTGACACTGTTCCTGTGGTTGCCGGCCATGGTGTTTGCCTGGTCGGCGCGTGAGCGTCTCATGGAAGTCTGGCGCGAACAGCGCTGGATTTGCCTGATGGTTGGGTTGCTGGCAGCTTGGGGGGCGATCAGCCTGTCGTGGACCAATGCCGAGGACCCTTCGCGCGAAGCCAAGCGTCTGCTGTACATCGGCGTGTTCCTGTTGTTTTTCCCCGTACTCGCCTGTGGCCGGACCGAGCAGGTGATCCGTGTGATGCAATGGGGCGGTTTCGGCCTGGCCCTGTCGTCGCTCCTGGCGATCATCAAATTCTATGGCTTTGAGCATAACGCCTGGTATGCACGCCTCGAAGGCTTGGGCCAGTTGAGTCATCCGATCCTGGGCGCCTATGTGATTGGCCTGGCGGCCGTCTGGTTGTTGCACTGGCTGCCGCGTGGTCGCTGGATGCAGGTGGCATGGGCAGTGTCCATCGCATTGCTTGGGCTGTTCGTGGTGCTGAGTCAAAGCCGCGGCGCCGCATTGGCATTGCTGCTGACGGTTGTAGCCATGCCGGCCTGGTGCCGTGACCGCCGTACTGCCGTCATCGCTATTGGGGCGGTCGTGGCTGCGCTGGCTGTGTTCTTTGCCATGCAATCGCTGATGTTGTCGCGGGGTGTTTCTTACCGACCACAGATATTCATGGCAGCCATGCAGATGATTGCTGAGCGCCCGTGGACCGGCCTGGGCCTGGGCGGGGATTACAAGGTCTTTGCCGACAACCTCTATTTCGATCACGCCCACAACCTGTTCTCCCACGTGGCGATCGAATTGGGCCTGCCGGGCCTGCTGCTCTGGTGCGGCCTGTGGTTCGGTGTGCTGTGGCAAGCCTGGAAGGCCCGCGACACCCTCTACGGCAAGGGCATCATCGGCATGTGGGTGTTTTCGTTCCTGGCCATGCAGTTCGATGCCGCCAGCCTGACCGGCACGCCGCGGGCCGAGTGGTTTATCTCCTGGCTGCCGATTGCGCTGGCCAGTGTTTTGGTCTGGGCTCGGGCCAAACCCGACGCGTGTGATAAAGTTCGCGTCCTACCCAATCAGTGAGCTCGACACATGAGTGACGCACCGCCCAAAGCGGACCAGGAATCCAGCCTGAAAATTTATTTCCGGCTGCTGGGCTATGTGAAACCGTACCTCGGCATGTTCCTGCTGAGTATCGTGGGCTTCGTGATCTTTGCTTCGACCCAGCCAATGCTCGCCGGGATTCTCAAGTATTTCGTCGATGGCTTGAGCAACCCCGATGTGGTGTTCCTGCCCAAGATCCCGTTGTTCAAGGACCTGAAGCTGCTGATGGCCGTGCCGCTGCTGATCATCCTGATCGCCGCGTGGCAGGGGCTGGGGTCTTTCCTGGGCAACTACTACCTGGCCAAGGTTTCCCTGGGGTTGGTGCATGACCTGCGGGTCCAGCTGTTCAACAAGCTGTTGGTGTTGCCTAACCGCTATTTTGATACCCACAACTCCGGGCACCTGATTTCCCGTATCACCTTCAACGTGACCATGGTCACCGGTGCTGCCACGGACGCAATCAAGGTCGTGATTCGCGAAGGCCTGACGGTGGTGTTCCTGTTCGGCTACCTGCTGTGGATGAACTGGAAGCTGACCTTGGTAATGCTGGCAATCCTGCCGCTGATCGCAATCATGGTCGGCAGCACCAGCAAGAAATTCCGCAAGCAGAGCAAGAAGATCCAGGTTGCAATGGGCGACGTGACCCACGTCGCCTCCGAGACCATCCAGGGCTACCGCGTGGTGCGCAGCTTCGGTGGCGAAGGCTACGAGGAGCGTCGCTTTGCCGCCGCCAGCCAGGGCAACACCGACAAGCAGCTGCGCATGAACAAGACCGGTGCGGTCTATACGCCGATGCTGCAACTGGTGATCTACACGGCCATGGCCGCGTTGATGTTCCTGGTGCTGCTGTTGCGCGGTGAAGCCACGGCGGGTGACCTGGTGGCCTACATTACCGCGGCGGGCCTGCTGCCCAAGCCGATTCGCCAGCTGTCGGAAGTCAGCTCGACGATCCAGAAAGGCGTGGCCGGTGCCGAGAGCATCTTCGAGCAGCTGGATGAAGAACCTGAAGTCGACCTGGGCACTGTGGAGCGCGATCGCGTCAGCGGTCGCCTCGACGTGCGCAACCTGAGCTTCACCTACCCCGGCGCGGAGCGTGAGGTGCTCAAGAACATCAGCTTCAGCGCAGCGCCTGGGCAGATGATCGCCCTGGTCGGGCGTTCGGGCAGCGGCAAGTCGACCCTGGCCAGCCTGATCCCGCGTTTCTACCATCACGAAACCGGGGAAATCCTGCTGGACGAGGTCGAGATCGAGGACTATCGCTTGCGTAACCTGCGTCGGCATGTGGCCCAGGTGACCCAGCATGTGACCTTGTTCAACGACACCGTGGCCAACAACATCGCCTACGGTGACCTGGCCGATGCGCCGCGTGCCGACATCGAGAAAGCCGCCGCCGACGCCTACGCCATGGACTTCATTGCGGAACTGCCAAAAGGCCTGGACACCGAAGTCGGTGAAAACGGCGTGTTGCTTTCCGGTGGTCAACGCCAGCGTCTGGCGATTGCCCGGGCCCTGCTGAAAAATGCCCCGCTGCTGATTCTGGATGAGGCGACTTCGGCGCTGGATACCGAATCCGAGCGGCACATCCAGGCTGCACTGGACAAGGTCATGAAGGGCCGCACCACCCTGGTGATTGCGCACCGTTTGTCCACCATCGAGAAAGCCGACCTGATTCTGGTGATGGACCACGGTGAAATTGTCGAACGTGGTACGCATGTCGAACTGCTGGCCAAGGGCGGCTATTACTCGCGCCTGCACGCCATGGGGCTGGACGAGCCGGCGACGGCGAACATCACCTGACAAACCGGGGCGCGCAATGCGCCTCGGTGTTTGTATCAGGCCCGTTACAGGGCTTGACCAAAGCCAAATAATCCACCGCCTATCGTTTGTTATGTTGGCCTTCTCGATTCGAATGACGAACGAGAGGGCTAACCTTCTTGCGTGGGTATTGGAATGTTGCAACGTCTGTTGTGGAAACTGCTTCCCAAACACCAGAGGGTGTTTCTGCTGGGGCGTTTGTCGGTGGTGGATCGCCAGGCGGTGAACAAATCCCTGTCTGGGGTGGCAACGCTTAACCCGGCCTTCGAGCGACACCAATGCGTGTTTATCCATGTGCCCAAATGCGCCGGCAGCAGTGTGTGCTCGGCACTTCTCGAGGGGCGCTGGCCGGGGCATTTGCCGTATTACTGGTATGAGCAGCAATTTCCCCAACACTGCGAGCGCAGCTTCAAGTTTGCCTTCGTACGTGACCCGCTGGAGCGCGCCTACTCGGCCTACACCTACTTGCGCGGCAACCCTATGGGCGCTCGCGACCTGCAAGCCCAGGCGCTGGTTTCCAGCTTCCGTGACTTCGACCATTTCATTGCCGGCTGGCTGCACCCGGACAACCTGCGACGCCAATTGCACTTTGCTCCGCAGACCGACTTCCTGGTCGATCACATGGGCCAAATGGCCATGGACTTCCTCGGGCGCCAGGAGTCTTTGCAGCAAGACTTCCAGCACCTGTGTGAACGCCTCGGCGTGGACTCATCCCTGCCACATCTGAATGTTTCACTGGGGCGTCGCAACGAGCCGGTCAGGGACTTTTGCAACTCGCGTACGCGGCGCCTGGTCAGGCGTGCCTATCAACGTGATTACGAGGTGTTGGGTTATGAGTAGCCAGTTGCTTGCCGGCGGTTGCGCTGCCGTCCGTCCCTTTGGCCTATCGTTGTCGGCGGCGGCACGGGCGGCGCTCAAGCACCAGCAGCCGTGCTGCCTATGGCTGACGGGGCTGTCCGGGTCCGGCAAGTCGACCCTGGCCAATGCCTTGGAAGTACATCTCAACGAGCAGGGGCGGCACACCTTCGTGCTTGATGGCGATAATTTGCGTACGGGCCTGTGCAATGACCTGGGCATGAGCGATACGGCGCGCAAAGAAAATATCCGGCGTATCGGCGAAGTGGCGCGGCTGATGGTGGACGCAGGATTGATTGTCATTGTTTCGGCGATCTCGCCATTCAGCGTCGATCGGGCGACCGCCAGGGCACTGTTCGGGCCGGGACAATTCTTTGAGGTTTATATCAGCACCCCCTTTGACGTATGTGCCCGGCGTGATCCCAAGGGCTTGTACCGTGCGGCACTGGACGGGCGCATCAAGGCCTTCACCGGGTTGGACAGCCCCTATGAGGCGCCGCTTGCGGCCGACTGCGAGATCAATACCGATGAGGTCGAGCTGGCTGCCGCCGTGGAGCAGATCCTGGCGGTTTTGTTTAAAAAGTGATCAGTTTATGTGCCTGATGCATCGCGGATAAAGCTCTCGAACTAGGCGGCGCTCACCCTGTGCTAATATCGCGCCCCTGTTCATTTTGTATGTGGGTTGCTCCATGAAGTTGTCCATGCCGCGATTCGATCAAGCCCCTGTCTTGGTGGTCGGCGATGTCATGCTCGACCGTTACTGGCATGGCGGTACCTCACGGATTTCCCCTGAGGCGCCGGTACCGGTAGTCAAGGTCGAGCAAATCGAAGACCGTCCAGGTGGCGCTGCCAACGTTGCCCTCAATATTGCCGCACTCGGCGCCCCGGCCTCCCTGGTTGGGGTGACCGGTGACGACGAAGCCGCCGACAGCCTGGCCAACAGCCTGCGCGGTGCCGGCGTACGCGCGCAGTTCCAGCGCATTGCTCACCAGCCGACCATCGTCAAGCTGCGGGTAATGAGCCGTCACCAGCAATTGCTGCGTATCGATTTCGAAGAACCTTTCGCCACCGACGCCCTGGCCCTCAGTGGCCAGGTCGACGCGCTGCTTGAAGGTATCAAGGTGCTGGTGTTGTCCGACTACGGCAAAGGCGCCCTGAAGAACCACCAGGAGCTGATCCAGGCCGCCAAGGCGCGAAACATCCCGGTACTGGCCGATCCCAAGGGCAAGGACTTCTCGATTTATCGAGGCGCCAGCCTGATCACGCCGAACCTCAGCGAGTTCGAAGCCATCGTCGGCGGTTGCGCCGATGAGCACGAACTGGTGAGCAAAGGCGCGGCACTCATGGCCGACCTTGACCTGGGCGCCTTGCTGGTGACCCGTGGCGAGCACGGCATGACCCTGCTGCGTCCCGGTCACCCGGCGATGCACCTGCCGGCGCGTGCCCGTGAAGTGTTCGACGTCACCGGCGCCGGTGACACCGTGATTTCCACCCTGGCTGCCTCCATTGCAGCCGGCGAAGAACTGCCCCACGCCGTGGCCCTGGCCAACCTGGCGGCGGGCATTGTGGTCGGCAAGCTGGGCACGGCCGCGATCAGCGCGCCTGAACTGCGTCGCGCGATCCAGCGCTCCGAAGGTTCGGAGCGTGGTGTCCTGAGCATCGAGCAATTGCTGCTGGCGATTGACGATGCCCGTGCCCACAACGAAAGCATTGTGTTCACCAATGGCTGTTTCGACATCCTGCACGCCGGCCATGTGACCTACCTGGAGCAGGCTCGCGCCCAAGGTGATCGCCTGATCGTCGCGGTCAACGATGACGCTTCGGTCAGCCGCCTTAAAGGCCCGGGCCGTCCGATCAACAGTGTCGACCGGCGCATGGCGGTACTGGCGGGGTTGGGCGCGGTGGACTGGGTGATCAGCTTCCCTGAAGCGACCCCGGAGAACCTGCTGGCCCAGGTCAAGCCGGACGTGCTGGTCAAGGGCGGCGACTACTCCGTCGACCAGGTGGTCGGTGCCGATATCGTCAGCGCCTACGGCGGTAAGGTCAAAGTGCTGGGCCTGGTTGAGAACAGCTCGACCACCGCCATTGTCGAGAAGATCCGCAACAATGAGTAAGGCTGATCCGTTGGTCCTGATCACCGGTGGCGCGGGCTTTATTGGCTCGCACCTGGTCGATGCACTGCTTGCCAAGGGCTACGCAGTGCGTGTGCTGGATAACCTGTCCACAGGCAAGCGCAGCAACCTGCCGCTGGACAACCCGCGCGTCGAGCTGCTCGAGGGCGATGTCGCCGATGCGGGGCTGGTGGCGCGTGCCGCTGTCGGCGCGACGGCGGTGGTGCACCTGGCAGCGGTGGCTTCCGTGCAGGCTTCGGTGGATGACCCGGTCAGTACGCACCAGAGCAATTTCGTCGGCACCCTGAATGTCTGCGAAGCCATGCGCAAGGCCGGTGTGAAGCGTGTGGTATTCGCCTCCAGTGCGGCGGTGTATGGCAACAACGGCGAGGGCGCTTCGATTGACGAAGAGACCACCAAGGCGCCGTTGACGCCCTATGCGTCCGACAAGTTGGCCGGCGAGCATTACTTCGACTTCTACCGTCGCCAACATGGCCTGGAACCGGTGATTTTCCGCTTCTTCAATATCTTCGGCCCGCGCCAGGATCCGTCATCGCCGTATTCCGGTGTGATCAGTATCTTCTGCGAGCGTGCACAACAGGGTAGGCCGATTGCCGTATTCGGCGATGGCGAGCAGACCCGCGACTTCATGTATGTGGAAGACCTGGTGGACGTGCTGGTGCAGGCCATCGAAGCCCCGGAGCCGCCTTTGGGTGCGATCAACGTCGGCTGGAACCGCACTACTACCCTCAAGCAGGTGCTGCAGGCACTGGAAGAGGCAATTGGTACGTTGCCCGCCGTGACTTACGGGCCGGCACGCTCGGGAGACATTCGGCATTCGCGGGCGAATAACCAGCGTTTGCTGGCCAGCTTCAAGTTGCCTGAGCCGACCCCATTGGCGGTTGGCCTGGCGCGGTTGCTCAAAGGCTGACTGTTCACCTGTAGGAGCGAGCTTGCTCGCGAAGCTCGTCAACGATAACGCGGGTATCCTGATTTAAAGCGGTGCCCTTGCGTTTTTCGCGAGCAAGCTCGCTCCTACAGTCATCGAAGCCAGCCCTTAGCGGCTGGCTTTTTTCTTGGGCACGATCTTGCGTAGCATTTGTTTGGCCTTGCCGGTCAGGCGCTTGAGTTTCGACTCTTTCTCAGGCTCTGCCAGGCCTTGCTGCCTCAGCCAATCCTTCCAGCGAATGCGCTCATCCCGCACCAGCCAGCCCTCCTGCCGGGCGAAGCTTTCCGCCAGGTACAGGCCCCGTGTACTGGCCGGATACAGTTGGTCTTTTTTTACGGTGTACAGCTCGGGAAGGGGCTGGCCGTCCTTGAGCGGCATCAGGTACAGGTCCGGACGCTTGCGGTCCAGGCGCGCGACCAACTGATCGCCTTCCAGTCTCTCATCCACGTGAAACAGGCTCAGGGATTTGGCTTCCTTCGGCACTTCCAGACGCAGGTCATAAATCAGTTGCAGCGACGCGGTCGGCAGATGCACGTAGGCCCGCGGGCGCTCGATCAGTTGGGTAGTCGAGCAACGTACCGGGCGCGCGGCGCCAGACAAAGGGCTCAAGCGAAACGGCAAGGCTTCGCGGTAATGCAGCGCGGCGGAGTAGGGGGCCGGCAGCCACGTGTCGTTGAAGCGCCCGCTGAGCCAGCCTTCAGGGGTTTCCAGCAGGCATTCTTCGGCAATTTCCTGGATGGCGGTGTGCAGCGGCAGGTTCAATTCGTTTGCCGGGACGTAGCCGGAGATCAGCTTGAGCACCACATCGCCACGGTCTTGGCGACGCTGGCGCACCAACACCCAGTAATCCTTGTTTTGCCAGTGCAGGGTCAGGCGCACCGAGACGCCGAGGTTGGCCAGTTCCAGGGCGAAGCGTTCGGCGTCCGGCACGTCTACCGGCTTGCGCCGTTGCAGGGTCTGGGCGAAATTGAGCGGCATGCCCACGCTCTGGTAACTCAGGCCTTCTGGCGTGGCTTCGACGTGCAGCGGCAGTGTTTTGAAGTTGCTGGGGTTTTTTCTTATGAGCGTTCGCGGCATGTCGGCTCCTTCTTGCGACGGGGTCGGCCGCGTCGGCGGCATCAGAGTTGACGAATGACCTTGGCAGCGGTCGCCACGTTGTGGGCCAGGTGCAGCGGATTAATGGTCCCGACAATAGCACTGGCGACGCCCGTTTGCGCAAACAACAGCATGAAACTGGCGTGTATTGGATCCATTCCCGGTTCCAGGCACACATGGCCGCTGGCCAGCGCCTTTTTGACCAGGATGCCCTTGCCATGGGCCGCCGCATAATCAATGACGGCTTTTTCCGCCTGTTCGTTCAGATTGTAGGTGACCATCGCGCAATCACCTTGTTCCAGAGCCTTCACGCCACCTTCGATGGTTTTGCCGGAGAAGCCGAAACCGCGAATTTTGCCCTCTTGCTTCAACTGCGCCAGGGTCTGGTAAACCTCACAGTCGTTGAGGATGTGCAGGTCGTTGCCATCGGAGTGCACCAGCACCAGATCGATAAAATCCGTTTCAAGTCGTTTCAAGCTGCGCTCAATGGACATGCGCGTGTGGGCGGCACTGAAATCGTGCCGGGACACACCATTTTCGAACTCCTCGCCGACTTTGCTGACGATCACCCAATCTTTGCGCTGCCCGCGCAACAGCGGCCCCAGGCGTTCTTCGCTACGGCCATAGGCCGGTGCGGTATCGATCAGGTTGATGCCCAACTGGCGGGCCTGGCGCAGCAACATCCGGGCTTCATCGTCATCCGGGATCTGGAAGCCGTTGGGGTATTTCACGCCCTGGTCGCGGCCCAGCTTGACGGTGCCCAGGCCGAGTGGCGAGACCAGCAGGCCGGTGCTGCCCAAGGGGCGGTGCAGGTCGTGCAAGGTCGGCAGGCTCATGGCAACAGTTGCTCCCAGGCCGGTACGCCGATGGCGGGTTTTGGCAGGTCGGGCAGAGGCTCCGATACGCTGGGGCGGATGCCGTCGCGTTCGAGGCTGTTGATCACTCGGTCGGCGAAGTCTGGTGCTAAAGCCAGCTTGGTCGGCCAACCCACCAGCAAGCGGCCGTCTTCGGCGACGAAGGCGTTGTCAGGCCGGCTCAGGCCCGATTGCAATGGCTCGGCACGCTCGACGCGCAGTGTCGCCCACTGGGTCTGGCTCATATCGATCCAGGGCAGCAATTGGGCCAGCTCTTTCTGTGCGGTGGCGATCTGTTCTTCCGGCGTACGTGCCACGCCGTCGGCCTCGGCAATGTCACCGCCCATGTACCAGACCCAATTGCCGTCGGCGGCGGGATGGGTGGTGACGGTGAGGCGTGGCTTGGTACCGCCGCCCAGGCAGTGCGCGTACAGCGGCTTCAGGCCCGGGCCTTTGGCGATGATCATGTGCAGGGGGCGTTTTTGCATGGCCGGCTGGCTCAGGCCGAGGGCGGCCAGCAGCTCAGCGGTACCGCCGCCGGCGCTCAAGACGATGCGCTGGGCGCGGATTTCGCGGCCATCGACCTTCAAGCCCACCAGGCTGTCACCTTCGCGCAGCGGTTCGATATGTTGCCCGGCGAGCAACCCATCACCGGCCAACCGTGCCAGGCGTTCGATCACGCTAGGGACGTCCACCACCAGTTCGGCCAGGCGATAGACCTTGCCCTTGAAGCGACGGTCTTGCAGGGCAGGCGGCAGATCGTCGCCCTTGACCTGGTCGACACGGCCGCGCACGGCCTTGCTGGCGAAAAAGCTGGTGAGGTTGCCGGCGATCGTGCCAGGGGACCACAGGTAATGGGCCTGTGAGAGCACGCGTACGCCGGACAGGTCCAGTTCGCCGTCGCCGGCCAGGGCTTCACGCCAGCGGCGCGGCATGTCTGCAATGGCTTCGGAGGCGCCGGTAAGGGCGCCGTGCAGCGCATATTTCGCACCGCCGTGAATGATCCCCTGGGATTTCACGCTTTGCCCGCCACCCAGCGTGGCACTTTCCACCACAACCGTGGAAAAACCCTGGCGGCGCAGGCGCGCATTCAGCCAGAGGCCGGCAACCCCGGCGCCGACAATCAACACGTCGGTGGAAATAGGCATGCGCGCGAGACCTCGTGGATAGAAAAGGGAGCCCAGTATAGCGCGCAGCGACAAGTTATCGGCTGCAAGCGGCAAGTTAGAAGCGATTCGCGGCGCTCTTTCTTGCCGCTTGTAGCTCGCAACTTACTGCTGCTTTTAATGCCCTGCGGTTTTCGAGAACAACTGGATGACCACCACGCCCAGCACAATCAGGCCCATCCCCAGCATGGCCGGGACGTCCAGTTTCTGCCCATAGATGAACAGCGCGGCAATGCTCACCATTACGATGCCCATCCCGGCCCATACTGCGTAGGCCACGCCGACCGGCACGGTACGCACCACCAGTGTCAGCATCCAGAACGCCACGCCGTAGCCGACGATCACCAGCAACAGCGGGATTGGGGTGCTCCAGCCCTTGATGGCCTTCATGGAAACGGTGGCGATCACTTCCGAGCAGATGGCAATGGCCAGGTAGCAGTAAGCGGCGTTCATGGGTGAGTCCTCGGTGTAAAGCAATCTGATAAGGCCGGCATTCTAGAGTTTTATCAGATGGGGTAAAGTCATTACCTATCCGAAATAAAGATGGGTTAAGCCATGAGCGTGCAGTGGAATCTGGAGCAGATGCGCCTGTTTGTCAGCGTCGCCGAGCAGCGTTCGTTTTCGGCGGTGGCGCGTGGGCAGCGCAAGGCGCAGTCGGCGGTCAGCAACGGCATTGCCATGCTGGAAGCAGACCTCGGCGTGAGCCTGTTTGAGCGCAGCAGTGGCCGCCAGCCGCGTCTGACCGAGGCCGGCGCGGTGTTGCTCGAAGAGGCCAGGGAAGTGTTGCGTCAATGCGAGCGCCTCAATGGGCGTGCACTGTCGTTGATGCGCGGTGAAGAAGCCCGCCTGCGCCTGGCCCAGGACGAGGCAATGCTGTACCAGCCGGTACTCGACAGCCTCGATGCCCTGGCTGGGAAGTTTCCGAACCTGGAAGTGCAGCTTTCGAGCGCTGCCCAAGGCGATGTTGCCCGCAAGCTGGTAGAGCGCAAGGCTGACCTGGGCATGCTGTTTTATCACGACCAGATCCCCGAGGCGCTGGAGCGGCGGGTGGTCGGCAGTGTCGAGATGGTCACCGTCTGCGGGCGCAATCACCCTTTGGCCACGCAGAATTTCGTGGATTGCCAGCGCCTGGCGCAATTTCGCCAGTTGCTGATGTCGACCCAAACCAGTGTTTACCCCGGCAGCGAGGCCGCCAGCCCGCAGGTGTGGCGAGCCGACAGCTTCTATGTGCTGGCCGAATGGCTGATCCGTGGCCTGGGCTGGGCTTGGTTGCCCCGGCACGTGGTGCAGTACCCCGCCTATCAAAACCACATGGTCGAACTCGACAGCGAATGGACCCCGCCGGCCCTGGTGGTTGAGTTGGTGTGGCGCCGTGACGAACCGCTGGGCCCGGCTGCGCGCTTTCTTGCCGAACGTTTTACCGAGTGCCTGCGGGCGATCGACTGAAAAAGCCGATAAACTCCGCCGCCATGAATAGAACTCTCTACAGCTGTCTGTTTTACCTGGCGCTGCCGTTGGTGGCCTTACGTCTATGGTTGCGCGCACGCAAGGCACCGGCCTATGCCCAGCGCGTCGGCGAGCGGTTTTCCTATGGCTTGCCGGTGATGCGACCGGGCGGGATCTGGGTGCACGCCGTGTCGGTGGGCGAAAGCATTGCCGCTGCGCCGATGATTCGCGGCTTGCTGGAGCGTTATCCACAACTGCCGATCACCGTCACCTGCATGACGCCCACCGGTTCCGAGCGCATCCAGGCGTTGTTCGCCAACGAGCCGCGCATCCAGCATTGCTACCTGCCTTACGATTTGCCCTGTGCGGCCAAGCGTTTTCTTGATCGTGTACAGCCCAGGCTGGCGGTGATCATGGAGACCGAGTTGTGGCCCAACCATATTCACGCCTGTGCCCAGCGCGGTATTCCGGTGGCCTTGGCCAATGCGCGGCTGTCGGCGCGTTCGGCCAAGGGCTATGCGCGTTTCGCCAAACTGACGGGGCCGATGCTGGCGCAAATGAGCCTGTTCGCGGTACAGACCGAAACCGAGGCCCAGCGTTTCCTGAGCCTGGGCGCGCGCCCGGAAACCGTCGAGGTCACCGGCTCCATCAAGTTCGACCTGACCATCGACCCCGAGCTGCCGCTGCGCGCCGCCGCCCTGCGCGAGCAATGGGGCGCTTCTGAACGTCCGGTATGGATCGCCGCCAGTACCCACGAAGGCGAAGATGAAGTAGTGCTTGCGGCCCACCGGCAACTGCTCGAAAGCTATCCCAATGCGCTGCTGATTCTGGTGCCGCGTCATCAAGAGCGCTTCGGCCCGATGTTCGAGTTGTGCGCGCAACAAGGGTTTACCACGGTGCGTCGCTCAAGCGGTGAGCCCGTTACCACGCAAACCTCGGTACTGCTCGGCGATACCATGGGCGAGCTGCTGTTTCTCTATGCCCTGGCCGACAGCGCTTTTGTCGGCGGCAGCCTGGTGGCGACCGGTGGGCATAACCCGCTGGAACCGGCCGCGCTGGCCAAGCCGGTGATGATGGGCCCTCACGTGTTCAACTTCCTCGAAATCACCGCGATGATGCGCGAAGCGGGTGCGTTGCGAGAGGTGGAGGACGCAGAAGGGTTGGCCGAGGCGGTCCGGCAGCTATTCGAGCTGCCGCAGGATGCACGCAGGATGGCGCAGGCGGGGCTCAAGGTGATGCAGGCCAATCAGGGGGCGCTGAAGCGTCTGCTGGATGGGTTGGGCCGATTGATCTCTCACTGATCCGACACCGATCCAAATGTGGGAGGGGGCTTGCCCCTTCCCACATTGGTTTTAGGGTGTGTTCAGTAGCCTGGGCGGGCCTTGAGTTGCTCGGCGGCGGCCTTGGCCAGGTCCGGCGGCAGGAAGTCGCGATCCGGGTTGTAGTCGGCCTTGAGGTAGCGCGTCAGGTCTTGCAGATCCCCTGGGTTCAAGGTGCCCGCCGCCTGCTTCAAGCGCAGGTTATCGAGGATGTAGTCGTAGCGGCTGTTGTTGTAGTTGCGCACCGACGAGTACAGCTGGCGCTGTGAATCCAGCACGTCGACGATGTTGCGGGTACCCACCTGGTAGCCGATTTCGGTGGCTTCCACCGCGCTCTGGTTGGAGATGATCGACTGGCGGCGCGCCTGTACCTGTTCCACATCGGTGTTCACCGCACGGTGCAGGTTGCGCGTGTTCTCCACCACCTGGCGACGCAGGCCTTCGCGTTGCTGCTCGGTCTGGCCCAGGCGCGAGTACGACTCACGCACTTGCGAACTGGTCAGCCCGCCGCTGTAGAGGGGGATATTCAGGCGCAAACCGATGGTGCGCTGCTCCACGTCGCCCCGGTAGGGCGTGCCAAAGGCATTCGGGTTGCTGAAGCCAAGGGCGTCGTTGTCACCTTTTTCGTACTGCGCTACGGCGTCCAGGGTGGGGGCGTGGCCGGCCTTGCGCTGCTTGAGGGTTTCCTCGGCGGCAGTCACGGCGTAGTTGCTGGCCAGCAGGTTCAGGTTCTGGCGGCCGGCCGTCTCGACCCAGGCCTTGGCGTCGTTGGGCAGCGGCGGCAACACCGGCAGCGTGTGGACAATGCCCTGGATCGAGTTGTACTGGCGGTTGGTCAGGGTAATCAGCGCTTCGAATGCATCATCCACCTGGCGTTGCGCGACGATCCGGTTAGCCCGTGCAGTGTCATAGCTGGCCTGGGATTGCAGCACATCGGTCTTGTCCGACAGGCCCACGTCGAAGCGCTCGTTGGATTGATCCAGCTGGCGCTTGAACGCATTTTCCTCGGCCTTGGTCGAGGCCAGGTTGTCCTGGGCGCGCAGCACGGCGAAGTAGCTTTCGGCGCTTTGCAGGATCAGGTTCTGTTCAGTGGCCGAAAGTTGCAGCGCCGCCTGTTCGTTGGTGGCCTCGGCGGCTTGCAGTTGGAACCAGCGATCGGCGCGGAACAGCGGCTGGCTCAGGGTCGCGCGCCAGGAGTGGGCGTCGCGGTTGGCAGTGGCCGCCGGCGTGTCGATCTGGGTGCGCACGTTATTGATGTCGGCACCGCCCGACAGGTTCGGCAGCAACCCGGCGCGAGCCTGGGGCACGACTTCTTTCTGCGCGCCGTATTGGGCGCGGGCGGCCGCCAGGTCGGCGTTGTTATCCACTGCTTCCTGATAGACGCTGACCAGGTCGGTTTTTGCGGACAAGGGCGCTTCAGCTGCCCAGACCATTCCGTTGGTCGCACAAGACACGGCGAGAGCCAGTGAAAGTTTGCGCAGCATGAGGCGATCCCTAGTGTGAATATTATGGTGATAATTTAGCGCTCAAGGCTACGGTTGGCCAATCCTGGCGTCAAGCAGTGAGGCGGCTCCCGAGTGTAGTGGCGCGGCAGCGGCGCAACAATCCCGCAATCACGCCATTCATCACGCTGAATGCACCGCTATTGGCAATTTGCCCACGGCATGGTCTAGACTGGCCTCGTTCTTGTCGGGGTGCCTTGTTGGAAGGCTGAGATCGGTAAATACCGGATCCCGTTGAACCTGATCAGGTTAACGCCTGCGTAGGGAACAAGATTTCTCGTCACCCGGCGAGTCCTCTTGTGCTTCGTCCGGGATGTTGTTCGACAATCGAACAGCTCTTGTGCGCCAAGCACAGCACTGGTTTCAGTGCGTCCATCCGTCACAGGTTCGCTCCGACAAAAATCCACCGCCTGGATAAGTTGGAGCCCGTGATGACTACAAAACTAAAAAACACCGTGCACTTGAGTGAATCGGCCAAGGTCGACTCCGGCTCAGTGCAACCGTTTACCCGCTCGCAAAAAATCTATGTGCAAGGCACTCGCCCGGACATTCGTGTGCCGATGCGTGAGATTAGCCTGGACGTGACCCCCACCGATTTCGGCGGTGAAATTAACGCGCCGGTGGTGGTTTATGACACCTCCGGCCCCTACACCGACCCCAACGTCATCATCGACGTGCGCAAAGGCTTGGGCGATGTGCGCTCGCCGTGGATCGAATCCCGCGGCGACACCGAGCGCCTGTCAGGCTTGAGCTCGCACTTCGGCCAACAGCGCCTCAGCGATGCCGAGCTGACTGCGCTGCGTTTCGCCCACGTGAAAAACCCGCGCCGCGCCAAGGCCGGGGCCAACGTCACCCAAATGCACTACGCCCGCAAAGGCATCATCACCGCCGAGATGGAATACGTCGCCATCCGCGAAAACATGAAGCTGGAAGAAGCCCGCGCCAGCGGCCTGCTGGACCAGCAACACGCCGGCCACAGCTTCGGCGCCAGCGTGCCGAAAATCATCACCCCTGAATTCGTGCGCGAAGAAATCGCCCGTGGCCGCGCGATCATCCCGGCCAACATCAACCACACCGAACTGGAACCGATGATCATCGGCCGCAACTTCCTGGTGAAGATCAACGGCAACATCGGCAACAGCGCCCTGGGTTCTTCCATCGAAGAAGAAGTGGCGAAACTCACCTGGGGCATTCGCTGGGGTTCGGACACGGTGATGGACCTGTCCACCGGCAAGCACATCCACGAAACCCGCGAGTGGATCATCCGCAACTCGCCGGTGCCGATCGGTACCGTACCGATCTACCAGGCCCTGGAAAAAGTCGGCGGCGCTGCCGAAGACCTGACCTGGGAGCTGTTCCGCGACACCCTGATCGAACAGGCGGAGCAGGGCGTCGACTATTTCACCATCCACGCCGGCGTGTTGCTGCGCTACGTACCGCTGACCGCCAAGCGCGTCACCGGTATCGTCTCCCGTGGCGGTTCGATCATGGCCAAGTGGTGCCTGGCGCACCACAAAGAGAACTTCACCTACACGCATTTCGACGAAATCTGCGAAATCATGAAGGCCTATGACGTCAGCTTCTCCCTCGGCGACGGCCTGCGCCCCGGCTCGATTGCCGACGCCAACGACGCCGCACAATTCGGCGAATTGGAAACCCTCGGCGAACTGACCAAGATCGCCTGGAAGCACGACGTGCAAACCATGATCGAAGGGCCGGGTCACGTGCCGATGCAGTTGATCAAGGAGAACATGGACAAGCAGCTCGAGTGCTGCGACGAGGCGCCGTTCTACACCCTCGGCCCGCTGACCACCGACATCGCGCCGGGCTACGACCACATCACCTCCGGCATCGGCGCGGCGATGATCGGCTGGTTCGGTTGCGCCATGCTCTGTTACGTCACGCCGAAGGAGCACCTGGGCCTGCCGAACAAGGATGACGTGAAGACCGGGATCATCACCTACAAGATCGCCGCCCATGCGGCGGACTTGGCCAAGGGGCATCCGGGCGCGCAGATCCGCGATAACGCCTTGAGCAAGGCGCGCTTCGAGTTCCGTTGGGAAGACCAGTTCAACCTCGGCCTGGACCCGGATACCGCGCGCTCCTACCACGACGAAACCCTGCCGAAGGACTCGGCCAAGGTCGCGCACTTCTGCTCGATGTGCGGGCCGAAGTTCTGCTCGATGAAAATCACCCAGGAAGTGCGTGAGTACGCGGCCAACCAGCGCATTGAAGCGGTGGATGTGGACGTCGCCAAGGGCCTGGCGGAGCAGGCGGAGCGGTTCAAGCAGGAAGGTAGTCAGCTGTACAAGAAAGTTTAAGCGGCAAGCGGCAAGCCACAAGTTAAAAGCTGAATCTGCTTTTTCTTGCGGCTTGCGGCTCGTAACCATGTTCTCTTGAGACTTCTGATTTGAACACTTATTCCCCTGGCATCGCGGTCACCTCCGACAAACGCGTCTTCGGCGCGCGCGACCTGTTCTCCCTGTGGTTCTCCCTTGGCATCGGCCTGATGGTCCTGCAGACCGGTGCATTGCTCGCGCCGGGCCTGGGGTTGTCCGGTTCATTGCTGGCCATTTTCCTCGGCACCCTGGTGGGCGTGCTGTTGCTGGCGGCCGTCGGCGTGATCGGCAGCGACACCGGCCTGTCCGCCATGGCCGCCCTCAAGCTCAGCCTCGGAGCCAAAGGCGCGAGCCTGCCGGCGTTGCTGAACCTGCTGCAACTGGTCGGCTGGGGCTCGTTCGAAATTATCGTGATGCGCGATGCCGCCAGCCTGTTGGGTGCGCGGGCGTTCAGCGATGGCAGCCTATTGGCCAGCCCGTTGTTGTGGACACTGTTCTTCGGTGGCCTGGCGACCCTGCTGGCGGTCAGCGGTCCGCTGACGTTTGTGCGGCAGATTTTGCGCAAATGGGGTATCTGGCTGCTGCTGGCGGCCTGCCTGTGGCTGACCTGGAACCTCTTCGCCAAGGCCGACCTCGGCACACTCTGGGCCCAGGCCGGTGACGGTTCGATGCCGTTTGCGGTCGGCTTTGATATCGCCATCGCCATGCCGCTTTCGTGGCTGCCGCTGATTGCCGATTACTCACGCTTCGGCAAGCGTGCCCAAAGCGTGTTTGGCGGTACGGCGCTGGGTTTCTTTATTGGTAATTTCTGGCTGATGAGCCTGGGCGTGGCCTACACCCTGGCGTTTGCGCCCAGCGGTGAAGTGAATGCGCTGCTGCTGGCGCTGGCTGGGGCCGGCCTGGGGATTCCGCTGCTGCTGATCCTGTTGGATGAGTCGGAAAACGCCTTTGCCGATATTCACTCGGCGGCGGTGTCCAGTGGGATGCTGTTGCGCTTGAAGGTCGAGCACCTGGCACTGGCCATTGGTGTGATCTGCACCCTGATCGCCTGTTTTGCACCGTTGGCGCAGTACCAGAACTTCCTGTTGCTGATCGGTTCTGTGTTTGCGCCGTTGTTCGGCGTGGTGCTGGTGGATCATTTCATCCTGCGCCGTCGTGGTCATGGCGCGGTCGCCAGCCTGCGTTGGCCGGCACTGTTGGCCTGGCTGGGTGGCATTGCTACGTATCACCTGTTGGCCAACCTGTACCCGGACATCGGCGCAACCCTGCCGGCATTGGTGCTGGCAGGGCTGTTGCAGTTCATCCTGGGGCGGGCCTTCAGCGGCGCGCGGGCACCCACTCAGGCTTGAGGATGCCTTCCAGGCGCGAATAGGGAATCTGCAACTCGACATGGCCCAGGGCGTAAGGCGCGATGGTGCTGGTGGGGTACTTGAGGATCACGCCGCCATAGGTCAGCGCCACGTTCGGGGTTTTCTGGAACGGGTAGGTTTTCACGAACTCCGGTTCCAGGCTCAGACGGGTGCTGATCAGCCAGCTGTTGTGCGCCACCTGGGCGGCTTTCCAGAACGCATCTTCCTTGCCTGGCAGCAGCATATCGGTCAGCCACAGGGCCTTTTGCTGCTGGCGTGAATAGTTGATGAAGGCGCGGCCTGGCTCGCCGTGGGTGGCGCCTTGATCCAGGTAGCTGGATAACTCGATGATTACCAAACCGTCATGCTGCTCACGTACCTTGGCCTGCAAGTACATGCTGTTGCGTGGGGCTGCGGTGCTGAGGAATTGCTCGCGATAAGACTCAAGGCTCGACGGCAGCGGGTCGGCCGCGTTGGTGCGAGTCATTTCCAGCAGGCGTTGCTCGATCAAGGCATCCAGCTTGGGTTCCTTGGCAAAGTGCACAGTGTCGATATTCACCAAAGGGCAATCGCTGGCGGCGCAGCCCGGCTTGCTCTGCTCGCTGGCGTCGCGGGTGGCTTCCAGCGGAGTGCGATAGCTGGGTTGGAACAGGCTTTGGCAGGCGCCGAGGGTCAAGGCGATGCAGGCCACGGATGCGATTTTTAAAAGCGACATGGATGTCCTTCGTCTATCGATAAGAGCGAAATTTGTGGAGCTTCGACTACCGGCAGGGCAGTCAGTTCGCCACTAAGCTGATTGAGCGTGAGTTTGACCTTCTCCGTCTGGCCCGGCAACCGCAAAGGGGCTGCACCAATGGGCAGGAGCGCGTTAGGATGGCGCGAATTGCACGGGACATGATGAGGAAGGGTATGACGGACATTGCGAAATCGACGCCGAGTACGATCGAGATTGTTCAGCGCGACAATGCCTACAAGGGCTTCTACCAGCTCGATCGCGTGCAACTGCGCCATGAAAAGTTCGACGGCGGCATGAGCCGCGTGATCAATCGCGAAGTGTTCGTGCGCCATGACGCGGTGTGCGTGTTGCCCTACGACCCGCAGCGCGATGAAGTGGTGCTGATCGAGCAGTTTCGCGTGGGCGCCATGGGCCGCAGCAATAACCCTTGGCTGGTGGAAATGGTTGCGGGGCTGATCGACAAGGACGAAGAGCCGGAGGAGGTTGCACACCGCGAGGCCGAGGAGGAAGCTGGGCTGACGTTCTCCGCACTGTGGCCGATCACCAAGTATTTCCCGTCGCCCGGTGGCAGTACCGAATTTGTCCACTTGTACCTGGGCCGCTGCGACAGCTCGGGGGCGGGTGGCGTCCATGGACTGGAAGAAGAAGCAGAAGACATCCGCGTCACGGTCTGGGCATTTGAAGACGCCCTGCAAGCCGTTCGCGACGGTAAAATTTCCAACGCAGCCAGCATTATCGCCCTGCAATGGCTTGCGCTTAATCGCGCGGAAGTGAGGGGGTTATGGCAGTAAAGGCACGGGAACGTTATCGAGTCGACCTGATCGGGCTGCAAGCCGCCTGCGAAGCCAACTATGCGCGGCTGATGCGTCTGCTGCCCGACATGCGCCACACCCCGCAAGCGCGCCGCATCGGCGTGACCCATGGCGACCAGATGCTGGGCGTGCTGGCCCTGGACGTGATCGTCAACTGCCCGTACACCACCACCCTGCGGGTGCGCCAGGAACACAGCCTGCCGTGGCTGCCGGTGCCGCAACTGGAAGTGCAGGTGTACCACGATGCGCGGATGGCCGAAGTCATCAGCGCCGAACATGCGCGGCGCTTTCGCAGCATCTATCCTTACCCGAATGTGTTCATGCACCAGCCCGATGAGAAAGCACAGCTCAATGTGTTCCTCGGTGAATGGTTGAGTCATTGCCTGGCCCTGGGCCATGAGTTCGAAGTCGTGCGGTAGATGTGAACTGCGTCTGCTTCCTGGGTTTCCTCTTTGCGTCCTGCCCCAGCATAATCGCCCCAACTGTCCATTTCTGTGATTGCTTTGGGAGAGCGCCTTGCCGAGCGTATCCACCTTGAACCCCAACGCTGCGCTGCTGGTGCAGCTCTCCGACAGCCACCTGTTTGCCGAGGCCGACGGTACGCTGTTGGGCATGAACACCCGTGAGAGTCTGCAGCGGGTGATCGAACTGGTGCGCCAGCAACAGCCGCACATCGACCTGGTAATGGCCACGGGGGACTTATCCCAGGACGGTACGCTGGAGTCTTACCAGGCATTTCGTGACCTGACTCAGCAGATCAAGGCCCCGGCGCGCTGGATTCCCGGTAATCACGACGAGCCCCGGATTATGCTGCACGCCGCCGCGCACAGTGACCTGCTGGAGCCCGTGGTGGACCTCGGCAACTGGCGCATCACCCTGCTCGACTCCGCCGTGCCAGGCTCCGTGCCGGGCTACCTGCAGGATTCGCAGTTGCAATTGCTGGCTCAAGCCTTGAGCGAAGCCCCGAACCGCCATCACCTGGTGTGTTTCCACCATCACCCGGTGCCCATCGGCTGTGCGTGGATGGACCCCATCGGCTTGCGCAACCCCGATGCGCTGTTTGCTGTGCTGGACCGTTTTCCGCAGGTGAAAGCAGTGCTCTGGGGCCACGTGCACCAGGAGATCGACCGCGAGCGCAACGGCGTGCGCCTGCTGGCTTCGCCGTCCACCTGCATCCAGTTCACGCCGGGCAGCGAGGATTTCCAGGTCAGCGAGCACGCGCCGGGCTATCGTTGGTTGCGTTTGCATGCCGACGGACGGCTGGAGACAGGGGTGGAGCGGGTCAAAGGCTTCGCTTTTACCGTGGACTACGGCAGCAACGGCTATTAAAAGCTGCAAACACTGATCAGAGATGTGGTGGCTGGATGATCGGGTGCTCACACCACCCCGATCCCTGTAAACTGCGCCCTTTTGGCGCAAGCACGGAGACCCCGGCATGTCCGCTTCGATCCTGTATATCCACGGCTTCAACAGCGCGCCTGCGTCCAACAAGGCCTGCCAGCTGGTGACCGTGATGGACACACTCGGCCTGGCCGACCAACTGCGCGTGCCGGCGCTGCATCACCATCCCCGTCAGGCAATTCCCCAGTTGGAGCAAGCCATTGCCGAACTGGGGCGGCCGCTGCTGGTCGGCAGCTCACTCGGCGGCTACTATGCAACCCATCTTGCCGAGCGCCATGGCCTCAGGGCGCTGCTGGTCAACCCGGCCGTCAGCCCCCATCGGATGTTCGACGGTTACCTGGGTACCCAGAAAAACCTCTACACCGATGAAACCTGGGAATTGACCCACGACCACGTCACGGCGCTGGCCGAGCTGGAAGTGCCGGCTCCCCAGGACGCCGCGCGTTATCAGGTGTGGTTGCAGACCGGTGATGAAACACTGGATTATCGCCTCGCCCAGCAGTATTACCGGGCCTGTGCCTTGCGCATCCAGGCCGGTGGCGACCATGGTTACCAGGGGTTCGCCCAGCAATTGCCGGCGCTGTTGAGTTTTGCCGGCATTGGCGCAGATCAGTATCAATCCTTCGATTTCTCGGCACTGTAATTGCCTTGGAAATCGCAGGTTACTTTTTAATCGAACGACTCACGACGAGACCCCATGGCCACTCCCAGCGCTAGCTCTTATAACGCCGATGCCATCGAAGTCCTATCGGGCCTCGACCCGGTGCGCAAACGTCCCGGCATGTACACCGACACCAGTCGGCCGAACCACCTTGCCCAGGAAGTCATCGACAACAGCGTCGACGAAGCCTTGGCCGGGCACGCCAAGTCGGTGCACGTCATTCTTCATGCTGACCACTCCCTGGAAGTGTCCGACGATGGTCGCGGCATGCCCGTGGACATTCACCCGGAAGAGGGCGTGTCGGGCGTCGAGCTGATCCTTACCAAGCTGCACGCCGGCGGCAAGTTCTCGAACAAGAACTATCAGTTCTCCGGTGGCTTGCACGGTGTGGGTATTTCCGTGGTCAACGCCCTGTCTACGTTGGTGCGGGTCAAGGTCAAGCGCGACGGCAATGAGTACGAGATGACCTTCGCCGATGGCTACAAAGCCACCGACCTGCAGGTGATCGGCACCGTTGGCAAGCGCAACACCGGTACCAGCGTGTACTTTGCGCCGGACCCTAAATACTTCGACTCGCCGAAATTCTCCATCAGCCGCCTCAAGCACGTACTCAAGGCCAAGGCCGTGTTGTGCCCCGGCCTGTTGGTGACCTTTGAAGACAAAGGCACAGGCGAGAAAGTCGAGTGGCATTACGAAGACGGCCTGCGTTCCTACCTGGAAGACTCCGTCAGCGATTTCGAGCGCCTGCCCAACGAGCCGTTCTGCGGCAGCCTGGCCGGAAACAAGGAAGCGGTCGACTGGGCGCTGCTGTGGTTGCCCGAAGGCGGCGACAGCGTTCAGGAAAGCTACGTCAACCTGATCCCCACCGCCCAGGGCGGCACCCACGTCAACGGTTTGCGCCAGGGCTTGCTGGATGCCATGCGCGAATTCTGCGAATACCGCAGCCTGCTGCCGCGCGGCGTGAAGCTGGCGCCGGAAGACGTGTGGGAGCGCATCGCGTTCGTGCTGTCGATGAAAATGCAGGAGCCGCAGTTCTCCGGCCAGACCAAGGAGCGCCTGTCGTCGCGCGAAGCGGCAGCGTTTGTCTCCGGTGTGGTCAAGGATGCTTTCAGCCTGTGGCTCAACGAGCACCCGGAACTGGGCCTGGCCCTGGCGGAACTGGCGATCAACAACGCCGGCCGTCGCCTCAAGGCCAGCAAGAAAGTCGAGCGCAAGCGCATCACCCAGGGCCCGGCATTGCCCGGCAAGCTGGCCGATTGCGCCGGGCAGGACCCGATGCGCTCCGAGCTGTTCCTGGTCGAAGGTGACTCCGCCGGTGGGTCCGCCAAGCAAGCGCGGGACAAGGAATTCCAGGCGATCCTGCCGTTGCGCGGCAAGATCCTCAATACCTGGGAAGTCGATGGCAGCGAAGTCCTCGCCAGCCAGGAAGTGCACAACATCGCCGTGGCCATCGGCGTCGACCCAGGCGCAGCGGACATGAGCCAGTTGCGCTACGGCAAGATCTGCATCCTCGCCGACGCCGACTCCGACGGCCTGCACATCGCGACCCTGCTGTGCGCGTTGTTCGTGCAGCACTTCCGCCCGTTGGTGGATGCCGGTCACGTCTACGTCGCCATGCCGCCGCTGTACCGTATCGACCTGGGCAAGGAGATTTTCTACGCCCTGGACGAAGCGGAACGCGATGGCATTCTCGACCGCCTGGTAGCCGAGAAGAAACGCGGCAAGCCGCAGGTCACGCGATTCAAGGGCCTGGGCGAAATGAACCCGCCGCAACTGCGTGAAACCACCATGGACCCGAACACCCGGCGCCTGGTGCAGTTGACCCTGGAAGACTTCGCCGCCACCTCGGAAATGATGGACATGCTGCTGGCGAAGAAACGCGCGCCGGATCGCAAGTCCTGGTTGGAATCCAAAGGCAACCTGGCCGAGGTCCTGGGCTGATGCGCACAGGTTTCGCCCTGGCGATCCTGATGTTGAGCGGGCTGGTAGCGACTCAGGTCGCCGCCGCGCCCGTGGCTGAGCTCAAGTTGGTGTCCGAACATCCGGTGGATGGCATGCGGGGTGGCAACCTGTCGGGCCTGGTGCAGTGTGGCAAGGATCTGTGGACAGTTTCCGACCGCGATGATGACCAGATCTATCGTCTCGATATCAGTGCGCCGACCTGGCAAGCCGAGGCGGTAAGGATCGATGTACCGCCGGTGCCGGAATCCGGGTTGCCCTGGGGGCTGCGTTCGCGCACCAAGGCCGCGTCGTTCATTCGCGGCGGCGACCTGGACTTTGAAGGCATCACCTGCGATGCCGCCGGCAACCGCTACATTGTCAGCGAAGCCCATGCGGCGGTGCTGCAAGTGCCGGTGAACGGTGCGCCTGAATGGTTGAAGATCGCTCCGAGCATGGTGCGCGAAGCCCGGGCTAGTGGCATGTTGCTGCACTTCAATGCCTTGTTCGAAGGCCTGGCGATCAACCCCGAGGGTAATCAGATCTGGCTGGCTGCGGAGCGTGAGCGGCGCGGCCTCATCTCCATCAAGCGCCCGCAAAGCCTTTGGGATTGCGATGGCCCCTGCGTGTTGTTGAGTGAGGCCGGCCAGGAGATGCAGCCGGCCAAGTTCACCGGTGCCAAGGCGGTGTCCAAGGATTTCGCCGATCTGTCACTGTTCAACGGCAAGCTGTTTACCCTGGAGCGCAACGCGTTCCGGATTTGCCGGCGCGATGCGGTCACGGCCAAGGTCGAGTTGTGCTGGTCGTTCGCCGACGAAACCCTGACGCCCGAGCGGCGTTACGCCCAGCCCTATGGCCTGGCCGAAGCCCTGGTGGTGGACGCAGACGGTGCCTGGCTGGGCATCGACAATAATTTCGGCCCCCGCGCCGATGGTGAAAAACGCCCCATGGTCTATCGTTTCGCCGCCCCCGCCGGTGGCTGGAGCGCGCAGCCATGAGTCGCTACTTTTCTGAATCGATCCGGCGCGGCGGCATTTCCGCTGCGCTTTACCAAACAATGATGAGGCCCGCATGAGTGACATCCTCGCAGACAGCTTAGACGGCGTAGAACGCCGGTCGCTGGCTGACTTCACCGAAAATGCCTACCTCAACTACTCCATGTACGTGATCATGGACCGTGCCTTGCCGCATATCGGCGACGGCCTGAAGCCCGTACAGCGGCGCATCATCTACGCCATGAGTGAGTTGGGCCTGGACGCCGACTCCAAGCACAAGAAGTCGGCGCGTACCGTCGGTGACGTGCTCGGTAAATTCCACCCCCACGGCGATTCGGCGTGCTACGAAGCCATGGTGCTGATGGCACAGCCGTTCAGCTACCGCTACACCCTCGTCGACGGCCAGGGTAACTGGGGGGCGCCGGATGATCCCAAGTCCTTCGCGGCCATGCGTTACACCGAAGCGCGCTTGTCGCGGTATTCGGAAGTGCTGCTCAGCGAGTTGGGCCAGGGTACCGCGAACTGGGGGCCGAACTTTGACGGTACTCTCGACGAGCCGCTGGTGTTGCCCGCACGTTTGCCGAATATCCTGCTCAATGGCACCACCGGTATCGCGGTCGGCATGGCCACCGACGTACCGCCGCACAACCTGCGCGAAGTCGCCGCCGCCTGCGTGCGCTTGCTGGATGAGCCAAAGGCCACGGTCGAGCAGCTTTGCGAGCACATCCAGGGCCCGGATTACCCGACCGAAGCGGAAATCATCACGCCACGCGCCGACCTGCTGAAGATGTACGAAACCGGCAAGGGCTCGGTGCGCATGCGCGCCGTGTATCACATCGAAGACGGCGACATTATCGTCACCGCCCTGCCGCACCAGGTGTCCGGTGCCAAGGTGCTGGAGCAGATTGCCGCGCTGATGCAGGCCAAACCGTCGAAATTGCCGCAGGTCGCCGACCTGCGTGACGAGTCCGACCACGAAAACCCCTGCCGCATCGTGATCATCCCGACCAACAGCCGGGTCGACCACGAAGTGCTGATGCAGCATCTGTTTGCCAGCACGGAGCTGGAGTCCAGCTACCGGGTCAACGTCAACATCATCGGCCTGGACGGCAAGCCGCAGTTGAAAAACCTGCGCAACCTGCTGGTCGAGTGGCTGGAGTTCCGGATACAAACCGTACGTCGCCGCCTGCGGTTCCGCCTCGACAAGGTCGAGCGCCGCCTGCACCTGTTGGACGGTTTGCTGATTGCCTACCTCAACCTGGATGAAGTGATCCACATCATCCGTACCGCCGAGCATCCGAAAGCCGAGCTGATCGCACGTTTCGAGCTGAGCGAGATCCAGGCCGACTACATCCTCGACACCCGTTTGCGCCAGTTGGCACGCCTGGAAGAAATGAAGCTGCGCGACGAACAAGACGCGCTGCTCAAGGAGCAGGCCAAGCTGCAAGCCCTGCTGGGCAGCGAAGCCAAGCTGAAGAAGCTGGTGCGCACCGAGCTGATCAAAGACGCCGAAACCTATGGCGACGACCGCCGTTCGCCAATCGTGCAGCGTGCCGAAGCCAAGGCGCTCACAGAGACCGAACTGCTGCCGAACGAGAAAATTACCGTCGTTCTGTCGGAAAAGGGTTGGGTTCGCTCAGCCAAAGGGCATGATATTGACGCCACTGGCTTGTCGTACAAGGCGGGTGATGGCTTCAAGACTGCCGCAGCCGGTCGCTCCAATCAGTTTGCGGTGTTTATTGACTCCACCGGGCGTAGTTATTCGGTGCCGGCGCACACCTTGCCATCGGCGCGGGGGCAGGGCGAGCCGTTGACCGGTCGCCTGACACCGCCGCCGGGGGCGAATTTTGAATGTGTGCTGCTGCCGGATGACGATTCGCTGTATGTGATCGCCTCCGACGCGGGTTATGGGTTCGTGGTCAAGGGTGAAGACCTGCAGGCCAAGAACAAGGCGGGCAAGGCGTTGTTGAGCCTGCCGAACAACGCCAAGGTCATCCTGCCGCGTCCGGTGGAAGACCGCGAGGGCAACTGGCTGGCGTCGGTGACCACCGAAGGGCGCCTGCTGGTGTTCAAGATCAGCGACCTGCCGCAGTTGGGCAAAGGCAAGGGCAACAAGATTATTGGGATTCCCGGCGAGCGGGTGGCCAGTCGCGAAGAGTACGTGACCGACATCGCGGTGATCCCGGAAGGTTCTACCCTGGTGCTCCAGGCCGGCAAGCGCACGCTGTCATTGCGCCCTGACGACCTGGAACACTACAAGGGCGAGCGTGGTCGTCGCGGTAATAAACTGCCTCGCGGCTTCCAGCGTGTGGATGCTTTGCTGGTGGAAACACCGGTTTAAGGCGTATTAGAGCCCTCGATCTACGATTTAAAGCGTAGATCGACGCTTTGGCGCTGGAGTCATGGCGCATATTCACGGATGATATGGCCTTTCCAGCGCCGGCGTGGCCGAGCGTGTTTAGGTTATTTTTAGTATTACATTGTGGTTCGCCTTGTGGCAGCCACCTGGATGGGATGATGACTGCTCCACGCGTTCCTCTATTTTTCATGCTCGCTGGCCTTCTGGGGCTGGCGGGTTGCAGCACACACCAGCCTGTGTCGCTGTACCAGCTGGACAGCGGAAGTCCGGCTCAGCCAGCCCAAACCGCTGGCATGTCCGTTTTGCTGGGACCGGTAGTCGTGGCCGATTACCTGCAACGCGAAACCTTGCTGCAACGTCAGAACGATGGAAGCCTGCAAGGTTCCACTGATGGTCGTTGGGCGGGCAGTTTGTCTTCTGATATCAACCAGTTGATGTTGCGTCAGGTGGCCGGTCAGTTGGACAGCCAGCGTGTGGTCCTGGCGCCTGCGCCAACCGGCTTCAGCCCCGATGTGCAGGTCTTGCTGACCATTACACGGCTCGATTCCGGTAAGTCGCAACCGGCGATCCTCGATGCGCAATGGCGCTTGATCGATCGTCGCGGCCAGGTGCGTGATAACCGCATCGTGCACCTGCAGGAAGAGCACGCCGGCACCACCGCGTCCCAGGTTCAGGCCCAGGGCGTGCTGCTCCAGCAATTGGCGCAGCAGTTGTCGGTGGCCCTCAAGCCATTGGCCAACCAGCCACCCATCGCCGAGGCGCCCCGCAAGTCGGCCCCGGTACAGGCTAAGCCTGCAGAGCCGCAAAAGCCGAAGATGCCGATGGCAACGCCGATCCGTACGGATATGGAAGTATTCAGGTTCTGATCTGATCTGAATGCCAAACAAAAGGCCCGCTGATTCAGCGGGCCTTTTGTTTGTGTGCAATTTACTTGAGGTTTGTGGAGATCCAAATGTGGGAGGGGGCTTGCCCCCGATAACGGTGGTTCAGTTAATAATGTGCTAACTGGTACTCCGCAATCGGGGGCAAGCCCCCTCTCACATGTTCTTCAGGGCTTGGAGCGAGTCTCATGCATCCGCGCCAGCTGCCGCTCCAGCATCGATGGGTACGGCTCCATCAACCGTTCCACGCAGCTTGCCCCCTCAGGGCTGGCAATCGGGCGAATACGCGCGCGTTGTCGGATCAGCGTGTCTTCACTGATCTTGCGCTCCACCAGCAGCAGGTTGCGGCTGTGTTGGGACAAGGCCAGTGCATCCTGGGCGTTTTCAGTGAGCAGCAAGTCGATCTGGCTCATGCCAAACAGGTCGTCGCCCACGGTGAGGCCCAGTTGCAGTTGCAGGGTGATGCCACTGTCGGCGACTTCGATCTGCAATTCATGGCCCAGGGCGCGCAGCAACTCACCGCAGCAAATCGCGTTGGTCAGGTAGTCTTCGCCGCTGTCTTCGCTGTGGAACAGCATAAGCGTGCTGCCATCGTTCAGGGTGTGCAGTTCGCTCTGGTACAACGAGGCTGCCTGGTCGAGGCAGTCGCGGTAGCGTTCCAGCAGTTCGGTCAGGCGCGCACGGGGCAGGCGACGCAATTGGTCCTGGGCACCCAGTTGCACGGCGAGCACAGCGCTGTACTGCGGCTCGCTGCTGCGTGCCGGCGCGGCCTTGGGGGCGATTGCGGCGCTGTCAGATGACGTATCGCGCAGGTCGGCGAAGGGGTCTTCATCGTCCAGCTCGTCTTCCTCGGCCTTGAATGCATGGCGCGGTGCAGGCTTGAGGCCCGCCACCGGAGGGCGCTCGTCGAAGCCCGGGTCACGCAGGTTGCGTACTTCGAACTCGGGTTCGGCGTCGTAATCGGTGTCGTCGTATTCAGGCTCAGGTTCGACTTCGGGCACCACAGGTTCCGGGGCGAAGCTGGCATGCAGCTGGCGGGCAAGGTCGCCGATTTCATCCTGGCGGTCGGTCGCCGGGGTGTGCTCGTCGATGTCCCGCAGCCAGATGCGCAATTGCATCAGCGGCGTGGAGATATGCCGCCCCAGGCGCAGGCTCAGGGCCAGGGCCAATGCCAGCAGGATGGCGCTGAGGATACCCATGCTTTGCAGGCTGATGGTCATCGGCTGCTGGAACTGCTGCATGTCGAGGCTGATACGCAGTTGGCCGGCCTTCACATCCTGAAACGTGATATTGCTCTGGTACAGGCCTTCGGCTTCGCCCAGCAGGCCGTTTTTCGGGCGCTGCCCGGCTTCGGCCATGATGCGGTTGTCCACGCTGTAGATGGCGGCATGGGCCACGAGCGGGTTCTTGGTCAGGTTGTTGAGCAGCACGTTGAGGCTGAGGATGTCGTTGGACACCAGCAGCTCAGTCGCCGAAGTGGCGGTCTGAGTGGTCAGGCTCTCGCCCAGGGCGTCGGCTTGCTCGTGCATGGCCTGCTTGAATTGCAAACCCATCACGCAGGCGTAGATCACCAAGGCCAGGGCGACCAGGATCACGTTATGGCTGGCGATGCGTAATGCGATCGGTACACGGCGGTGGCGCAGTGCCCGGAAGATCAGCAGGAAGAAGTTGTCGGTTTTTACTGGCGTGGGCCGGTTCACTTGAGCTCGGCTCTTGGTCCGTGAAGTTGACGCGCAGTATAGCGACAGGCCCAAGACCGGCAAAGCGCTGGCTGTGCCCGATGGTCACTGAAAGTGGGTAGAATGCGGTTTTTTTCCAGCCTGGGGGTGCGCCTTGCGCGAAATTGTCCTGATTAACATCACTGGGGAAGACCGCCCAGGTCTTACCGCAGCCATTACCGGCGTTCTGGCCCAGGGTGGTGTGAACATTCTCGACATCGGCCAGGCGGTGATCCACGACACGCTGTCGTTCGGCATCCTGGTGGAAATTCCCAGCACCGAGCAGGCCTCATCGGTGCTCAAGGACATCCTGTTTACGGCGTATAAGCTGGATCAGCAGGTGCGTTTCACCCCGGTATCCGAAGAGGATTACCAGCAGTGGGTGGCCGGCCAGGGCAAGAAGCGCCATATCGTGACGCTGCTGACCCGCAAGGTCACCGCCGAACAGCTGCAGCGCGTCAGCTCGATTACCGCGCAGTATGGTTTGAACATTGACCATATCGACCGTCTGTCGGGTCGCATGCCGTTGGACACTCCGGCCGACAAGGGCAAGGGCTGCATCGAGTTCTCCGTGCGCGGTGAGCCGGCCGACCCGCAAGCCCTGCGCGCCGAATTCCTCAGCGTGGCCCAGGAGCTGAATGTCGATATCGCCTTCCAGGAAGATTCGCTGTTCCGCCGCAACCGTCGCCTGGCGGTGTTCGACATGGACTCCACGCTGATCGAAGCCGAAGTCATCGACGAGCTGGCCAAGGCGGCCGGCGTGGGTGAGCAGGTTTCCGAAATCACCGAGCGCGCCATGGCCGGGGAATTGGATTTCCGCGCCAGCTTCAAGGAACGCCTGGCCTTGCTCAAGGGCCTGGATGTGAGCGTGCTGGACTCCATCGGCGCGTCGCTGCGCCTGACCGAAGGCGCCGAAACCCTGTTCGCCGAACTCAAGCGCCTGGGCTACAAGACGGCGATCCTGTCGGGTGGTTTCACTTACTTCGCCAAGCAATTGCAGGCCAAGCTGGGCATCGACTATGTGTTCGCCAACGAATTGGAAGTGGTGGATGGCAAGGTGACCGGCGTCGCGGTCGAGCCGATTGTCGATGCGCAGCGCAAGGCGGATCTGCTGAAGGAACTGGCCCACAAGGAAGGTTTGCGTCTGGAACAGACCATTGCGGTCGGCGACGGCGCCAACGACTTGCCGATGCTGGCAATCGCCGGTTTGGGTGTGGCGTTCCGCGCCAAGCCATTGGTCAAGCAATCGGCCAAGCAGGCGATTTCGACCTTGGGGTTGGATGGCGTGCTCTATCTGCTGGGCTTTCGCGACCGCGACGGTCAGCTGTAACTGACTAAATGTAGGAGGGGGCTTGCCCCCGATGGCAGTGGTTCAGTCACTGATGTGTTGACTGATACCCCGCTATCGGGAGCAAGCCCCCTCCCATATTGGGTTCGGTGTCAGGCTTTAGGTAAAGCGATACCCTGGCCCATCTGCACCGGCGAACCCGCCACCAGTTCCTCTGCCCACTTCACCTGATCCGGCCCGAACAGCACGATCGCGGTGGAGCCCAACTTGAAGCGACCCAGCTCCGCACCCTTCTCCAGGTGAATCGGCGCGCGCGCAGCTTCGTCATAGCGGAAAGTTTTCAGCTCGCGCTTCGGCGGAGTAACCAGGCCGGCCCAGACGGTTTCAATCGACGCCACAATCATCGCACCCACCAATACCACGGCCATCGGGCCGCGTTCGGTGTCGAACAGGCAGACAACACGCTCGTTACGCGCAAACAACTCCGGCACGTTTTCGGCGGTGGTCTGGTTTACCGAGAAAATCCGCCCAGGCACGTAGACCATTTCGCGCAGGGTACCGGCCAGAGGCATATGCACTCGGTGGTAGTCCTTCGGCGACAGGTAAATGGTGGCGAAATCGCCGCCCATGAACGGCGCAGCGACCGCCGCATCACCGCCCAACAGCTCCAGCACGCTGAAGCTGTGGCCTTTGGCCTGGAACACGCGGCCATGTTCGATAGGGCCAAGCTGGCTGACCGCGCCATCGGCTGGGCTTAGTACTGCGCCAGGGGTCTGGTCCAGTGGGCGGGCGCCGTCTTTCAGGGCGCGGGTGAAGAAAGCGTTGAAGTGCTCGTAAGCGGTCACGTCTTCTACCAGGGCCTGGGACATATCCACTTGATAGCGCTTGGCGAACCAGGTGGTGAAGGCATTCTTGAACCAGCGCACGCGGCACTCGGCGATGCAGCCGGCCAACCGCGACAGCAGGTGGTGCGGCAGCAGGTACTGGCTGAGGATAAACAACTGCTTTTTCATTTACTGTCCTTAAACCTTAAATCTCGACGGGAGTGTCGGGGTGGTTGCCCCATTCGCCCCAGGAACCGGCATAACCTTTGACTCGCGGATAACCGAGCGCCTTGGCCACCAGGTAGGTGAAGCCAGAGCGGTGGTGAGTCTGGCAGTGGGTGATGATTTCTTTGTCTTTGGTCAGCCCGAGGCTTTCGAGGATCTGCGGCATGTCGCGGCGGATGCGCAGGTTGCGCTCTTTGTCCATGCCGGCCGTCCATTCGAAATTCACCGCGCCGGGGATATGCCCGCCTTTGGCTGCGAGCACTTTCTCGCCGGAATATTCCAGCGGCCCACGCGCATCCCAGACGCCCAGGTCGGCAGCCCCAAGACGGCTTTGCAGGTATTCGCGGGTAGCGGTGGGGCCGTCATGCAGCGTGAGGCTGACTGGACCGCCGGCCGCGGCGGGCACGTCGGTGGAGAGCGGGTATTTGCCCTCCAGCCACGCGAGCAGGCCGCCATCCAGATAGTGGTATTTCTGGTGGCCGATCACGTCGAGCATCCAGATAAAACGCCCGGCCCAACCACCGCCTTCGTCGTCATAGACCACGTAGGTAGCGTCGGGCGTGTGGCCCAGTTCGCCGAACAGTTTCTCGAGATCAGCCTTGCCGGGCAGCAGGCCGGGTGCCGGTGCCTGGCCCAGTTGGGTGCGCTTGGGGTCAACGAAATGCGCGCCGGGGATGTGCCCTTCGGCGTAGCGGGCGGCACTGGTGAGGTCCACCAGAATCAGGTGCTCGGCATCCAGTAGACCGAGCAGGTCACTGGATTCGATCACCAGCGGCAAGCCAGAGAAGTCAGGCATGTGAGGTCTCCTGGGCACAAATGTTGGCGATTAAAGGACGGCGATTGTAGCGCAAGCATCAGGCGCTGCGGTTGGTAAAGCTGTGCAGGGCTTTCTCGATGCATTGGGCGGTTTTACCGAAGGCCTGCACGGTGGTTTCCGAGAACGGCCCGCCGCCCTGGTCGGCGACCATCACCATCACCACGCGACCGTTGCAGCTCATGGAGCGCAACAACAGGTGCTCGCCGGTGAACAGGCGGCGCAGGATCGGCGGCAGCAGTGCCGAGAACTGCGCGTGGTTTTCCGGCGTGAGGCGCACCTGGGCGGACTTTTCCAGCAGGCGCTGCAGCAGCGTGCTGTTGACCACATCCAGGCTCAGGTTGGCGGCATCCTTCGGCAGGCCGTCGGCCTGATGTACGCGCAAGGTGCTCAGGGCACGATCGGCCATAAACAACAGGACGCGCTGCATGCCACTGGCCACCAGGGCTTCCTTGGCGCACGTAGTCAAATGCATGGCGTTGGCAAAGCGGCTCGGCTCCACCAGCAGTTCGGTACAGCGCTTGCGCCAGACAGCCAGGGCTTCGGCGGTAGGCGGTGGCGCGGGCAGCAGGCCGCGATGAATCTTGTGCACATGCCACGGCCAGATCAGCGACAGCGCCGGGTGCCAGAGGTCGGGCATCAAGGTGTCGCGGGCACTGGTGACGGCTTGCTGGTGGACCTGTTGCTGCACTTCGCTCAGGGGCTGCTGCAGGTACAGTGCTGTGAGGTATTGCCAGCGCTGGGTATGCGGGCAGGTCCAGGACTCCTGGGCCGACATCGCCAAGCCGTTGGCCAGCAGCACCGTGTTGGCCGGCTGGTTTAGCCAGCGGCGCAGGTTGGGGGCGGCGTCGAGCAATTGCTGGTGGCGCAGGGGGTCGTCTTCACGGGCGATATGCAGGGCCTTGACCAGCAGGCGCTGCTCGGTCCGCAACAGGGTATAACCCTGGGACACCCAGATCGGCAGGTGCCATGTCTCGGTCAAGCCCAGGCACAGGTCCAGCAGGCGCACGCCGAACAATTCCTGTTCGACCTTGCGTGCCGACTCGCCTTTGTGGATGACCCGCAGTTCCCATTCCTCCAGGAGCTTGGGATAGGCAACGGCCATAGGCCACAGCGGTGAAAGAAACAGCAGGCTGCCCCAGTGAATGTCCTGCCACAGCCGCGCCAGGCGGCTGCCGAATAATCCGTTGGCTTGTTGCGAGGCGTGTTGGCTGACCAGCAACAGCTGGCGCAGCGCGACGGGAATGTCAGGGGCGGGCACCGACGGCAGGCGTGCCAGCAGTTCCTCGGCGCGTTTGAGGCCCAGGCGGTTAAGCGCCACTTCGAGGTTTTCCGCCGGCGCCGTCAGGCTGCCATGGGTGTGGCTGTTGGCCTCGCGCATCACGCTGAGCACCAGGGCCGGGCTGTTTTGCATCAGCTCGGCAATATCTCGCAACGAACTGCGGCTATCGCGTATGGCTTTGCACACGCGGTCATGGCTGGCCTGTGGGACAGGCAGCAGCACTTCGTCCAGGCGCTTGATCCAAGCGGCTAGAGAAGTAGGTTTTGCAGTTGGGACTGTCGTTTCATTAGCCATGATTGGGGCGCGATCATCACTTGCGGTCAACACACCCGGAGCGGGCCGAACTGGCTTTTCGCCTTAACGGGCTATAGTCTGGCGCAGTTTTGCCGATAAGTAGAACAAGAGTTTTTCAGTTCCCCCAAATATGTCCATGAACCCGACGGCGCAAGTACTCATCTCCTATGGCTAAAATTATCGGCATTATCGTCGTCTTCGCGAGCGTGCTCGGCGGGTACGTCCTGTCCCACGGTAAAATTGCGGCACTGATCCAGCCTTTCGAGGTGATGATTATTGGTGGTGCGGCACTGGGTGCCTTTCTGCAGGCGAACCCCGGCTACATGACCATGCACGTGATCAAGAAGTCGCTGGGCATGTTCGGTTCGCGCTTCACCCACACCTTCTACCTGGAAGTGTTGGGCCTGGTTTACGAGATCCTCAACAAGAGCCGCCGCGAAGGCATGATGGCCATCGAGGCCGACATCGAAGACGCCGCGGCCAGCCCGATTTTCGCCAAGTACCCGGCCGTGCTCAAAGATGAGCGCATGACCGCCTACATCTGCGACTACCTGCGCATCATGTCCTCCGGCAACATGGCTCCCCATGAGCTGGAAGGCCTGTTCGACATGGAATTGTTCAGCCTCAAGGAAGAGCTGGAGCATCCTTCCCATGCCGTTACCGGTGTGGCCGACGGCATGCCCGGCTTCGGTATCGTCGCGGCGGTACTGGGTATCGTGGTGACCATGGCCTCCCTGGGCGAAGGTGACCAGGCGGCTATCGGCATGCACGTAGGTGCGGCGCTGGTGGGGACCTTCTTCGGTATTCTCGCGGCCTACGGTTTCTTCGGCCCGCTGGCGACCTCCCTGGCCCACGACGCCAAGGAAGAAATCAACCTGTACGAATCGATCAAGGCCAGCCTGGTAGCCTCCGCTTCCGGCATGCCGCCTTCGTTGGCGGTGGAGTTCGGTCGCAAGGTGCTGTACCCCAAGCATCGCCCAAGCTTCGCCGAGCTGGAACAAGCGGTTCGCGGTCGCTAAGCCATGGAAAACAACCAGCCGATAATCATCAAGCGCGTCAAGCGCTTCGCTGCGGGGCACCACGGTGGCGCCTGGAAAATCGCTTTTGCCGACTTTGCGACGGCGATGATGGCGTTCTTCCTGGTGCTGTGGCTGATGTCCACCGCGACACCCGAACAGAAGATCGCCATCGCCGGCTACTTCAAAGACCCGATTGGCTTCTCGGAAAGCGGTACGCCCTTCGTGATCGACCTCGGCGGTTCACCGCAATTGGCGCCTGAGCGCACCATCAACCCGGAAGTCAAAACCGAAGCACCGCAGGAAAAAATCCCGATCGAGCGCGACACCGTCGAGGCCATGGCTGAGCAGGTCGAGCAGGAACGTCTTGAGCTGCTGCTGCAAGAGTTGCAGAACAAGGTTGAGGAAAATCCGCAACTGCTGAAGTTCAAGGATCAGATTTCGTTCGAAATCACCCCGGATGGCTTGCGCATCCAGATCACCGACGCCGCCAACCGGCCGATGTTCGACTCTGGCAGCGCGCGCCTGAAACCATACTTTGAAGACATCCTGTTGGCCATGGCCGACACCATCAAGGCAGTGCCGAACAAAATCAGCATCAGTGGCCACACCGACGCCAAGCCCTACGCGGGCCAGGGTGATTTTGGCAACTGGGAGCTTTCGGCCAACCGTGCCAACGCGGCGCGTCGGGCACTGGTTGCCGGCAGCTATCCGGACCCGCAAGTGGCGCGGGTGGTGGGTTTTGCCTCTTCACAGCTGTTTGATCCCAAGGATCCGTTCAATCCGATCAACCGCCGTATCGACATCGTGGTGTTGACCAAAAAGGCCCAGCGCGCGATTGAAGGTGATCAACCCGCACCACCACCGGGCCCAACGCCGGGAGCGGGCGCGCCAGGTGAAGTGCCGGCCGATCCGAACGCCATTCCGCCCGGCCAGGAGCCATTGCCGGCCCATGAGCTGCGGCAGAAGCTGAACCTGTTTGATGAGGGTGGGGTGAAAGCCCCTGCGGTGCCTGGGACGGGTTCCTAAGTCACCTACAATAAGGCCGCGATGATCGCGGCCTTATTGTTTCGCAAGTTTAGTAACTGCTTTCCGGCAGGCTCGCAATAATCGACCGATAGCTGTTCATGCGCTGCTGCTGCACGCGGCCGTCTTCCAGGGCCTTGAGCAGGGCGCAGCCCGGCTCGCGATCGTGTTTGCAATCGCGGAAGCGGCAGGTGCCGATCAGGTCGTTGAATTCGATAAAGCCCGCTTCCACATCGCTGCGGCTGACGTGGCCGAGGCCGAATTCACGAATACCAGGGGAGTCGATCAACTCACCGCCGCCCGGGAAGTGGAACAGCCGCGCCGTGGTAGTGGTGTGAGTGCCCTGGCCGGACAGCTCCGACAGCGGACCCACGCGGGTATCGACTTCCGGGAGCAGGCTGTTGACCAGCGAGGATTTGCCTACGCCCGACTGGCCGACAAACACGCTGATACGCCCGTCCAATTGCTGTTGCAGCTGTTCCATGCCGTTGCCGTGATGGGCCGAGACTTCCAGCACCGGATAGCCCAGGGTGCGGTAGACCGCCAGCAGCGCGTTGAGCGCGGGGGCATTCTGCTCGTCAATCAGGTCGAATTTGTTCAGCAGCAACAGTGGGCGAATGCCGGCATGCTCGGCCGCCACCAGGTAGCGGTCGATCAGGTTGGCATGGGGCTCGGGCAGCGGCGCGAACACGATCACGATCATGTCGACGTTGGCCGCTACCGGCTTGAGCTGGCCGCGGCTGTCGGGGCGGCGCAGTTCGGTGGTGCGCGGCAGTTGGGCGACGATCACGCCGATGCCCTGGTTGCCGGCGCGCCAGACCACCTTGTCGCCGGTCACCAGCGCAGGCAGGTTGGCGCGCAAGTGGCAGCGGAACACCTGGCCCGCGAGTTCGCCTTCCAGCGCCTCGACTTCGACCTGCACACCAAAGTGCGCGATCACCAGGCCCGTCTGTTCGGGCCCCAGGTCGCCGCCCTCGAGCGCGTCCACGGCGGAGGATTCACGTTTGGCGGCGCGTGCGGCGCGTTCACCTTGAATCTTTTCGATGCGCCAGTTTTGGCGACGATTGAGCTGGCGTTTGGCCATTGGTGTTCCGTGTCGATAATGCAAAGGTTAGGTAAAACGGTCGCGAGTCTAGCACGGCCCCGCCTGCTAAACTGCGCAGCTACGCCAAGGTGCCAAGAGAATCAAGCCATGCAAAACCCACAGAACCTGATTTGGATCGATCTGGAAATGACCGGTCTGAACCCCGACACCGACGTCATCATCGAGATGGCGACCATTGTCACCGACAGCAACCTCAACACCTTGGCCGAAGGTCCGGTGATCGCCATCCACCACAGCGACGCCGTGCTCGCCACCATGGACGAGTGGAACACCCGCACCCACGGCAACTCCGGCCTGACCCAGCGCGTGCGTGACAGCCGCATCAGCATGGCCGAAGCCGAAGCCGAAACCATTGCCTTCCTGGAAAAGTGGGTGCCCAAAGGCAAGTCGCCAATCTGCGGCAACAGCATTTGCCAGGACCGTCGCTTCCTTTATACCCACATGAAGGCGCTGGAAAGCTACTTCCACTACCGCAACCTGGACGTGTCCACGCTCAAGGAACTGGCTGCGCGCTGGGCGCCGGAAGTCAAAGACAGCTTCCATAAAGGCAGCACCCACCTGGCGCTGGATGATATTCGCGAGTCGATCGCCGAGCTGCAGCATTACCGCAAGCATTTCATCAAGGCTTGAAGAACCGGCGCCTTCGCGGGCAACTCGATTTATCGCCAGGCGCCCCCTTTTGGTGCCATCAGCAAATGATTAGACTGCCGGCCTCTTTGCAAGGATCGCCATCATGCTGCTGATGCTCTACCTCATCGCCATCACCGCCGAAGCCATGACTGGCGCCTTGTCTGCCGGCCGGCGCGGCATGGACTGGTTTGGTGTGGTGCTGATCGCCTGCGTGACGGCGCTGGGCGGCGGCTCGGTGCGCGATGTGCTGTTGGGGCATTACCCGCTGACGTGGGTCAAGCATCCCGAATACCTGGTGCTTACCTCCGTCGCGGCGCTGGTGACGATCTTTATCGCACCGTTGATGCGCCACCTGCGCTCGCTGTTCCTCGCGCTGGATGCCGTGGGCCTGGTCGCGTTTACGTTGATTGGCTGCATGACCGCCCTGGAAATGGGCCACGGCATGCTGGTGGCGTCGGTCAGCGGGGTGATCACCGGCGTCTTCGGCGGCATTCTGCGGGATATTTTCTGCAACGATATTCCGCTGATCTTTCGCCGTGAACTGTACGCCAGCGTGTCGTTCCTCGCCGCCTGGTTCTACCTGCTGTGCCTCTACCTGGAACTGCCCAGCGAGCAGGCAATTCTACTGACCCTGTTCAGCGGTTTTCTATTGCGCCTGCTGGCGATCCGCTTTCACTGGGAAATGCCCAAATTCGTCTATAACGACGACGTGCACTAACGCGCTGCGTGCTGGTTCAGCGCCCATTCCACATGCTCGCGCACCAGCTCCGACGGGTAATCCCGACGCGCCTTCAAGGCTTCCAGCACCGGGATGCTCGACGGCGCGTTGCCCAGGCCCACCGCCAGGTTGCGCAGCCAGCGCTCATAACCGGCACGGCGCAAAGGCGAGCCTTCGGTACTGCTGAGGAATTTATCCTCATCCCACATGAACAGCTCCGCCAGTTCTGCGTTATCCAGATTGTGCCGTGGCTTGAAATCACTTTCGGCAGTGGGTCGCGCGAAACGATTCCAGGGACAAACGATCTGACAGTCATCGCAGCCGAATACCCGGTTGCCGATCAGTGGGCGCAGGTCTTCAGGAATCGCGCTCTTGAGTTCGATGGTCAGGTAGGAAATGCAGCGCCGGGCGTCCAGTACATAGGGGCCGACGAACGCATTGGTAGGGCAGATGTCCAGGCAGGCGGTGCAGCGGCCGCAGTGTTCGGTACTGTGCGGCGGATCGACCGGCAGCGGCAAATCCACAAATAGCTCGCTCAGGAAGAAATAACTGCCGGCCTTGCGATTGAGCACCAGGGTGTTTTTACCGATCCAGCCAAGACCGGCTTGTTCGGCAATGGCTTTTTCCAACACGGGCGCGCTGTCGACAAAGGCGCGAAAGCCGAAAGGCCCGATCTGCGCCTGGATACGGTCGGCCAACTGCTGCACGCGCTTGCGGATCAGCTTGTGGTAATCGCGGCCCAGGGCGTAGCGCGAGATGTAGGCTTTTTCCGGTTTTGCCAGCAGTAGCGCCATCTGCGTATCGCCGGGCAGGTAATCCATGCGCAGCGACACCACGCGCAGAGTGCCTGGCACCAGTTCGTCCGGGTGCGAGCGTTTGCTGCCATGGGCGCCCATGTATTCCATCTCGCCGTGGTAGCCCGCGTCGAGCCAGCGTTGCAGATGTTGTTCATGCTCAGCCAGGTCCAGGCCGCTGATGCCGACTTGTTGAAAGCCCAGCTCGCGGCCCCAGTCTTTGATCGATTGGGCGAGGGCGGGCAGATCGGAGGTAATAGCGGGCATGAGACACGGGAAACCACAGGTTAGATGGGTATAATTCTGCCAGACATCGGAGCTTGAAGACGCATGCCGCAGACAAAACACGAAATAACCGACGTTCAGTCATTGTTGCCCGGCCATTTGCCGCAACTGGCTGCGCGTGCCCCGGACGCCCATAAGGGCCAGTTCGGCCACCTGCTGATGATCGGCGGCGACCGGGGCTTTGGCGGCGCCGCGCTGCTCTGTGCCGAAAGCGCCTTGCGCAGTGGCGCGGGCCTGGTGTCCCTGGTCACTCGCCTTGAGCATGTGCCGGCTGCGCTGGCCCGCTTGCCGGAAGTCATGACCGTCGGCCTGAGTTCGGCCAACCAGTTGATGGGCTTGCTGGAAAAAATCTCGGTGATTGTGATTGGCCCCGGCCTGGGCGGAGCCTCCTGGGGTAAAAGCCTGTTGTCTGTCGCGGCCAATGCCCGGCTGCCGCAAGTCTGGGACGCCGACGCGCTCAATCAACTGGCAACTGGCAGCGTGAGCCTGCCGGCCCAGTGCGTGATCACCCCGCATCCGGGGGAGGCCGCGCGCTTGTTGGGGATTTCGACAGCCGAGGTTCAGGCCGACCGTCTTAAGGTGGCGCGCGCGTTGAGCCAGAAATTTAATGCAGTGGCTATCCTCAAGGGTGCTGGCAGTTTGATTGCCAGTCCCGACGGGCGCGTTTCGCGCTGCGATCAAGGCCATCCGGCGATGGCGACGGCAGGCCTCGGTGACGTTTTGGCTGGCCTGGTGGGCGCGCTGCTGGCCCAGGGCATGCCGGCTTATGAAGCAAGCTGCCTGGGTGTCTGGTTGCACGCCACCGCAGGGGATCGCCAGGGCCGCTTTGGTCGCGGATTGGCCGCCAGCGACCTGATACCCGCCATTCGTCAATTGCTGGAGGAACAGTCGCCGTGTCTGAAGTAATCCTTTTCCTGGCCGATGAAGAGGCCATGGTGGCGTTAGGTCAGCGTATTGCCCAGGTCACGGCCGGGTCAGGCCTGATCTTTCTTGAAGGCGACCTGGGGGCGGGCAAGACCACGCTGTCCCGGGGCATCATTCGGGGATTGGGCCATACGGGGGCGGTAAAGAGTCCCACGTTCACTCTGGTTGAGCCCTACGAGATCGGCGCAGTGCGGGCTTTCCACTTCGACCTCTACCGCCTGGTGGACCCCGAAGAGCTCGAGTTCATGGGCATCCGTGATTACTTCGATGAAGAGGCGTTGTGTCTTATTGAGTGGCCAGATAAAGGCACAGGCTTTTTGCCAAAGCCGGACCTGACCATTACCATTACGCCGCATGATCACGGACGTCAGCTGAAGTTGTTGCCCCAGGGCGCGCGCGGTGAGTCGTGGTGTGCCGCTCTGGCTTTGGAATTCAAATAATTGGTGGGGTTAGGTATGCGCTTTCGCGCGTTGGTTGCTGTCGTAGGGGTGTTGCTTGCGGCAATGACTGTCAATGCTCTGGCTGCTTCACAGGTGAAGAGTGTTCGCCTGTGGCGAGCGCCGGATAACACGCGACTGGTGTTCGACCTGTCTGGCCCGGTCCAGCACAGTGTCTTTACCCTCACGGCGCCTGATCGCCTGGTGATCGACATTAATGGTGCGACCCTGGCCGCGCCGTTGAAAGTGTCCACCGCCAACACGCCGATCACCGCCATGCGCTCGGCGCAGCGCACGCCGACCGACCTTCGCGTGGTGATCGACTTGAAAAAAGTCGTGACGCCGAAAAGCTTCTCCCTGGCGCCCAATGCCCAATACGGCAACCGGCTGGTGGTCGATCTGTTCGACAACGCCGCCGATGCCGCGCCGCCACCGGCGCCAACCCCTGCCGTGGCGACAGTGCCGGCCGTGCCGGTCAACCCGTCGCAACCCCAGGTCAAGTTGCCACCGCCGCCGCCAGCTCCCGCCGGCAAGCGCGATATTATCGTGGTGATCGACGCCGGCCACGGCGGTGAAGACCCGGGCGCGTCCGGTTCGCGCGGCCAGCATGAGAAAGACGTGGTGCTCGCCATCGCCCGTGAGCTGCAACGCCAGGTCAACGGCATGAAAGGCTACCGCGCCGAACTGACCCGTACCGGCGACTACTTCATTCCGTTGCGCGGCCGTACCGAAATCGCGCGCAAGAAGGGCGCCGACCTGTTCGTCTCGATCCATGCCGACGCCGCACCTTCGGCCGCCGCCTTCGGGGCTTCGGTGTTTGCCTTGTCGGATCGCGGCGCCACATCCGAGACCGCCCGCTGGCTGGCCGACAGTGAAAACCGTTCCGACTTGATCGGCGGGGCCGGCAACGTGTCCCTCGATGACAAGGACAAGATGCTCGCCGGTGTACTGCTTGACCTGTCGATGACGGCCTCGCTGACCTCCAGCTTGAACGTCGGCCAGAAGGTGCTGAGCAACATCGGCCGGGTGACCTCGCTGCACAAACAGCGTGTGGAGCAAGCCGGGTTCATGGTGTTGAAGTCGCCGGACATCCCATCGATCCTGGTGGAAACCGGGTTTATCTCCAACTCGAACGAGGCGTCGAAGCTGGCCAGTGCCAGCCATCAGCAGGCATTGGCGCGCTCCATCAGCGCCGGTGTGCGCCAGTTCTTCCAACAGAACCCGCCGCCGGGCACTTATATCGCCTGGCTGCGTGACTCCGGGAAAATCGCCCAGGGCCCGCGTGATCATCGCGTGCAGCCGGGTGATACCCTGGCCATGCTGGCGGTGCGATTCCAGGTTTCGGCCGCGACCTTGCGCAGCGCCAACAACCTGAAGACCGACGAGTTGAAGGTCGGCCAGGTGTTGACCATCCCTGGCACTGAATTGGCGGCACAGTAATGAGCGAATCAGTCTTGAACAGCGGGTCGCGCATTGAATTGCTCAGCCCGCGCCTCGCCAACCAGATTGCGGCGGGCGAGGTCGTTGAGCGGCCGGCATCGGTGATCAAGGAGTTGCTGGAGAACAGCATCGACTCCGGTGCCAGGCGCATCGATGTCGATGTGGAACAGGGCGGCGTCAAGCTGCTGCGCGTACGTGACGATGGCAGCGGGATCTCCTCCGATGACCTGCCGCTGGCCCTGGCCCGTCACGCCACCAGCAAGATCCGCGACCTGGAAGACCTTGAACGCGTGATGAGCCTGGGCTTTCGCGGTGAGGCATTGGCCTCCATCAGCTCCGTGGCGCGCCTGACCCTGACGTCGCGCACCCGTGATGCCGAGCAGGCCTGGCAGGTGGAAACCGAAGGCCGCGACATGGCGCCTCGGGTCCAACCGGCCGCACACCCGGTGGGCACCTCGGTGGAAGTGCGCGACCTGTTCTTCAACACCCCGGCGCGACGCAAATTCCTCAAGGCCGAAAAAACCGAATTCGATCACCTGCAAGAAGTCATCAAGCGCCTGGCCCTGGCGCGTTTCGATGTGGCGTTTCACCTGCGCCACAACGGCAAGACCATCCTCAGCCTGCACGAAGCCCATGACGATGCGGCGCGCGCTCGCCGGGTATCGGCTATCTGCGGCGCGGGTTTCCTGGAGCAGGCGCTGCCGATTGAAATCGAGCGCAATGGCCTGCGCCTGTGGGGATGGGTGGGCTTGCCGACCTTCTCCCGCAGCCAGGCGGACTTGCAGTATTTCTTTGTGAATGGCCGGGCGGTACGCGACAAGCTAGTGGCCCACGCGGTGCGCCAGGCCTATCGCGATGTGCTGTTCAACGGGCGGCATCCGACTTTTGTGCTGTTTTTTGAGGTCGATCCTTCGGTGGTCGACGTCAACGTGCACCCGACCAAGCACGAAGTGCGCTTCCGCGATGGGCGCATGGTGCATGACTTCCTCTATGGCACCTTGCACCGTGCCCTGGGCGATGTGCGCCCGGATGACCAGTTGTCCGCGCCCATCGTGACGGCGGTGGTTCGCCCGAGCGGCCCCGAAGCGGGGGAGTTTGGCCCTCAAGGTGAAATGAGCCTGGCGGCAAACCTGCTGCAATCGCCGCAACCCCAGCCGAGCTACACGGCGCCGGGCTCCGGCTCGGGTGCGGGTTATCAGTACCAATACACCCCGCGTCCGCAATCGGCTGTACCGGTGGCCGAGGCGCAGGCCGCCTATCGTGAATTCTTTGCGCCGTTGCCAGGTGCAGAGCCGGGCGCGGTGGCCTTGCCGGAAGGTGGCGGTGATATCCCACCGCTGGGCTACGCGTTGGCGCAGCTCAAGGGGATCTACATCCTCGCGGAAAATGCCCATGGCCTGGTGCTGGTGGACATGCACGCCGCTCACGAGCGGATCATGTACGAGCGCCTGAAGATCGCCATGGCCAGCGAAGGCCTGAGTGGCCAGCCGTTGCTGGTACCCGAATCCCTTGCTGTCAGCCAGCGTGAGGCCGATTGCGCCGAAGAGCACCACGGCGTGTTCCAGAAGCTGGGCTTTGAATTGCAGCGCCTGGGCCCGGAAACGCTGGCGATCCGCCAGATTCCCGCACTGCTGAAGCAGGCCGAAGCCAACCGGCTGGTGGCCGACGTGCTGGCCGACCTCATGGAGTACGGCACCAGCGACCGCATCCAGGCGCACATCAACGAACTGCTCGGCACCATGGCCTGCCACGGCGCCATCCGTGCCAATCGCCGCCTGGCCTTGCCGGAAATGAACGGCTTGCTGCGCGACATGGAAAACACCGAACGTAGCGGCCAATGCAACCATGGCCGACCGACCTGGACCCAGATGGGCCTGGACGATCTGGACAAACTGTTCTTGCGCGGCCGTTGATGAGTGCCTTGCCCCCCGCGATCTTCCTGATGGGCCCCACGGCCGCTGGCAAGACCGACCTGGCCATCGAGCTGACCAAGGTGCTGCCGTGCGAGCTGATCAGTGTCGACTCTGCCCTGGTTTACCGGGACATGGACATCGGCACCGCCAAGCCCTCAAAAGAGCTGTTGGCGCAGTATCCACACCGTTTGATCGATATCATCGACCCGGCCGAGAGCTATTCCGCGGCGGATTTCCGCACCGACGCCCTGGCCGCCATGGCCGAGATCACCGCGCGGGGTAACATCCCGTTGCTGGTAGGCGGCACGATGCTCTACTACAAGGCTTTGCAGGAAGGGCTGGCCGACATGCCGCCCGCCGATGCCCAAGTGCGTGCCGAACTCGAAGAAGAGGCTGCACGCCTTGGCTGGCAGGCCCTGCACGATCAACTGGCAGCGGTCGATCCGGTGTCCGCAGCGCGCATTCACCCAAATGACCCTCAGCGCCTCAGTCGTGCCTTGGAAGTCTGGCGTGTGAGCGGTCAGACCATGACTGAACTGCGGCTGAAACAAACTGCGCAAAGTGCTGACGCAGGCGCATCTGGGCAGCCACAATTGCCCTATACTGTGGCGAATCTGGCCATCGCTCCGGCAAATCGCCAGGTGCTGCATGAACGAATTGCACAAAGATTCACAATTATGTTGGAACAGGGGTTTGTGGACGAGGTCGTAGCACTGCGTTCAAGAGGTGACCTGCATCCAGGGCTACCTTCGATACGTGCTGTAGGCTACCGCCAAGTCTGGGATCATCTGGATGGCAAGCTGACGTCAGCCGAAATGCAGGAGCGCGGCATCATTGCCACGCGCCAATTGGCGAAGCGCCAGTTTACCTGGCTGCGCAGCTGGAGCGATTTGCACTGGTTGGACAGCCTGGACAGCGACAATCTGTCACGCGCCTTGAAATACTTGGGAACGGTCTCCATATTGAGCTGAGTCCTTGCAATTGCCGTCTATCCTTGGGGGTGTGACGGCCATAAGCTATCTATTTTCCGATTTTTTATTATTGATCCTTAAAGGAGTGCGGCACATGTCAAAAGGGCATTCGCTACAAGACCCTTACTTGAATACTTTACGTAAAGAGAAAGTGGGGGTTTCCATCTACCTGGTCAACGGTATCAAGCTGCAAGGCACGATCGAGTCGTTCGACCAGTTCGTGATCCTGCTGAAAAACACCGTCAGCCAGATGGTTTACAAGCACGCTATCTCGACAGTGGTTCCAGTTCGTCCAATCCGTCTGCCTAGTGCAGCAGGTGATGATGCAGCTGACGCTGAGCCAGGTAACGCCTGATAGGAGTCTCCTTTGTTCTTTGAGCGCCACGGTGGTGGTGAGCGAGTAATCCTCGTTCACTTGGATGGACAGGACCCTGAGGCGCGCGAAGATCCGCAGGAGTTTCAGGAGTTGGCAAATTCGGCCGGCGCCGAGACCGTTGCGTTTTTTAACGTGCCGCGTCATCGGCCAACCGCCAAATTCCTGATTGGCAGTGGCAAGGTCGAGGAACTGCGCGATCTGGTCCATGCCGAAGAGGCCGATCTGGTGATCTTCAATCACACCCTCACGCCCAGTCAGGAACGTAACCTCGAACGTGTATTCGAGTGTCGCGTGATCGACCGCACCGGTCTGATTCTCGATATTTTCGCCCAACGCGCCCGTACCCATGAGGGCAAGCTCCAGGTCGAACTGGCCCAGCTTGACCACATGAGCACCCGGCTGGTGCGCGGCTGGACTCACCTTGAGCGTCAGGGTGGCGGTATCGGCATGCGGGGGCCGGGTGAAACCCAGTTGGAAACCGACCGGCGCCTGCTGCGGGTTCGCCTGCGCCAGATCAAGGGCCGCCTGGAGAAGGTGCGTAGCCAGCGCGAGCAATCGCGACGTGGCCGTTCGCGTGCCGATATTCCCACCGTGTCCCTGGTGGGCTATACCAACGCCGGCAAGTCCACGCTGTTCAACAACGTGACGAAATCGGACGTGTACGCGGCTGACCAACTGTTCGCTACCCTCGACCCGACCTTGCGCCGTCTGGATATTGACGACCTGGGGCCGATTGTCCTGGCCGACACCGTGGGTTTCATTCGTCACCTGCCCCACAAGCTGGTCGAGGCGTTTCGGTCTACGCTCGAAGAGTCGAGCAATTCCGACCTGTTGTTGCACGTGATCGATGCGGCCGAACCGGATCGCATGCTGCAGATTGAACAGGTGATGGTCGTGCTGGGTGAGATTGGTGCCCAGGACTTGCCGATCCTCGAGGTCTATAACAAACTCGATTTGCTTGAAGGCGTTGAGCCACAAATCCAGCGCGACGAGAACGGTAAGCCCCAGCGGGTCTGGCTGTCGGCGCGCGATGGCAGTGGTTTGGAGCTGCTTGAACAAGCTATTGCCGAGTTGCTTGGCAGCGATTTGTTCGTCGGCACCTTGCGCTTGCCTCAGCGTTTTGCTCGACTGCGTGCACAGTTTTTCGAGCTGGGCGCGGTACAGAAAGAAGAACACGACGAAGAAGGTGTCAGCTTGCTGGCCGTTCGATTGCCGCGCTCGGAGCTCAATCGGCTGGTCAGCCGTGAAGGCGTAGTTCCGACAGAGTTCATCGAACAACACACTTTGCAATAAAAGCCTCCGAAAGCGGTTGTGCCGCAGTAGCAGGCATTCTGTAGCATTGGTCGGCGCGCCGTGGGTGCGTCTTTGCTTTATCAGATGGAGAGCGCTATGGCTTGGAATGAGCCGGGTGGCAACTCGAATAATCAGGATCCTTGGGGTGGTAAGCGCCGCAATAATGGCGACCGCAAGGGGCCACCAGATCTCGACGAGGCCTTCCGAAAGCTGCAGGAAAGCCTGAATGGGTTGTTCGGTGGTGGAAAAAAACGTGGTGGTGACGAAGGCGGTCGCACAAGCAAGGGCGGTGGCTACGGCCTGCTGGGCCTGGGTCTTGTCGTGCTGGCGGCCGTATGGCTGTACAGCGCCGTATACGTCGTGGACGAGCAGGAGCAAGCCGTGGTACTGCGCTTCGGCAAGTACTACGAGACTGTCGGTCCTGGCCTGAACATCTACTTCCCGCCGATCGACAAGAAGTACATGGAGAACGTCACGCGTGAGCGTGCCTATACCAAGCAGGGCCAGATGCTGACCGAAGACGAGAACATCGTCGAAGTGCCGCTGACCGTGCAGTACAAGATCAGCAACCTGCAGGACTTCGTGCTGAACGTTGATCAGCCGGAAATCAGCCTGCAACACGCAACCGAAAGCGCCCTGCGCCACGTGGTGGGTTCCACCGCCATGGACCAGGTGCTGACCGAAGGTCGTGAGTTGATGGCCAGCGAAATCAAGGAGCGCCTGCAACGGTTCCTCGATACCTATCGCACCGGTATCACCGTCACCCAGGTGAACGTACAGAGCGCAGCGGCACCGCGTGAAGTGCAGGAAGCCTTCGACGACGTGATCCGCGCCCGTGAAGACGAGCAGCGTTCGCGCAACCAGGCTGAGACCTACGCCAACGGCGTCGTGCCGGAAGCCCGTGGTCAGGCCCAGCGTATCCTCGAGGATGCCAACGGTTACCGTGACGAAGTGGTCTCCCGCGCCAAGGGTGAAGCGGATCGCTTTACCAAGCTGGTCGCCGAGTACCGCAAGGCACCTGAAGTGACTCGTGAGCGTCTGTACCTGGACACCATGCAGGAAGTCTTCAGCAACACCAGCAAGGTCCTCGTGACCGGCAGCAAGGGTGGGCAGAACAACCTGCTGTACCTGCCGCTGGACAAGATGATCGAAGGTGGTCGTAGCAGCTCCAGTGCACCGTCCACCGGTTCCAATGCCGCTGCCAACGAAGCGAGCGCCCGTGCGGCCGCTGACTTGTTGCAACAGCAAACACGTACCAGGGAGAGTCGTTGATGAGCAATAAATCGCTGACCGCCCTGATTGTGGGCGTCGTCGTGGTCATCGCTGCCTGGAACTGCTTCTACATCGTGGCTCAGACCGAGCGTGCGGTGCTGCTGCAATTCGGTCGTGTGGTCCAGGCGGATGTCCAGCCGGGCCTGCATGTGAAAGTCCCCTACGTCAACCAGGTGCGCAAGTTCGACGCTCGCCTGATGACCCTGGATGCACCGACACAGCGCTTCCTGACCCTGGAAAAGAAAGCCGTGATGGTTGACGCCTACGCCAAGTGGCGCGTCAAGGATGCCGAGCGCTTCTATACTGCGACCTCCGGCCTCAAGCAGATTGCCGACGAGCGTTTGTCGCGCCGCCTGGAATCGGGCCTGCGTGACCAGTTTGGTAAGCGCACCCTGCACGAGGTGGTGTCCGGTGAACGTGATGCGCTGATGGCGGATATCACTCGTTCGTTGAACACGATGGCGGAAAAAGAACTGGGCATCGAAGTTGTCGATGTTCGGGTCAAGGCCATCGATTTGCCGAAGGAAGTGAACCGCAGCGTGTTCGAGCGTATGAGCACCGAGCGTGAGCGTGAGGCTCGTGAGCATCGCGCCAAGGGTAACGAGCTGGCTGAAGGTATCCGTGCGGATGCCGACCGTCAGCGCCGTGTACTGCTGGCAGAAGCCTATCGCGAGTCTGAAGAGGCCCGTGGTGATGGTGATGCCCAAGCCGCGGCGATCTACGCCAAGGCTTACGGCCAGGACCAGGAGTTCTACGCGTTCTACCGTAGCCTTCGTGCCTACCGTGAAAGCTTCGCGAACAAAACCGACGTCATGGTGCTGGACCCAAGCAGCGACTTCTTCCGCTACCTGGAAAAGTCCAAGTAACCAGCTCGTGATTTTGTAGGACGCACTCCGTCGGGCGGCTAAAACGCCTGGCGGGGTGATCCTTTCAGAAAACGGGTGTATGATGCGGCAGCCGGGAAATTCCCGGCTTTTTTGCGTCTGCATGTTTGATTCGGCAGGCGTGACAGGTTTTTCGAGGAAAGTGCCCGACGAGGCCGTTAACAGGTCGTTCGTCACGTCGCTCTTGCGCGTGGTTTATGCAGGGGGCGGGTATTTTCTGCTTCACTCAAGGCTCGGCCGAGGGCTGGCCGCCCGGATCATAGGGGAATGGCGTAATGGCAACGGTAGACCGCTGGCTGCTGCCAGATGGCATCGAAGAAGTACTGCCACCAGAAGCTGCGCGCATCGAAGTAGCGCGTCGCCAGGTGTTGGATCTGTTCCAGAGCTGGGGTTACGAGTTTGTCGTGACCCCCCATATCGAGTACCTGGAATCCCTGCTGACCGGCGCGGGCCAGGACCTGGATCTGCGCACCTTCAAGGTCATCGACCCGCAATCGGGCCGGCAAATGGGGTTCCGTGCCGACATCACGCCGCAAGTGGCGCGCATCGATGCGCACACCCTGCGCCGCGAAGGCCCGAGCCGCCTGTGCTACGCCGGTAGCGTGCTGCACGCTCAGCCGCGTGCCTTGTCGTCTTCTCGCAGCCCGATTCAGTTGGGCGCGGAGTTGTACGGTGATGCCAGTCCGAGCAGCGACGTTGAAGTGATCAGCTTGATGCTGGCCATGCTGCAACTGGCTGATGTGCCAGATGTCCACATGGACCTCGGTCACGTTGGTATCTACCGTGGCCTGGCCCGTGCGGCCGGTTTGTCCGGTGAAGTCGAGCAGCAGCTATTCGATGCCCTGCAACGTAAGGCGATCGATGAAGTCATCGCCCTGACCGCCAGCGTGCCTGCGGATCTGGCCGACATGCTGCGCTCGCTGGTCAACCTGTGTGGCGGTCGTGAAGTGCTGGTGGCTGCACGTGAACGCCTGGCCAATGCGCCGGCGCCGGTATTGGCTGCACTGGATGACGTGCTGGCGATTGCCGAGCGGTTGTCGGCGCGGTTCCCGCAGTTGCCGCTGTATTTTGATCTGGGCGAGTTGCGCGGCTACCACTACCACACCGGTGTGGTGTTCGCGGTGTTTGTACCGGGTGTTGGCCAGGCCATCGCCCAAGGTGGTCGTTACGACGACATCGGCGCCGACTTCGGTCGTGCGCGTCCGGCCACCGGCTTTTCCACCGATTTGAAAACCCTGGTGACCCTGGGGCGTGCTGAGGTCGAGCTGCCGTCTGGTGGCATCTGGATGCCTGACAGTACGGACGCAGCACTCTGGCATCAGGTTTGCCAGTTGCGCAGTGAGGGTCAGCGTGTTGTCCAGGCGTTGCCTGGGCAGCCATTGGGCGCCGCCCGTGAAGCGGACTGCGACCGGCAATTGATTCTGCAGAACGGGCTTTGGCAAGTATCGCCACTGGCTTCTTGAGTTTTCCTGCCGGCCATCGCCGGCACCAAGTTTGCGCGAATGAGGACAAGTGTTATGGGTAAGAATGTCGTAGTCCTGGGCACCCAATGGGGTGATGAGGGCAAAGGCAAGATCGTTGATCTGCTGACCGAACATGCTGCCGCCGTAGTGCGCTACCAAGGCGGCCACAACGCTGGCCACACCCTGGTCATCGATGGCGAAAAAACCGTCTTGCACCTGATCCCGTCGGGCGTCCTGCGCGAAGGCGTGCAGTGCCTGATCGGCAACGGCGTCGTGGTTGCACCGGATGCCCTGCTGCGCGAGATCACCAAGCTGGAAGAGAAGGGCGTACCGGTGCGCGAGCGCCTGCGTATCAGCCCATCCTGCCCGCTGATCCTGTCCTTCCACGTTGCGCTGGACCAGGCCCGTGAAAAGGCCCGTGGCGAGCTGAAGATCGGTACCACCGGTCGCGGCATCGGCCCGGCCTACGAAGACAAGGTCGCGCGGCGTGGCCTGCGTGTGGGCGACCTGCTCAACATGCCGCGCTTTGAAGACAAGCTGCGTGAGCTGGTGGATTACCACAACTTCATGCTGGTGGGTTACTACAAAGAGCCAGCCATCGAATTCGACAAGACCCTGGCCGAGTGCAAGGAATACGCTGAGCTGCTCAAGCCGCTGATGCTGGACGTGACTGCCGAGCTGCACGACCTGCGTCGCGCTGGCAAGGACATCATGTTCGAAGGCGCCCAGGGTTCGTTGCTGGACATCGACCACGGTACCTACCCGTACGTGACCAGCTCCAACACCACCGCTGGCGGCGTTGCTACCGGTTCGGGTGTTGGCCCTATGTTCCTGGACTACATTCTCGGCATCACCAAGGCCTACACCACCCGTGTAGGTTCGGGCCCATTCCCGACTGAGCTGTTCGATGAAGTCGGTGCGCACCTGGCCAAGCAAGGTCACGAATTCGGCGCGACCACCGGCCGTGCTCGCCGTTGTGGCTGGTTCGACGCCGTTATCCTGCGTCGCGCTATCGATGTGAACAGCATCTCGGGCATCTGCTTCACCAAGCTGGACGTGCTTGACGGCCTGGAAACCATCAACATCTGCGTCGGCTACAAAGATGCCGAAGGCAAGGACGTTGCCCCGGTTGATGCCGACAGCTACGTGGGCCTGCAGCCTGTGTACGAGGAAGTGCCTGGCTGGAGCGAATCGACCGTGGGCGCCAAGACCCTGGAAGAGCTGCCTGCTAATGCCCGCGCCTACATCAAGCGTGTAGAAGAGCTGATCGGCGCGCCGATTGACATTATTTCGACGGGCCCGGACCGCAACGAGACCATCGTTCTGCGTCACCCGTTCGCTTAATAAGCTGTTGATGTAAAAAGCAAAGGGCTCCTTCGGGAGCCCTTTGTCGTATCTGCATGCCAAGCGGCACGACCCTTGCTATGTTTCTCTCTTTCGCGGTGCTATCAAATTAATGGCACCCGTGGTGGAGGGATTCCCGATGTCTGCCGTTCTCTCATTGTTACAAAGCCGTCTGTTGCGGCCGGTGTTCGTTACCCTCGGTATCGCTCTTTTGGTGCAAGTGCTGGTGGCGGTCGCTCTCACTCGGAGCACCGTTACGGCGCTGGAGGCCGATTTAGGCAGTCGCCTGGGCATCGACAGCCAGAAGCTGTCCGGTGAATTGGCTCAGGCCGGCAAAGAGGTCACCTCGAGTCTGGACAGCTTGTCCAGCAGCACACGTCAGCGTCTGACCGCTGGGCTTTCCGAGCGCCTGCAGGCAGAGCAGAAGCAATTGCGTGCGACCCTGGAAAAAGATCTGCAAGACTCCGCCAATGATATGGCGCAGCTACTGGCTTCGGTGGCGCCCCGTGCCATGTGGGACAGCGATGTGCCGACGCTGTCCGAGTTTGCCCGGCGCGCTCAGCGCAATCCCAACGTGCTGTTTGTGGTCTATGACGATGCCGCGGGTGAGCACCTGACTCGTTACCTGAATCGCGAGAATCCGATCAACAAAGCGTTGCTGGAAAAAGGCCAGGGCGATCGCGCCTTGGACAAAGTCCTGAACGCTGCGAAGAACGATCCTTCAGTGTTCTACGTCGAGGCTTCCATCAGCCCTAACGGCGTGGAGATTGGCAAGGTGCTCATGGGGGTGTCGACCGCGTCGGTCGAGGCCGACCTGCAAGCGCTGGACAAACGTTTTGCCGCACTGATTGCCAGTGGTGATCAGTTGGTCGGGGACAGCCTCAAAGGTGCCGCGGCGGATAGCGCGGCGGCCATGGGCGCTCGCCTGCAGTCGGCGCAAGCCACTGCGACCCAGATGACCGTCAATACCACCAGCGCCGTGCAGGAGGCTGCCGGCACCTTGCGTTGGCGCATCGGCATGGGGCTGGCGGTGGTGGGTTTCGGCGTGTTGCTGCTGATCGCCGTGGTCCTCGGTCGCCGCGTGGTCAACCGCCTGAAGCTGCTCATCGCGGCCATGGATGACCTGGCGGCAGGCGAGGGCGACCTCACCAAGCGCGTTCAAATCAACAGCAAGGACGAAATCGGCGACATGGCCTCGGCGGTCAATCGCTTTGTGGATAAGTTGCAACCCATCGTGCGCGAGGCGGGCGATGTGGCGCAGCGTACCGGCGTGGAAATCGGTGCTATGACCTTGCGCAATGCCGGCGCCGATGCGGCAGCCGGCTTGCAGCGTGATGAGGTGGCGGAGAGTTTGCGCGCACTCTCGCAAATGGCCGACGAGGCCCAGGCCGAAAGCCACGCCATGCAGGCAGCGTTGCAGCAAGTAGTGGATATTCGCCAGGCCACGGATGAGAACTCGCGCACTTCGGCTGAGGTCGGCAGTTTGATCGAGGCGCTGGCGGGGCAGGTGCAGGCCGGTTCCCAGGTCATCGAGCGTCTGGCCCAGCAAAGCGAGCAGATCGAGGTGGTGCTGACGGTCATCCACGGCATCGCCGAGCAGACCAACCTGTTGGCGCTCAACGCAGCCATTGAAGCGGCACGTGCTGGCGAGACCGGGCGTGGCTTTGCGGTGGTGGCGGACGAAGTGCGTGCGTTGGCCAGCAAGACCCAAAGCTCTACGGGCGATATTCAGGCGCATATCGTCGCATTGCAGCAGGGCGCGCGCGAAGCGGTGGAAACCATCGGCAAGGCCGGGCGTCAGGCTAACGAAGGCTTGCTGGTGCTGCGCGACAGCGTGCGCTTGCAGCAGACGGTGCAGGCCTCAGTGGAGCAGGTGCATGCGGCGATTGGCCTGGCTACCCGCGCAGCCGAGCACCAAGCCCAGGGCGCCCATGCGGTACGAGGCCGGGTCGAGGTGATCCATGCCCAGGCCGAACGTGCGGCGCAGGCGGTGGTGGAGACTACCGCCAGTGGCAAGGTGCTGGACGGGTTGGCGGCGCAGTTGAAGGCGAGTCTGGGGCAGTTCCGGGCTTAGCGTCGCCTGGACCGACGCTATTGGGAGCAAGCGCCCTCCCTCGGGATGAAATGCATTCAAAATGTCGGAGGGGGCTTGCCCACGATGGCGATCTCAGCGGCTCAAGTACATCCGAGTTGTTAACAGATAGACCGGCAGCCCCGACACCAATATCAACAACGCCGCATAAGGCGCCGCCGCCGCAAATTCCACATTCGAGGTATGTGCCCACACGGCAGTCGCCAAGGTATTCAGCCCGGTTGGGCTAAGCAGCAACGTCGCCGTCAACTCCTTCATCGCATCCAGAAACACCAGCGCAAATGCCGCCCCCAGTGCCGGAAAAATAATCGGCAGCGTCACCCGGCAAAACGCACTGAACGACGACGCCCCCAGCGTGCGCGCAGCCTCTTCCAGCTGCGGTGCCGCCTTGTTCAAGGCCGTGCGGATCGGCGCCTGGGCCAATGGCAGAAACAACAATGCATAGGCGATCAGCAAAAGCGCCGAGGTCTGATACAGCGCCGGCACGTAATGCAGGGCGAAATACACCAGCGTCAACGCAATCACCAGGCCGGGCAGGGCGTGCAGCAGATACGGCAGGCGCTCGGCCCAGATCGCCAGTTGGCCCTTGTAGCGCACCACCAGCAGTCCCACCGGTACCGCCAGCACCAGACACAGTGCGGCGCCACCCAGTGACAGTGCCAGGGAGGACAACAACGCCTCACCAATCTCGGCCGCCGGAAACGCCGCCGAGGAGCCTACCGCCAACCAATAGCCGAGCATGCCCAGCGGAATGCCGCTGCCGATGATCGCCAGCGCCAGGCAATACACCTGGCCCAGTGGCGCCCACTGGCCCAGTCGCACCTGCGCCGCATGCCGCGCCGCGCCCTGCCCGATGCGCACGTGCCGGCTCTTGCCGCGCACGCGCAGTTCCAGCCACAGCAGGGTCAGGCACATCACCAGCAACACTGCCGAAAGCATCGCGGCGTTGGCATTGCTGAATTCCAGTTCGAATTGCTGGTAGATCGCGGTGGTAAAGGTTTGCAGGCCGATGATCGACAGCGCGCCGAACTCCACCAACATATGCAGGGCAATCAGCAGTGCGCCGGCCAACAGTGATGGCCACAGCAACGGTAATGTGATGCGAAAGAATACGCCCCAGCGATTCAGTCCCAGGGTGCGGGCCGACTCTTCCAGGGAGGGGTCAAGATTGCGCAGCGTCGCCGCCACCGGCAAAAACACCAGTGGGTATTTGGACAGGGTCATCACCAGGATCGCTCCGCCGAGCCCTTCGAAGTTGGCGCTCAGCGATACCCAGGTGAAGCTGCTGACAAACGCCGGTACCGCGAACGGCAGGCACAGGACTACGCCCCAGATGCGGCGCCCTGGCAGATTGCTGCGTTCCAGCAGCCAGGCCAGGGACAGGCCGATCACGCCGCACGCCACCGTCACGCCGACCATCAGCGCCAAGGTGTTGCGCAGCAACCCGAACACATAAGGCCGCCAGAGCAGATGCACCGCTTGCGCCCAGCCCGCCTGCCAGGCCTTCAGCCCGACGTACACCAGCGGCAGCAGGCTCAGGCCAACCAGTAACAGGACAGGGAGCAGTAGCCAGATCGAAGGGCGCTTGCGGCGTGGGCTGAAACCCCCGCGCAGGGCGGGGGTGGGGCGCGATGGGTTCATCAGTTCAAGCCAACCTCACGTTCCAGGTCCAAGGCTTCTTCCGCGTTGCCCAGGTCGGCGGGGGTGACTTTCGGTGGTTGCAGTTCGTTGAAAGGCTTGAGGCCGCGGTTGGATTGCATGCCTTTGCGCAGCGGGTACTCGGCCGAGGTATTGGTAATCACGCGCTGGCCTTCTTCGCTGGCCATGAACGCCAGCAGTTGCTGGGCTTCTTTTGGATGCTTGCTGGATTTCAACGCGGCCGCCGAAGACACGGTGATCAGGCCGCCGGCATCGCCATCGGTGAAGTAGTGCAATTGGGAATCGAGGTTGGTTTTTTCCTTTTTCAGGGCAAACCAGTAGTAGTTGTTCACCAGTACGGTGGCTACTTCGCCGTTTTCCACAGCCTTCAGGGCGACCATATTGTTGCTGTACACCTTGCCGAAGGCGCGCAGGCCGGTCAGCCATTCTTCGGCGGCTTCGCGGCCATGCAGCTTGATGATCGCCACGGCTTGTTCCTGGAAGGCGCCGCTGGTGGGTACGAAGCCGACCTTGCCTTGCCACTCGGGGCCGGCGAAATCCAGTACCGACTTGGGCAGGTCTTTCTCGGCGATCAATTTCGGGTTGAAGGCCACGACGCGGGTGCGTGCGGTCACGCCCATCCAGTCGCCGTTACGGCCGACGTAATCCTTGGGCAACACGTCGAGCGTGCCGGCATCGATCTTGGCCAGCAGGCCTTGCTCGCCAAGTTTGTTCAGCGGCGGCGATTCTTCGGTGTAGATCACGTCGGCAGGGGAGCGGTCGCCTTCCTCCACGACTTGGCTGGCCAGTTGGTTGCTGCTGCCTTTTCGCACGTTGACGTGAATTCCGGTCTTGGCTTCGAAGGCCTTGGCGAGTTCGTCGCCGACTTCTTTGTGTTGGCCGTTGTACAGGGTCAGGGAGACCTTGTCGGCGGAATGGGCGGCGGGGGAGAGTAGGGTCAGGCCGAGCAGGGTAAGGGTCAGGCCGCGCAGAAGGGATGTCTTGAGACGGGTATCGCGGATCATCATCCGGAGGTTTCCTCGCTTGAGTGCAACAAATCATTGCAAGGATAAACGATAAACCTTCTCAAGTGCGGCGCGGGAAGGAAATTGCAGGCGGAGTTTTTAAACCCCGGAAACGAAAAAACCCGCTTTCGCGGGTTTGATCTGAATTTGGTGCCCAGGAGAAGACTCGAACTTCCACGACCTTGCGATCACCAGCACCTGAAGCTGGCGTGTCTACCAATTTCACCACCTGGGCAGCATCAACAACGTTGCCGTCGTCGATGGCGCGCACTATACGGAGCGGATTTTTAGCTGTAAACCCCCGGTATGAAAAAAACCTGGAAAAATTCGCCAATGGTCGTGCAAGGTGCGTGGCGGGGGCTATAAAGGGCTTTTAAACACTTGTTGCTGCCTGAAATTTCCCGTTTCAATACGCGTATGCCAAACTAACCCGCATATAGACAAGGTGAAAATTCTCTAATGGCCGATTGGCAGTCCCTCGATCCCGAGGCCGCTCGTGAAGCGGAAAAATATGAAAACCCTATTCCTAGCCGCGAACTGATCCTGGCGCATCTCGCCGATCGGGGTTCGCCTGCTAGCCGCGAGCAGCTGGTTGAAGAGTTCGGTCTGACTACCGAAGACCAGCTCGAAGCCCTGCGCCGCCGCCTGCGTGCCATGGAGCGCGATGCTCAACTGATCTACACCCGCCGTGGCACTTATGCGCCAGTGGATAAGCTTGATCTCATTCTCGGCCGCATTGCCGGCCACCGTGATGGTTTCGGCTTCCTGATCCCGGATGACGGCAGTGATGACCTGTTCATGAGCCCGGCGCAAATGCGCTTGGTGTTCGATGGCGACCGTGCCCTGGCGCGCGTTTCCGGCCTGGACCGTCGCGGTCGCCGTGAAGGCGTGATCGTCGAAGTGGTGTCCCGTGCCCACGAGTCCATCGTCGGCCGTTACTTCGAAGAAGGCGGCATCGGCTTTGTTGTGCCGGATAACCCGAAGGTCCAGCAGGAAGTGCTGATTACCCCGGGCCGCAATGGCGCGGCCAAGGTCGGCCAGTTCGTCGAGGTGAAAATCACTCACTGGCCAACTGCGCGCTTCCAGCCCCAGGGCGATATTGTTGAAGTGGTCGGCAACTACATGGCGCCGGGCATGGAAATCGACGTTGCGCTGCGCACCTACGATATTCCTCATGTCTGGCCTGAGGCAGTGCTCAAGGAAGCCGCCAAGCTCAAGCCGGAAGTCGAAGAGAAAGACAAAGAAAAACGCATCGACCTGCGCCATCTGCCGTTCGTCACCATTGACGGTGAAGATGCCCGCGACTTCGACGATGCGGTCTACTGCGAAGCCAAGCCCGGCAAGCTGCGCCTGTTTTCCGGCGGCTGGAAGTTGTTCGTCGCGATTGCCGACGTCTCCAGCTATGTGAAGATCGGTTCGGCCTTGGATAACGAAGCCCAGGTACGCGGCAACTCCGTGTATTTCCCTGAGCGTGTGATCCCGATGCTGCCTGAGCAGCTGTCCAATGGACTGTGCTCCCTGAACCCGAAAGTCGACCGTTTGGCCATGGTATGCGAGATGACTATCTCGAAAACCGGCGAAATGACTGATTACCAGTTCTACGAAGCGGTGATCCACTCCCAGGCGCGCCTGACCTACAACAAGGTCAGTACCATCCTGGAGCAGCCGAAAACCAGCGAAGCCAAGGCGTTGCGTGGTGAGTACGGGCATGTCGTGCCGCATCTCAAGCAACTTTACGCGTTGTACAAGGTGCTGCTGGGCGCACGTCACGTGCGAGGCGCAATCGATTTTGAAACCCAGGAAACCCGGATTGTCTTCGGCTCCGAGCGCAAGATCGCCGCGATCACTCCGACGACCCGTAACGATGCGCACAAGCTGATCGAGGAATGCATGTTGGCGGCCAACGTGGCCACCGCTGAATTCCTGAAAAAGCACGAAATTCCTGCGCTCTACCGCGTGCACGATGGTCCGCCGCCGGAGCGCCTGGAAAAACTGCGTGCGTTCCTCGGCGAGTTGGGCCTGTCCCTGCACAAAGGCAAGGACGGCCCGACACCGAAGGATTACCAGGCACTGCTGGCCAGCATCAAGGACCGTCCGGATTACCACGTGATCCAGACCGTGATGCTGCGCTCCCTGAGCCAGGCGGTGTACAGCGCCGATAACCAGGGCCACTTCGGCCTGAATTACGAGGCGTACACCCACTTCACCTCGCCGATTCGCCGTTACCCGGACTTGCTCACGCACCGCGCAATCCGCAGCGTGATCCATTCCAAGCAGAACACCCCGCACGTCAAGCGCGCCGGTGCCATGACCATTCCGAAGGCACGGATCTATCCGTACGACGAAACGGCCCTGGAACAGTTGGGCGAGCAGTGCTCCATGAGCGAACGCCGTGCCGACGAAGCCACCCGCGACGTCGTCAACTGGCTCAAGTGCGAGTTCATGAAGGACCGTGTGGGCGAGTCGTTCCCTGGCGTGATCACTGCCGTGACCGGCTTTGGCCTGTTCGTCGAGTTGACCGACATTTACGTCGAAGGTCTGGTGCACGTCACCGCCTTGCCGGGTGACTACTACCACTTCGATCCTGTGCACCACCGCCTGGCGGGTGAGCGTACCGGTCGCAGCTTCCGTTTGGGCGATACCGTGGAAGTGCAGGTCATGCGCGTCGATCTCGACGAGCGCAAGATCGACTTCGGTATGCCTGATAAACCTGCCGAACCGGCGGGCCGTAAAAAGCGTGGCAGCGAAACGACTGCGCCTGCAAGCAAAGGCAAAGGCGCTCCCGCGAAAGCGGCAGTTGCAGAGCCCGCTCCAGCCAAGGCCGGGCGTCGTCCTGCTGCCAAGGACAAGGCTCCCGAAGCCTACCGCCCAAGCGACGCGGCGGCGAAAAACGCCGAGCTGCGCAAAAGCCGTGAGTTGAAGCAGCAGTTGCTCAACGAAGCCAAAAGCGGTGGTAAAGCGGCGTCTGGGGGAAAGTCCCACGGGACGGAAACGCCGTCGAGCAAGCCAAGTAAACACCGTAAAGGCCCGCCAAAAGCGGGTTCGGCCCCCGCGAAAAGCGGCGGGTCGCGCAAACCTAAGGCCAAGTCATGAGTCTGGAAAAAATCTACGGCGTACACGCTGTAGAAGCACTGCTGCGTCACCACCCTAAACGCGTCAAGCAAGTGTGGCTGGCCGAAGGCCGCAGCGAGCCACGCGTACAAGCGTTGGTCGAGCTGGCCAACCAAAACAAAGTCGCTATCGGTCAGGCCGAGCGTCGTGAAATGGACGTGTGGGTCGAGGGTGTTCACCAGGGTGTGGTTGCGGACGTGAGTCCGAGTCAGGTCTGGGGTGAAGCGATGCTCGACGAGCTGCTCGACCGTACCGAAGGTGCGCCGCTGTTGCTGGTGCTGGATGGCGTGACCGACCCGCACAACCTCGGCGCATGCCTGCGTTCGGCAGATGCTGCCGGTGCGCTGGCGGTGATTGTGCCTAAAGACAAGTCGGCTACCTTGACGCCGGTTGTGCGTAAAGTCGCCTGTGGCGCGGCGGAAGTGATTCCGCTGGTGGCCGTGACCAACCTGGCGCGCACCCTGGAGAAACTCCAGCAGCGCGGCTTGTGGGTCGTGGGCACGGCTGGCGAAGCCGAGGTCAGTATTTATGACCAGGACCTCACCGGCCCGACCATCCTGATCATGGGGGCCGAAGGCAAGGGCATGCGTCGCCTGACCCGTGAGCATTGTGATTACCTGGTGCACCTGCCGATGGCCGGTAGCGTCAGCAGCCTGAACGTGTCGGTCGCGACCGGCGTGTGCCTGTTTGAGGCCCAGCGTCAGCGTGGGGCTAAAAAGGCAGTCGCTTCGCGCAAGTCTTAAGCTTCAAGCTGCAAGTTAAAAGCACGGTGGTTGACCACTTGTAGCTTGTAGCTTGCAGCTTCCCCCCTGCTCCTCTACTATTGCGCCCCTTGCCTTCCTGGCAGGCACCGATGTGCCTCCCTGCGGCAAGATCCATAAGTGTCATTCACTCCTTGTCTGACCGTTTTTGAGCGGCAGGCTACAACCCGTAAGGAGCATTCATGCGTCATTACGAAATCATCTTTTTGGTCCACCCGGATCAAAGCGAGCAAGTCGGCGGCATGGTTGAGCGTTACACCAAGCTGATCGAAGAAGACGGCGGCAAAATCCACCGTCTGGAAGATTGGGGTCGTCGTCAACTGGCCTACGCAATCAACAATGTTCACAAGGCTCACTACGTGATGCTGAACGTTGAGTGCACTGGCAAGGCCCTGGCCGAGCTGGAAGACAACTTCCGCTACAACGATGCAGTGATCCGTAACCTGGTCATCCGTCGCGAAGAAGCCGTCACTGGCCAATCCGAGATGCTCAAGGCTGAAGAAAACCGCAGTGAGCGCCGTGAGCGTCGCGACCGTCCTGAGCACGAAGGCGCTGATAGCGCTGATAGTGATGACAGCGACAGCAGCGATAACGCTGACGAGTAATCCACGGACCTTATTAAGGAGCCTATCAAATGGCACGTTTCTTCCGTCGTCGTAAGTTTTGCCGCTTCACCGCTGAAGAAGTGAAGGAGATCGACTACAAAGATCTCAACACTCTGAAAGCCTACGTATCCGAGACCGGCAAAATTGTTCCAAGCCGTATCACCGGTACCAAAGCACGTTATCAGCGTCAGCTGGCCACCGCTATCAAGCGCGCCCGCTTCCTGGCCCTGCTGGCCTACACCGACAGCCACGGCCGCTGAGACCGGGCAGTCGACAAGTAGTAAGGGATTGAATGCATGCGCGCCTTAGCTGAGTTCATCATGCGCGGTCGTGTGCAGGCCACTCTGGTAGTGGCTGGATGTGCAGTGTTGCCGTTGTTGTTCTGGTTAGGTGCCGCCGCGGGTTGCCTTGTGCTCCTGCGGCGCGGTTCGGACGCCTTGAGCGTCCTGGGTCTGGGATTCTTGTCAGTGTTGGTGAGCTGGCATTTCCTGCAGGATCCGACAGCGCTTCTGGTGCTGCTCGGGAGTTGCAGCCTGGCGTTGGTTTTGCGCGCTGGGCATTCCTGGAATCGCGTGCTGCTGGTCAGCACGGCCGTGGGATTGTTGTGTGCAGTGAGCCTGGGGACCGTCTTCGGTTCCTTCATCGAATCCTTGGCGCAGACGTTTCAACACGTCTTGCCGCTGGTGATGGGTGAGTCTTACGAGAAGTTCTCGGCAGACCAGAAAGCAGCGCTCGCTTCATTGGCAGTTCCGATGTTGATCATTTCGACAGCGGTTTCGGTGCAGATCTTTAGTGTGTTGTGCCTGATTCTTGGGCGCTATTGGCAGGCGTTGTTGTATAACCCCGGCGGTTTCGGAAGCGAGTTTCGCGCAATCCGGATCCCCAAGCGCGTTGCGCTGTCACTGCTGGCCGTCATGTGTGTTGCTCCGTTTATCGGGTGGCACACCTTGATCTTGTTGCCGTTGTGCGGTGTGCCGCTGTTCTTCGCTGGCTTGTCCCTGATTCACGGGCTGGTCGCGCAGAAAAGACTGGCCAGTTTCTGGCTGGTGGGGATCTACGTTACCGTCCTGCCGCTCATGCACTTGATCGGTCCGTTACTCGTGGTCTTGGCCATTGTCGACAGCCTGATTGATTTTCGCGGACGTTCTGCGCCGAAAGACGCCGATAACGCGAACGGTGAAGGTTAAAAGTTAGAGGATTTTCACATGCAACTGATCCTTCTGGAAAAAGTCGCCAACCTGGGCAACCTGGGCGACAAAGTGAACGTTAAGGCCGGCTACGGTCGTAACTACCTGCTGCCATACGGCAAAGCCACCGCTGCAACCGCTGCCAACCTGGCTGCGTTTGAAGAGCGTCGTGCTGAGCTGGAAAAAGCAGCAGCAGACAAGAAAGCTTCGGCCGAAACTCGCGCTGCCCAACTGGCTGAGCTGGAAGTGACTATCACTGCCACCGCCGGTGACGAAGGCAAGCTGTTCGGTTCGATCGGCACCCACGACATCGCTGATGCACTGACCGCCTCCGGCGTTGAAGTGCAGAAGAGCGAAGTTCGTCTGCCGAACGGCACCATCCGCAACGTAGGCGAATTCGACGTAGCCGTGCACCTGCACGCCGAAGTTGAAGCCACCGTACGCGTTGTCGTGGTAGCAGCTTAAGCAGCACCTAACTGACTGGCACCTCGCGTGTCAGACAGTTAACATCGGGCACGATCCTGTTTACAGGTCGTGCCTTTTGTTTTTCTACAATCCCCTAATTCCAAGTGGCCATGAACGATATTTCAGCTCCTGAGCAATACGATCTGCAAACCGCTGCCCTGAAGGTGCCGCCGCATTCCATCGAGGCCGAACAGGCCGTGCTCGGTGGCCTGATGCTGGACAACAACGCCTGGGAACGCGTGCTGGATCAAGTCTCGGACGGTGATTTCTATCGTCATGACCACCGCCTGATCTTCCGCGCCATCGCCAAGCTGGCCGACCAGAACTCGCCAATCGACGTGGTGACCCTGGCGGAACAGCTGGACAAGGAAGGCCAGACTTCCCAGGTCGGTGGCCTGGGCTACCTGGGTGAACTGGCAAAAAACACGCCGTCTGTCGCCAACATCAAGGCCTATGCCCAGATCGTTCGCGAACGCGCCACCCTGCGCCAGCTGATCGGCATCAGCACCGAAATCGCCGACAGCGCTTTCAACCCCGAAGGCCGCACCGCCGCCGAAATCCTTGACGAAGCCGAGCGCCAGATCTTCCAGATCGCCGAAGCGCGCCCGAAAACAGGCGGCCCGGTCAGCGTCAACGACCTGCTGACCAAGGCCATCGACCGCATCGACACCTTGTTCAACACCGATAACGCCATCACCGGCATTTCCACCGGCTACACCGACCTCGACGAGAAGACCAGCGGCCTGCAGCCGTCCGACCTGATCATCGTCGCCGGCCGTCCATCCATGGGTAAGACCACCTTTGCGATGAACCTGGTGGAAAACGCCGTGTTGCGCAGCGACAAGACTGTGCTGGTGTACTCCCTCGAGATGCCAGGCGAATCGCTGATCATGCGTATGCTGTCGTCCCTGGGCCGTATCGACCAGACCAAGGTCCGTGCCGGCCGCCTGGAAGACGACGACTGGCCGCGCCTCACTTCGGCGGTCAACCTGCTCAATGATCGCAAGCTGTTTATCGATGACACCGCCGGTATCAGCCCGTCCGAGATGCGTGCGCGTACCCGCCGCCTGGTGCGTGAGCATGGTGACATCGCCCTGATCATGATCGACTACCTGCAGTTGATGCAGATCCCAGGCTCCAGCGGCGATAACCGGACCAACGAGATTTCCGAAATCTCCCGGTCCCTCAAAGCCCTGGCCAAGGAATTCAACTGCCCGGTAGTCGCCCTGTCCCAGCTCAACCGTTCCCTGGAACAACGCCCCAACAAGCGCCCGGTGAACTCCGACTTGCGGGAATCCGGAGCGATCGAGCAGGATGCGGACGTGATCATGTTCGTGTACCGCGACGAGGTGTATCACCCCGAGACCGAGCACAAAGGCATTGCCGAAATCATCATCGGCAAGCAGCGTAACGGGCCGATCGGCTTTATTCGACTGGCGTTCATCGGCAAATACACGCGCTTCGAGAACCTTGCGCCGGGCAGCTACAACTTCGACGACGACGAATAGTCGCTCCTAGGGCCTGGGAAACAGGCTGCGGATGGTCGATTCGTCGTATTGGTAATTCCAGCGTAACTCGGTGCCTGCTGGAATGTCCTCGCTGGCAAAGAGTCCAGTGAGTATGAGTTGCTCCGGTGGGTTGTCGTCTGTTTTTGTTTGCACCCGGAACTGTGTGGCTTCCACGTTGTAGCCTGTGCTGGCCTGCCTGACCGGGAACTCCCCGTCATATTCAAAAACCGTGTTTACTCTCGACAGCGCATTGTCTCCGGACAATACCAGCTGCATGTTTACGGCATACCGTGAGGTCGGCCTGAAGTCTTTGATCGGTATCAGATAGGGGTCTAGTCGAGCCCTGGCAACGTAGAAATGTAATAGTTCTCCACCGTAGACACCCAGTGCTTCGCCTTTTAAAACGGGGCGCCGGGTGATGACCGTGGCTTGGCCGATCAGTGAAGCCTCTTGGGGGAACTTCAGATGGGCTTGGGTGAAGGTGGTAACCTCAAGCTTGTCCTCATACAAACGGGCGACATTTTCATAACCCTCCCATTGAATGTAAGGGCGAAGCGCGCTGTTTCTGAACCAGGTGTCGGACGTTAACGACTTCCCCTGGCTCTGTATGTGCCTGATTCGCATGGGGCGCCCCTCAATGTCGCGTAGCGGATAGCGGCCATTGTTGGCTCGGTCATAAATACCACGGTAGTTTTGGCTGTGTTGAAAGCTTCGTTGGGTACGCATGTAGCTCAATTCCTGAACGGTGTATTGAGGTCTCACGCTACCTTCTTCGGCCGACTCGTATTCGCTGGAAGAGTGAGCCGACTCAAACTCATCACTGGAATCCATGCCTTCAAGTGACAAGAGGGGCGAGCCTCTTCCACCCGGTAATGCTCCCTTGGCCTGATCAATTTCCCAGCCGCCTTCGGCCTTTGGTCGCACATAGGGCTGATAGGCTCTGAAGCGGCTACGGGCGTCGATCAGTCGCCAACCTATGGCATCGGATTTGACCTGATAGTATTTCTGGTTGTCCTGTATGTAATAACGATAACTCCCATCGGGAAGAGGCGCGGATTGGTAGGTGCCGTCGGCACGTACTGTCAGCCCCGTGGGAGATGTTGTTTCACAGAATGCTGGGTCGAGTGGTAAGCCTGTCGTGCCTGCTGCCTGCGTTGAAGGGGGCATGGCACGAACAGGCGCGCGGCGCTCACCCATCAGCGACAGGCCGGTTTTTTGCAGTGATTGCTCAAGGGAGTTGGTGCCCGATTGGCTAAGGATGGTGCTGCGCTCAGATTCGGAAAGCGTGCGCTCGATGGCGCCCGGAAGATCAGTGAGTGAGCTCGTGTGCCCGTTCTGGGCATCGTAGATTGCATACAGCTCTCCTTGCCGGATCACTACATGTTGGTTGCTGGCATTTGCCTCGCCAATGCTGCCCAGTAGAGGGCCTTCGTGACTGCCGTCATATACATCGAGCTTTCGCGACGCCGGCCAGCCGGGAGTCTGCTCCAGGATGTACAGAACCAAAGGCACGCTCTTGCGGCTGCTTGCGGCGTGGAGAAAGAGGCCTTCTTTCAAGCGCGTCATCTGTATTGCATCGCGATAATGGCCTGCTTCCCATTGCTGCACGGGCGGCAAGGTCTTTTCCTCTTGCAGGCGTTGGCGTTCTTGCCCGGAAAGCGTGGACTCCATTTCTTCCAGGTGGCGCTTGGAGAGTTCCGGGATGATCGCGCGAATGCTTTTCTCGGCTGAAGTGATGGCTCGTTCACCGGGTTCGTTGAGCAAGGAAAGCAGCCGCTGTTTTTGCTGCTCCGCTTCTGTTTCCAAGCGCATGGCAAGATTTTCAACTTTGGTGAAATAGTCGATGCTCAGGGTGGGCATCAGTCTGTTGAACTCAGCTTGTGGCAGTTGCTCCTCTACAGCATGCAACAATTCCCCTTTTCTGAATCGCGCCTCGCTTATCTTGATTTCAGCAGTACCCGTATCATGAGTCATCACGATTTGCTGTTGCTCATCAACAATCTTCAATGCCCGGTTTGCAGGCCATTCGGGCAACGAAACCAACAGATGGAACTGAATGAGTGGCGAGTGAGGGGTGACCGAAGTGCCTTCGGCGCGAGCCAGGTTGAAGTCGTTTATTTCCTGCTCCAGATTGAAGTGTTTGACGGTGTCGAGCAGCAAGGGAGGAGGGCGCACCATCTCCTGGTGGAGCTGGCGCAGGGCAGTTTTATCCACGCCGCTGAGCAGCAGGATAGGCTCGACCGCAGGTTGCTTGATATTGGTTGCATCGGGCCCCAGGCGCTTGATCAGTTTCAGGTCGTCCCAGTCCTTTGGTGTTTCGTGCAAGTGCCGATAGCCTCCCACTTCATTGCTGAGCAAAGGGGGGGCATAAGCAAGCGGGTCGGTGGGGTGCGACAGCTCCCATTGCTTGCCATCGGGAGCACGTTTGACAACATGGACGTGATCATCCTGCTTCAGATAGCTACGTTGCTCGTACTGATATAAACCTTGTTTGTTGGCGACAAGGTGTTCGGGCAACTCCTTGGTGTGGCGGTAAGGCTTCATGTCTGAGTGCCACAAGCGCCAGCCTTTGTTGCGCACCTGGACCTTTATCAGGTTGGCGGTGAAGCCCGCCGTCTTGATGGCGCCGGCTGTCGCCGCAGCCAGGGCAACACTGTCAACCACGTCCATCAAGTCGTTCAGGGCCTCGTCGCTGTCGTTACGGCTCCAGGCAGCAAAACCTTCATAAACCGTGCCGATCAGCTGAGCGGCGGTGACGACCAGGAGCACCTCGCCGACAACCGGAATGAACGACGCGGCAAAGAACAGCAAGGATTTACCCAGGTCGATGTAGCTCTGGAGGCGCTTCTGCCTGCTCAATAGGTCCGCGTCGGCGGTGGGGACGACCAGAGTGCGGGCGTCGCTCTTGATCTGGTCGATTTTATGCTGTGCGATGGCCCGGAACACGTCGGTGGTGATCGGGGTAAGACTGATCGGTTGTTTCAGATGGGCTGGGTCAGTATAGATTCTTCCGCCCATGGCAAGCGCAGGTGAACCCGATTGAGTAGCAGACACTTCCAATAGGTTGAACTGATGTTGCAAGGGTACAAGGCGATTGAAGAATTCCCGATAACTTTCGGTTAGCAGACGTTCAGCCAAATCCCGCTGGAGGTTGGCCATGGAGGTGTATTGGCGCAGTGGCTCGTCTGGGTCTTCGGGGGTATAGAGGATGAATGAGATACTGATCGTAGGAGCCTGAATCACCAGGACCCCGGGCAGTACGACACAGTTGATTGTCAGGTGATTGATTTGAATATCCAGATGCGATCCTGAGCGCTGGAGGCTGTTCAACTGCAGGTGCTGTTTGGGGGTGAACTGCTGGCGCATGTAGGCGATATGCAATGCGACCCCGAAGGCGTGTTGTGCCTGGGCGCGGAACAAACGGATTACCTCAGTGGCATTGCGAGAGGGGGTGGTCTCGGAGGTTGGTTCAAGGACACTGCTGATATGCGCAAGGTACTTGCCTCCCAGGTCTTGAGTGCGGCAAAGCTCTGCAAATGAGGTGGCAGATGCAAGGCTTTCCACCTCGCGATCCCGCGTGACGTTGTAGAGGGTCGTGCCGGTTTCCATGCCTCCGTCTTCTGCTTCTGAGGCCTCGAAGTTTTGCAGGGCCGCTTCCAGCAAGGTCTGTCGAGTGGTTCGGGCATGGGTTTTGATGAGCCCTAGCAGGTGGTGGTTTTTCCATTCGCGCACCAGAATGGCGTTTTCATCGTTAACCAGGCCGAAAAACCTTGAACTGAGCGCCTCGCGCAACAGCGGTCGGGCAAAATCTTCAGGGCTTTTAAGCTCGTCCAGAAGCGCTTTGAGGTCATGCCTGGCCTGATTGCTGCTAATCAAACTGTCGCGAAAATCCGTGAGCGCTGACGCAGGCGCCTGGCTCAGCCAAGACGGTAATTTCGGCTTGATGAAGGCGTGGTGTGCAGGAAGGGAAGACGCTGGCGGATGGTTGCTGGACGATGGGGTGGAGCGTGTATTCATTGGATAGGCCATCAAGGGCTGTGGTTGATGGAAGGCAGCTTACCCATGATTTTTTTGACTATCGGCTAACGGAATAGCCCCTGTGAGCGCGGCCAATCGGGGGCGCAAGTGGCTACGACAGGCTCTCAGGTTAAAAGCCGACCATTACCGTCGGAATTGGTCAAAATTTGTGCTATATTCCGCGCCCGCGATTTTTCATCTCAACACCGGTCACCGTCATGCAAACAGCCAAGCCGTTATTTGACTATCCCAAGTACTGGGCCGAATGTTTCGGTCCTGCGCCATTCCTGCCGATGAGCAGGGAGGAGATGGATCAGCTTGGCTGGGATTCCTGCGACATCATCATCGTCACCGGTGATGCCTACGTGGACCATCCGTCGTTCGGCATGGCCATCATCGGCCGGTTGCTGGAGTCCCAGGGTTTCCGCGTCGGGATCATTGCGCAGCCGAACTGGCAGTCCAAAGACGACTTCATGAAGCTCGGCGAGCCGAACCTGTTCTTCGGCGTCGCGGCCGGCAACATGGACTCGATGATCAACCGCTACACCGCCGACAAGAAAATCCGTTCCGACGACGCCTACACCCCAGGCGGCATGGCCGGCAAACGTCCGGACCGCGCCAGCCTGGTGTACAGCCAGCGTTGCAAGGAAGCCTACAAGAACGTGCCGATCGTACTCGGCGGCATCGAAGCGTCCCTGCGCCGCATCGCCCACTACGACTACTGGCAGGACCGCGTGCGCAACTCGATCCTGATCGACGCTACCGCCGATATCCTGCTGTACGGCAACGCCGAGCGGGCCATCGTCGAAGTCGCCCAGCGCCTGTCGTGGGGCCACAAGATCGAAGACATCACCGATGTGCGCGGTACCGCGTTCATTCGCCGTGACACACCCGAAGGCTGGTACGAGGTGGACTCCACCCGTATCGACCGTCCGGGCAAGATCGACAAGATCATCAACCCGTACGTGAATACCCAGGATACCCAGGCCTGCGCCATCGAGCAGGAAAAGGGCCCGGTTGAAGACCCGGAAGAAGCCAAGGTCGTACAGATCCTGGCCAGCCCGCGCATGACTCGCGACAAGACGGTCATTCGTCTGCCGTCCGTGGAAAAAGTCCGTGGCGATTCGGTGCTGTATGCCCACGCCAACCGCGTACTCCACCTGGAAACCAACCCAGGCAACGCCCGCGCCCTGGTGCAGAAGCACGGTGAAGTGGACGTGTGGTTCAACCCGCCGCCCATCCCGATGACCACCGAAGAAATGGACTACGTGTTCGGCATGCCGTACGCCCGTGTCCCGCACCCGGCGTACGGCAAGGAGAAGATCCCGGCCTACGACATGATCCGCTTCTCGGTGAACATCATGCGTGGCTGCTTCGGCGGCTGCACCTTCTGCTCGATCACCGAGCACGAAGGCCGGATCATCCAGAACCGTTCCGAAGAGTCGATCATTCGCGAAATCGAAGAGATCCGCGACAAGGTTCCAGGCTTCACCGGTGTGATCTCCGACCTCGGCGGCCCGACCGCAAACATGTACCGCATTGCGTGCAAGAGCCCGGAAATCGAATCCGCGTGCCGCAAGCCGTCGTGCGTGTTCCCCGGCATCTGCCCGAACCTGAACACCGACCATTCGTCGTTGATCCAGCTGTACCGCAGCGCCCGTGCATTGCCGGGTGTGAAGAAGATCCTGATCGCTTCCGGCCTGCGCTACGACCTCGCGGTCGAGTCGCCGGAATACGTCAAGGAGCTGGTGACCCATCACGTCGGTGGCTACCTGAAGATCGCCCCGGAACACACCGAGGAAGGTCCGCTCAACCAGATGATGAAGCCGGGCATTGGCAGCTATGACAAGTTCAAGCGCATGTTCGAGAAGTACACCAAGGAAGCGGGCAAGGAGCAGTACCTGATCCCGTACTTCATCGCGGCCCACCCTGGCACCACCGATGAAGACATGATGAACCTGGCCCTGTGGCTCAAGGGCAACGGCTTCCGCGCCGATCAGGTGCAGGCGTTCTACCCGTCGCCGATGGCCACCGCCACAGCGATGTACCACTCGGGCAAGAACCCGCTGCGCAAGGTCACCTACAAGAGCGACGCAGTGACCATCGTCAAGAGCGAGGAGCAGCGCCGCCTGCACAAGGCGTTCCTGCGCTACCACGACCCGAAAGGCTGGCCGATGCTGCGTGAAGCGTTGATCCGCATGGGCCGTGCCGACCTGATCGGGCCGGGCAAGGACCAACTGATCCCGCTGCATCAGCCGTCCACCGACAGCTACCAGAGCGCCCGTCGCAAGAACTCGACGCCGGCCGGCAGCCACAAGGTCGCCAAGGAAACTACTACGAAGATCCTCACCCAGCACACCGGTTTGCCACCCCGTGGCAGCGACGGCAGCAACCCGTGGGACAAGCGTGAGCAAGCCAAGGCTGCGGCGCAGGCACGTAACAAGCAGGCTGCTAAAGAACGTAGCGATGCGGCCAAGGGCAAGGGCGGCAAGCCCGCCCGCAAGCCGGTCGTGCCGCGTTGATCGCAGCCTGAATATGCAAAACGCCAGCCTCGTGCTGGCGTTTTGCTTTCTAGGCGCTGGGGCGTCTGTTTGTTAAGGTGGCCGCCATTAAATCGCTATCGGGGGCAAGCCCCCTCCCACATTTTGAATGTATTCACACATCAAGTGTGGGAGGGGGCTTGCCCCCGATAGCGTCAGTCCAGTCATCACCCCTTCAAGGAAGAACACCCCCATGGGCAACCCCCTGCTCGGCATGGACTCCAACCGCTCCCAGTTCATGGCGCGCCAGCGCATCGAAAGCCAGATCAACTTGCCACGGCTGTTCGCGGCCATCGACGCCGACCCCGGCATCGTCGGCGCGGGGGTGGTGTATATCGACGCTGACTTCAATGTCATTACCCTGCGCGAATTCAAGCCCATCTGCAGCATCAAGCCCAAGCGCATCATTTTGCGTGAAGCGCAGAAGTACATTGCGCCAACACAGTTTGCTCAACATGTCGTGAGCAATCCTCGAGAATCGCGACTGATTGGCGAAGCCGTGAATACCGGAATCTCCTGCTTGGGGGCGGTCATCAGTTGGGCTGCGATCGCCAGTGGAACAATTCTGGTGCCTTTCAGCGCTGGCGCCAGTTCCGTCATCGTTGTAGTGGGGTATGCGGCTGCCGGCGCAAGTACGCTTCAGTGTTTCAACGGCATTGCCCGAACAGCGCTGGAAGTCGCCAAACCTGAGGTCAAGGATGCGCTCGACAGTGAAGGCTGGTACCAGAATGCGTCCATCGTGCTGGACGCCGTATCACTGGCAGGCGTGGGCGCTTCGGCCCTGACGACGGTCAAGCTGGTCAGGGCCGCCAAAGCATCGACGGGCAAGAGCCTGCGTGATGTGCTTCGCGGTTTGAATCGCCAGGAAAGAGCCAAGCTGACGAAAGAGCTGCTGAGCATCAACCATCCCAGCTTGACCGCGAAGATGATCAAATTGAGGCAGGCGTCGGGCGAACTCACCAAGCGTTTCACCCCTACGCAGCTCAAGCACAGCACCACTACCCAGATCAAAGACGTCCTGGGCGCAAGCGTTGGGTTTGGCGGGAGTGCCTACTCCGGAAACGTCAACACCATCGCGATTGGACTGTACGAGGAGGTAAGCGAATGAGCGAATTGATGACGCTACGCGACTTTTTCAGACAATACTTTCTGACGTTTATGGGTGGCGTATTTGCTGCGTGTTTTTCTTTGGCGTTGGCTGTGGCGCTGGCGTTCATCACCTATTTTCGTGATGCGCCGATGGCTCAAGTGGGGCTCAAGATCATGTCTGCCGGGGCGCTGCTCATTCTGTTGACGGTCCATAGCAACTTTATGATTTTGCGGGGCCGACCCTCCTGGGTGTGGGTAATGGTCGGTATCTATGTCGCCTGTCTACTGTTTGTAGTTCCGATGGTTCAATTCCAGCCTCACAAAGTCCTTTATGGGTTGGCGCTGTTATTCCCATTGCTCGGATTATTGACACTTAACAGCAAGGTTCAACGAGAGATGCGCACGAAACTCGTGGGAATCCGTCGCATTCGGCAGGCGGTTAAATCAACCGTCAGATCGAGTAGTCGCATGTGAAGGAGCCGCCTTCGATAAACGGTTTCCTCGCGCGCTATTTCCCGGTCTTCATGGGGACGATTTTCATGGCGATCTTCTCCGGCTCAGCCTCGGTTTCCATGGCTGGCGTGACCTATTTGCGCGGTCTTGATCCCGCGCTCAAGGCCAACTATTCAGTAGGCGCGATCCTGGTGCTAGTGGCGGTGCTGGTCTTTGGCAACGTCATGATCGCACGCGGCTATCCCTGGGCTACGCGGCTGGTGGCGGCTTACTTGGGCGCTTGTCTGTTGTTCGTACTGCCAATGATTCAATATGATCTCAACAAGCTGGTCTCTGGCTCGGCTGTCCTCTTTCCGCTGTTGGGGTTACTGCTGCTCAATAGCAAACGCCACCGCGAAATGCGCAAAAAACTGTCCGAGATACGCCACCTGCGCCAAGCCGTAATCGCAAAGCGCAAAACCCGTTGATTGGGTAGATTCGCAACCCATCCTCACATTAACGCCACAAATATGTGCGGCGCCTGCACCACGACACCGCCGTTGGCGCCGTTTTGGTGCTGTACTGCACCGGGTCTTACGATAAAGCGCAATGACCGCCGCTCTGGCATAAGTCTTGCGCGCTTTGTGTCCATGCCCTGGCTCGCAGGAGGCCGCCGTGTCGATTCATGTCGCGTTGCACCACGTTACGCATTACCGCTACGACCGCGCGGTCGAACTCGGCCCACAGATCGTGCGTCTGCGCCCGGCTGCCCATAGCCGCACGCGGATTTTGTCCTACGCACTCAAAGTGCTGCCCGAGCAGCATTTCATCAATTGGCAGCAAGACCCCCAGGGCAATTACCTGGCGCGTCTGGTGTTCCCGGAAAAGACCGATGAACTGCGCATCGAGGTCGACCTGGTCGCCGAGATGGCGGTGTTCAACCCGTTCGACTTTTTCCTCGAGCCCTACGCCGAAAAAATCCCCTTCAGCTACGCCGCCGATGAGCAGCGCGAGCTGGCCCCGTACCTGGAAACCCTGCCGCTGACGCCGAAGTTTGCCGCCTACCTGGCGGGCATCGACCGTACGCCGCTGCCGGCCGTGGATTTCCTGGTGGGCCTCAACCAGCGCCTGGCCGCCGACATCGGCTACCTGATCCGCATGGAACCGGGCGTGCAAACCCCGGAATTCACCCTGGAAAACGCTTCCGGCTCCTGCCGTGATTCGGCCTGGTTGCTGGTGCAATTGCTGCGCAACCTCGGGTTGGCGGCGCGGTTTGTGTCCGGCTATCTGATCCAGCTGACCGCCGACGTCAAAGCTCTCGACGGCCCCTCCGGCACCGAAGTCGACTTCACCGACCTGCACGCTTGGTGCGAAGTGTATTTGCCCGGTGCCGGCTGGATCGGTCTGGATGCCACTTCCGGGCTGTTCGCCGGTGAAGGGCATATCCCGTTGGCCTGTAGTCCTGATCCATCCTCAGCCGCGCCGATCAGTGGGCTGGTGGAACCGTGCGAGTGCGAATTTACCCACGAGATGTCGGTTGAGCGCATCTGGGAAGCGCCACGAGTGACCAAGCCCTACACCGAAGAGCAATGGCTGGCGATCCAGGCCCTGGGCCGGCAGATCGATGGCGACCTGCTCAAGGATGATGTGCGCCTGACCATGGGCGGCGAGCCGACCTTCGTCTCCATCGACGACCCTGATGGCGCCGAGTGGAACACCGCAGCCCTCGGGCCGGATAAGCGTCGCTTGTCCGCCGAACTGTTCCAGCGCATGCGCAAGCACTACGCACCCAAGGGCCTGGTGCACTTCGGCCAGGGCAAGTGGTACCCCGGCGAGCAATTGCCGCGCTGGTCGCTTAACTGCTACTGGCGCCGTGACGGCGTGCCCATCTGGCACAACAGCGCGCTGATCGCCGATGAACAACAGGACTACGGCGCCGATGGCGTAATGGCCGGGCGTTTCCTGGCCAGCGTCGCCGAGCGTCTGAAGTTGCCGGCGCGCTTTGTGTTCCCGGCCTTCGAAGATAATTTCTACTACCTGTGGCGCGAAGGTGCGCTGCCGCAAAACGTCACCGCCCAGGACCCGCGCCTGAGCGACGACCTGGAGCGCGAACGCCTGCGCAAAGTGTTCAGCCAAGGCCTGGATAAAGTCATCGGCCAGGTGCTGCCGCTGGCACGCACCGCCGCCAATGATCGCTGGCAGAGCGGGCGCTGGTACCTGCGCGATAACCATTGCCGCCTGGTGCCGGGGGATTCACCGCTGGGCTATCGCCTGCCGTTGGCCTCGCAGCCGTGGGTGACGGCGGCGGAGTATCCGTTTGTGCACCCGACCGACCCTAACCAGGATCAGCCGGAGCTGCCGACCAGCACCCAACTGCAAAGCCATGGCGAGCCCGCGCCGAGCGACGAGCGTGTGCCCGAGGTCGACGAGTCCGCCGACTGGCTGACCCGCACCGCCCTGTGTGCCGAAGCGCGGGAAGGCCGCCTGTACCTGTTTATGCCGCCACTGGAGCGCGTCGAGGATTACCTGGAGCTGGTGGCCGCCATTGAAGCCACCGCCGAGGAACTGCACTGCCCGGTGCTGCTGGAAGGCTACGAACCACCGTTCGATATGCGCTTGAGCAACTTCCGCGTCACGCCGGATCCGGGTGTGATCGAGGTCAACGTGCAGCCGTCCGCGACCTGGGACGAGTTGGTGGAGCGCACCGAATTCCTCTACGAGGAGGCGCGGCAAACCCGGCTGACCACCGAGAAGTTTATGATCGACGGGCGTCACACCGGCACCGGCGGGGGTAACCACTTTGTGCTGGGGGGCGCGACGCCCAAGGATTCACCGTTCCTGCGCCGGCCCGACCTGCTGCGCAGCCTGATCAGCTATTGGCACAACCACCCGTCGCTGTCGTACCTGTTTTCCGGCCTGTTTATCGGCCCGACCTCCCAGGCACCACGGGTGGACGAAGCCCGCAACGATGCGCTGTACGAGCTGGAAATCGCCTTTGCCCAAATGCCGCAGCCGGGTGAAGAATGCCCGCCGTGGTTGGTGGATCGCCTGCTGCGCAACCTGTTGATCGACGTGACGGGCAACACCCACCGCGCCGAATTCTGTATCGACAAACTCTACTCGCCCGACGGTGCCACTGGCCGCCTGGGCTTGCTCGAGTTGCGTGCCTTTGAAATGCCGCCCCACGCACGCATGAGCCTGACCCAGCAATTGCTGCTGCGGGCCTTGGTGGCGCGCTTCTGGCGCGAACCCTATGCGCCGCCGAAACTGGCGCGCTGGGGCACCGAGCTGCATGACCGCTTCCTGTTGCCGCACTTTATCGAGCAGGATTTTGCCGACGTGATCGTCGAGTTGAACGCCGCCGGTTACCCGTTGCGGGCCGAATGGTTTGCCGCGCACCTGGAGTTCCGCTTCCCCAAGGTTGGCGATTACGCCGTCAGCGGGATCGAGCTGGAACTGCGCCAGGCCCTGGAGCCTTGGCATGTACTGGGCGAAGAGGGCGCGGTGGGTGGCACGGTGCGCTATGTGGATTCGTCCCTGGAGCGTTTGCAGGTGAAGTTGAGCGGGCTGCCGCCGCAACGTTACCTGCTGACCTGCAATGGCATCCCGGTGCCGCTGCAACCGACCGGGCGCATCGGTGAGTTCGTCGCCGGCGTGCGTTACCGCGCCTGGCAACCGGCCAACTGCCTGCAACCGACCATCCCGGTGCATGCGCCGCTGGTGTTCGACCTGCTGGACACTTGGATGCAACGCTCGCTGGGCGGCTGCCAGTACCATGTTGCGCATCCGGGTGGGCGTAACTACGACAGCTTGCCGGTGAACGCCAATGAGGCTGAGAGTCGGCGCATGGCGCGGTTTTTCCGTCTCGGCCACACGCCTGGGAAGCTCACCGTGCCGAGTGTTGTGATCAATGACGAATTCCCGATGACCTTGGATCTGCGGCGTCACCCCAATAAGAATGACTAAATGCGATCAGAATGTGGGAGGGGGCTTGCTCCCGATTACGGTGAATCAGCCGATACATAGGTTGACTGACCCACCGCGATCGGGAGCAAGCCCCCTCCCACAGGGGATTTGCAGTGTTTGTTAGGTTAATCTGAGCCCCTTTGCCTCTGCCGAGCGTTCCATGCCCGACTTGCTCGACCAATACCCGCTGACTGCGGGTACTTATCACGAACTGCTGGACGACAGTGGCGCGGTGCGCGCCCATTGGCAGCGCCTGCTTGATCACCTGCAACGCAGCACACCCGCGCAACTGGCCCAGCGTCAGGCGCTGCTGACCCGGCAGATCCAGGAAAACGGCGTGACCTATAACGTCTACGCCGACCCCAAGGGCGCCGATCGCCCGTGGGAACTGGACCTGCTGCCCCATGTGCTGGCGGCCGATGAATGGCAGCAGCTGTCAGCCGGTATCGCCCAGCGTGCGCGCTTGCTCAACGCCGTACTGGCGGACCTCTACGGGCCGCAACGCTTGATCAAGGAAGGCCTGTTGCCGGCCGAGCTGGTGTTCGGGCATAACAATTTCCTGTGGCCGTGCCAGGGTATCCAACCGCCTGACGGTGCGTTTCTGCACCTGTATGCCGTGGACCTGGCGCGTACCCCGGATGGTCGCTGGTGGGTCACCGCCGACCGTACTCAGGCGCCTTCGGGCGCAGGTTATGCGCTGGAAAACCGCACCATCGTGTCCCGCGCCTTCCCCGACCTGTACCGTGATCTGCAGGTGCAGCACCTCACCGGTTTCTTCCGCACGCTCCAGGAAACCCTGGCCCGCCAGGCACCGAGCGATGACCAGCCGCCGCTGATCGTGCTGCTCACCCCTGGGCGTTTCAACGAGAGCTATTTCGAACACCTATACCTCGCGCGCCAGCTCGGCTACCCGTTGGTGGAAGGCGGCGACCTCACGGTGCGCGACAGCACGGTGTTCCTGAAAACCCTCAGCGGCCTGCGCCGGGTGCACGCGATCATGCGTCGCCTCGACGACGACTTCTGCGACCCGCTGGAGCTGCGCACTGACTCCGCCCTCGGCGTACCCGGCCTGCTCGACGCTGCGCGCCAGGGCAATGTGCTGGTGGCCAATGCCTTGGGCAGCGGCGTGCTGGAATCCCCCGGGTTGCTGGGCTTTCTACCGAAGATCAACCAGTTCCTGTTTGGCGAAGAATTGATCCTGCCGTCCATCGCCACCTGGTGGTGCGGTGAGGCGCCGGTGCTCGCCGAAGCCCTGGAGAAACTGCCGGAGCTGCTGATCAAACCGGCGTTTCCATCGCAAAGTTTTACCCCGGTATTCGGTCGCGACTTGAACGACGAACAACGCCAGGCCCTGGCCGAACGCATGCGTGCACGGCCGTACGCCTACGTCGCCCAGGAGCTGGCGCAACTGTCCCAGGCACCGGTGTGGCACACCGTGGAAGATCACTTGCAACACCGTGCCATCGGCATGCGGGTGTATGCCGTGGCCAGCGCGGAGGGCTACCGTGTACTGCCCGGCGGCCTGACCCGCGTGGCGGCCGATGCCGATGCCGAAGTGGTGTCGATGCAGCGCGGCGGCGCCAGCAAGGACACCTGGGTGCTGGGTGAGCGCGCCAGCAGTGGCGAGCATTGGCGCGCCCAGCGCGCGATTGGCGCACACGACCTGGTGCGCCGCGACCCTTATCTACCGTCCCGCGTGGTGGAAAACCTGTTCTGGTTCGGCCGTTACTGCGAACGCTGCGACGACAGTGCACGCTGGCTGCGGATCGTGCTGGCGCGCTATGTCGACGGCGACGACCCCCTGGCGTTGCAGGCGGCAATCGAGTTGGGTGAAAACCTGCGGCTGCTGCCGGAGGAGGGCGAGTTGCCCGAGCGTTTGCAGGCGGCCTTGCTCGGCGATGATTGGCCGTCGAGCCTGCGCGCCAACCTGCAACGCTTGCAGTGGGCGGCGTCCCAGGTGCGCGGCAAGTTGTCCCGTGAGAACTGGCAGGCCCTGGTGGAGCTGCAACGCGAAGCCCTGGAGCTGGAAAGTGAAAGCCCGGATTTTGGCGAGTTGCTGGATTTCCTCAACCGCCTGGTGATGTCCCTGGCCGCGTTGTCCGGGTTTGCCCTGGACGACATGACCCGCGACGAAGGCTGGCGTTTCCTGATGATGGGCCGGCGCATCGAGCGTCTGCAATTTCTCAGCAGCAGCCTGGCGGCATTCCTGCGCGGCGTGGCGGTGTTCGACCAAGCGGGACTGGAGTGGTTGCTGGAGCTCGGCAACAGCAGCATCACCTACCGCTCGCGCTACCTGGCGGTGCCGCAGTTGATCCCGGTCCTGGATTTGTTGTTGCTGGACGAACAGAACCCCCACGCGGTGCTGTTCCAGCTGAAACTGGTGAGCCGTACCCTGCGCCGTCTTAATGATGATTTTGCTGTGCCACGGGAGACCGGGTTGGCGCCGTTGGTGGAGCGCCTGGCGCGTTTCGACCTGGCTTGCCTGGAGAACCCGTTGTTTGGCGAATCCAGCGTGCGTGCCGCACTGGAGGGCCTGGCCGACCTGCTGCAAGCGGTCGCCGATGAGAGTGGGCAAGTGTCGGATCGTTTGGCCTTGCGCCACTTTGCCCATGTGGATGATGTCAGCCAGCAAACGGTGTCGGTGTGATGAGTGCGCGCTACCAGATTTTCCACGATACCCATTACCACTACGACAGCCCGGTGTCCCTGGCCCAGCAGCTGGCGCATTTATGGCCGCGGCCGTGCGCCTGGCAGCGTTGCAGCGACCAGCAACTGGATATCAGCCCGCAGCCGTCTTCACGCCGGGACGAGCTGGACGTGTTCGGCAACCCGATCACCCGCCTGGCGTTCGAACGGCCCCACGATGAACTGTTGGTCAATGCCGGGCTGACCGTGGAAGTGCTGGCGCGGCCTGTGCTGGATTTCCGACAGTCGCCAGCCTGGGACCAGACCCGCGACAGCCTGACCTACAGCAGCCAGCCGCTGTCGCCCGAGTTGATCGAAGCCTGTCGCTATCGCTTCGAATCGCCCTACGTGCACCTGAAGAAAACCTTCGTCGAGTTCTCGGAAAGCTGTTTCCCCCCTGGCGCGCCATTGCTATTGGGTGTGCAGGCGTTGATGGAAAAGATCTTCAGTGAATTCACCTTCGATGCCGAAGCCACCCAGGTCGCCACGCCGCTGGTGGAAGTGCTGGAGCGCCGACGCGGCGTGTGCCAGGACTTCGCCCATCTGATGCTCGCCTGCCTGCGCTCGCGCGGCCTGGCGGCGCGTTACATCAGCGGCTACCTGCTCACCCAGCCACCGCCCGGCCAGCCACGGCTGATCGGCGCCGATGCCTCCCACGCCTGGGTCTCGGTGTATTGCCCCGTATCGGGCTGGGTGGATTTCGATCCGACAAACAATGTGCAGCCGGCGCTGGAGCACATCACCTTGGCCTGGGGCCGGGATTTCTCCGATGTATCGCCGTTGCGCGGGGTGATTCTGGGGGGAGGGAGCCATGACCCGGAGGTGCGGGTGACGGTGATGCCGCTGGAATAACGGTGGATTGTGGTGAGACAGGGGGGCCTGCTCACCACAACAGAATTTATTCAGCCGGGTCTTTCGGGGTTTCAGTCTCGTCTGCTGCCACTTCACCTTCCGCGTCCGGGTTCAGTGCGCCCGCTTCTTCATCGACAGCGGCTTTCTTGCGTTGCAGTTTTTCCTCTTTCTTCTGTTCCTTGGCCAAGTCTCTCTGACGTTTGGCGAAGGAGTAATTAGGTTTGGCCATGGGCGATCCTCTAGGGTCGAAGGTGAGGGTGGCGGCGCGCAGCTGCCTTGGGACGACATGGTAGCAGCTTCAAGGGGCGCTTGGCCTTCACTTACCGCAGGCGTATGCGGCCAGAAGGCCATTGAACAGTTGGTTGAGGTGCATGGCTCGGACTCCAGTGGGTGATGGGCCGATCATAGGCAACGTGCGGCACTTTGGCTGGTTGATTGTGTCGATAAGTCTGATAGCCTAAAGTTGTATACAATCTGTTGATTCAGGTCATAAGAATTTCTGCCTGCCTCAGGCACCCTTGTCGCATTACGCGTTGTTTAAACCCTGCCTTGGAGATTCACATGTTTGCCAAACTCGTTGCTGTTTCCCTGCTGACTCTGGCTAGCGGTCAGTTGCTTGCTGCAGAGTGCAAGGTCACCGTCGACTCCACTGACCAGATGTCCTTCAACACCAAGGAAATCACGATCGACAAGAGCTGCAAGACGTTCACCGTCGAGCTGACTCACTCCGGCAGCTTGCCGAAAAACGTCATGGGTCATAACTGGGTGCTGACCAGCGCCGCCAACATGCAGCCGGTTGCCACTGATGGCATGGCCGCTGGCATCGACAAGAACTACCTGAAAGAGGGTGACGATCGCATCATCGCCCACACCAAGATCATTGGTGCCGGCGAGAAAGATTCGGTGACCTTCGATGTGTCGAAACTGGCCGCCGGTACGGATTACGCGTTCTTCTGCTCGTTCCCAGGCCACATCTCGATGATGAAAGGCACTGTGGTCGTCAAGTAAGACCGCGTTATCGTTCATCGGGAGCAAGCCCCCTCCCACACTTGAGTTGTGAACACATTCAAATGTGGGAGGGGGCTTGCCCCCGATGGCGGCCTGCCAATCAGCACAACACTATCTGGCTCACCTCACGGCGCAAACGGCATCACCCGCTTGTGCTCGGTCTTGCGGTACGTCTCGCAAATAATCCGAAACGCCTCTTCCCGCACCGGCTCACCGTGCAGGAACGCATCGATCTCGGCATACGTCACGCCATGTGACGCTTCATCCGGCTTACCTGGCGACAGGTCTTCAAGGTCGGCCGTAGGAACCTTCTCCACCAACGACTCCGGCGCACCAAAGAACCGCGCAATCGCGCGTACCTGGTTTTTCACCAGGCCGCTCAACGGCGCGAGGTCGCAGGCGCCATCACCGAACTTGGTGAAAAAGCCCATCACCGCTTCCGCCGCATGATCGGTACCGATCACCAGGCCGCTGGCCGCGCCAGCGATGGTGTACTGCGCCACCATGCGCATGCGTGCCTTGGTGTTGCCGAGCACGAAGTCGCGGGACACCGCCGCCTTGCCTTCAAACGCCGCCACTTCATTGGCCAGGGATTTCACCGCCGGGCCGATGTTCACGGTGTGGCGTTCGTCCGGTTCGATAAAGTCCACCGACGCCTGGGCATCGATTTCATCGAACTGGGTTTCGTAGGGCAGGCGCACGGCGATAAAGCGGTAGGCCTCGTCACCGGTGCTGGAGCGCAGTTCCTGCATCGCGCGTTGGGCCAGCAGGCCGGCGGTCAGGGAGTCGACGCCGCCGCTGATGCCCAGCACCAATGTCTTGAGCCCGGAATTGCGCAGGCAGTCCTGGATGAACGCCACACGCCGGGCAACCTCGGCCTCGAGGGCGGCCTGGTCCTTGAACGGCGCTTGGACCTTGAGCTGTTCAGCAATCTCACGCTGTACGGCTTGCATGATTCACTCCTTGCTAGAGATGGCAGGTACTTTGAAAACGTGACGCAAATAGGCGACAAAGTTCGGGTCGGTGCAGTGGGTCTTGCCCGCTTCATCGGAGATCTTCGCGACGGGCTGGCCATTGCAGGCAGTCATTTTAAGCACGATGCTCATCGGTTCCACCCCTGGAATATCGCAAGTCAGGTTAGTGCCGATGCCGAAGCTCACATTAATGCGACCACGCAGCGCGCGGAATATTTCCAGGGCCTTGGGCAACGACAGGCTGTCGGAGAACACCAAGGTCTTGCTCATCGGCTCGATGCCCAGCTTGTGGTAGTGGGCGATGGCTTTTTCGGCCCACTGCACCGGGTCGCCGGAGTCATGGCGCAGGCCGTCGAACAGCTTGGCGAAGTACAAGTCGAAGTCGCCGAGGAAGGCGTCGGTGGTGATGCAGTCGGTCAGGGCAATACCGAGCAGGCCACGGTATTCGCGGACCCAGCAGTCGAGGGCGGCGATCTGGCTGTCGATCAGGCGCGGGCCGAGTTGCTGGTGGGCCATGATCCATTCATGGGCCATGGTGCCCAGCGGTTTCATATCGAACTCGCGCGCCAGGTGCACGTTGCTGGTGCCGACAAAGCGTCCGGGGAAGTCATGCTTGAGCACGCTGACCACTTCTTCCTGCACGCGGTATGAGAAGCGTCGGCGCGTGCCGAAGTCGGCCACTTGCAGCTCGGACAGCTCTTCGCTGCTGGCGTTGGCCGTCAGCCAGTCGAACTTGCGGTACAGCTGCTCGCGGGCCTGTTCGAGGATCACGGTCTGGTAGCGGTAGCGGTTACGCACTTCGCTGACGATGGCCAGCATCGGCACCTCAAACAGGATCACATGCAGCCACGGCCCGCGCAGGCGGATAAACAGCTCGCCGTTCTCGATGCCGGTCTGCACATAGCGCAGGTTGAAGCGAAACAGCCCGAGGAAGCGCAGGAAGTCCGGCTTCATAAAGCTGATGCGTTCCAGGAACCCCAGTTGGTCCGGGCTCAGGCTCAGTTCGGCAAGGCGCTCGATCTGGTAGCGGATCTCCGCCAGGTACGGGCGCAGGTCTTCGCTGTTACGGCAACGAAACTCCCATTCAACTTCCACATTGGGGTAGTTGTGCAGCACCGCCTGCATCATGGTCAGCTTGTAGAAGTCGGTGTCGAGCAAGTTCTGCACGATGCGATCGGCAAACACACTCTCGCTCATAACGGGAATCTCCAGACGGGTCGGCGATGGGTGCCGACCTTTACGCACAATTAAGGAAGGGGGCTAGTGGCGCATAGACCTGTGGGGTTTTGCCAGTGATTTTTTTCGGTTAGGCCACTGGCCTCATCGGGAGCAAGCCCCCTCCCACACGTGGAATGCATTTCAAATGTGGGAGGGGGCTTGCTCCCGATAGCGGTATTCCAGGCACTAAAGAACCTGCTCCATCATCCACTTCACAAACTCCCGCACCTTGGGCACCTCTGCCGAATGCTCGGGATACGCCAGGTAATACGCATCCTGGCTCGGCATCGCATGCTGCCACGGGATCACCAGCTTGCCGTCGGCCAGTTCCTCCTCCACCAGGAAGCGCGGCAGCAGTGCCACACCACACCCCACCTGCGCCGCACGAATGCACATATAAAAGGTGTCGAAACGTGGCCCGTGGTAGCTGTGCTCGGTGTGATAACCCTGGTCGGCAAACCAGTCGTGCCAGCCCTGGGGGCGCGAGGCGTTTTGCAGCAGCACCAGGTCGCTCAGTTGCGTGGGGTCGGTGAACGGCTGCGCCGGCAGGCTTTCTGGGGCGCATACCGGCACCAGCTCTTCGCTGAACAGCTTCAGGCTCTCGGTGCCGGGGCGCGAGCCCTGGCCGAAGTAGAAGGCCATGTCGGCCTTGCCTTGCAGCAGTTCGTCCGGCTCCTGTTCGTTGCACAGGTCCAAGTGGATCTGCGGGTGGCGCAGGCGCCAGCCCTTGAGGCGTGGCACCAGCCAGCGCGCGCCAAACGTGTAGGGCGTGGACACGCGCAACACTTCGGTCTCGCCGCCGTAGGAGCGCAGGTAGTGGGTCGACATCTCCACCTGCGTGAGAATCTTGCGCACTTCCACCAGGTACAGGTCGCCCGCCGGTGTCATCTGCAAGCGCCGGCGTACGCGGCGGAACAGCAGGTGCTGGAGCAGTTCTTCCAGCTGCGCGACCTGTTTGCTCACGGCGCTTTGCGTGAGGTTCAGCTCCTCGGCGGCGCGGGTGAAGCTCAGGTGGCGGGTGGCGGCCTCGAAACACTGCAAGGCGGTGATCGAGGGCAAATGTCTTTTGTTCAGCACGGCACGCCTCTTTTTATTCTTTGCATGAATAAACGGAATGATATCTCGCCTAATCGTCGTTTGTTGGCAAGTCTTGGGCCAGCTACAAATAAGGCCTGGATCGCCGTGCGTGACACGGTGCGATTTTTTGTTTGCAGATTGAAGGAGTGACCCATGGTTGCCGCATTGCTTGATCGTCTCGGGGTAAACCCTGCGCTATACCAGGCGGGTAAACAACCCGTGCATTCGCCGATTGATGGCAGCCGTATCGGCAGTGTGCACTGGGAGGGTGCCGCCGAGGTGGAGCAACAGGTCAGTCGCGCCGAGCATGCATTCGAGGCTTGGCGCAAAGTGCCGGCACCGCGTCGCGGCGAGTTGGTGCGCCAGTTGGGTGATGTACTGCGCGAATACAAGGTTGATCTGGGCGAGCTGGTGTCCTGGGAAGCCGGCAAGATCACCCAGGAAGGCTTGGGTGAAGTGCAGGAAATGATCGACATCTGCGACTTCGCCGTGGGCCTGTCCCGCCAGCTGTACGGCTTGACCATCGCCTCCGAGCGTCCGGGCCACCATATGCGTGAAACCTGGCACCCGCTGGGCGTGGTCGGGGTGATCAGCGCCTTTAACTTCCCGGTGGCGGTGTGGGCGTGGAACACCACCCTGGCCCTGGTGTGCGGTAATGCGGTGATCTGGAAACCGTCGGAAAAGACCCCACTCACGGCCCTGGCCTGCCAGGCGCTGTTCGAGCGCGTGCTGAAGAAATTCGACGGCGCCCCCGAGTACCTGAGCCAGGTGATCATCGGCGGCCGCGATGCCGGCGCTGCGCTGGTGGATGACCCACGCGTGGCGCTGATCAGCGCCACCGGCAGCACCCGCATGGGCCGCGAAGTAGCGCCGAAAGTTGCCGCGCGTTTCGCCCGCAGCATCCTCGAACTGGGCGGCAACAATGCGATGATCCTCGGCCCGAGCGCCGACCTGGACATGGCCGTACGCGCCATCCTGTTCAGCGCCGTCGGCACCGCCGGCCAGCGCTGCACCACCCTGCGCCGGCTGATTGCCCACGAGTCGGTCAAGGAAGAAATCGTCACCCGCCTCAAGGCCGCCTATTCCAAAGTGCGCATCGGCCACCCGCTGGAAGGCAACCTGATCGGCCCGCTGATCGACAAGCAGGGCTTCGACAACATGCAGGACGCCCTGGAGCAGGCCTTGAGCGAAGGCGGCAAGGTGTTCGGCGGCAAGCGCCAGCTGGAAGACAAGTTCCCCAACGCCTACTACGTGTCGCCGGCCATTGTCGAAATGCCTGAGCAGAGCGATGTGGTGTGCACCGAAACCTTCGCACCGATTCTGTATGTCGTCGGCTACAAGGACTTCGCCGAAGCCCTGCGCCTGAACAACGCCGTGCCCCAAGGCCTGTCCTCGTGCATCTTCACCACTGATGTGCGTGAAGCCGAGCAGTTCATGTCGGCGGTGGGCAGTGATTGCGGGATCGCCAACGTCAACATCGGCCCGAGCGGCGCGGAGATTGGCGGCGCGTTTGGCGGTGAGAAAGAGACCGGTGGCGGTCGTGAGTCGGGTTCGGATGCATGGCGCGGGTATATGCGCCGCCAGACCAACACCGTGAACTACTCGCTGGAGTTGCCGCTGGCCCAGGGCATTACCTTCGACTGATTTCCTGTCGAAACACCATTAAACCTGTGGGAGGGGGCTTGCTCCCGATAGCGATGTGTCAGTTAACACATTTGAACCTGATTCACCGCTATCGGGAGCAAGCCCCCTCCCACAGATGACCTCTTTGCTGTTCGGAACAGATGTTTGTTGGGTCTCACCGGAGTCTGGCAATGGCACTACGCGAAACATGTTTGTGGGAACACCTCACCCCTGGCCGGCCCGATCGCGCCGCGCTCAAGGGCGAGGTCAAGGTGGATGTGTGCGTGATCGGCGCCGGCATCACCGGATTGTCGGCCGCCATTCATTTGCTGGAACAGGGTAAAAGCGTTGCCGTCCTGGAGGCCCATCACACCGGCCACGGTGGTTCGGGGCGCAATGTCGGGTTGGTGAATGCCGGCCTGTGGATCCCCCCGGACGAGATCGAAGCCGGTTTCGGCGAAGCGGTGGGCAGCCAGCTCAACCGCATGCTCGGCGCGGCACCGTCGCTGGTGTTCAGCCTGATCGACAAATACAACATCGATTGCCAATTACGCCGCGAGGGCACCCTGCACATGGCGCATAACGCCCGTGGCGAGGCGGATTTGCGCAGTCGTGAAGAACAGTGGAAGCGCCGCGGCGCGCCGGTGCAATTGCTCACCGGCCAAGCCTGCGAGCACGCCACCGGCACGAAGAAAATCGCCGCCGCCTTGCTGGATCGGCGTGCCGGCACCTTGAACCCGATGGCCTACACCAGTGGTCTGGCGAATGCCGCCGTAGGCCTTGGTGGGCAGTTGTTCGACCATTCCCCGGTCACCCGGCTTGAACGCCAGGGGTCACACTGGTCGGTACAGTCCGCCCAGGGCGCTGTGCAGGCTGCACAGGTGGTGATCGCCTCCAATGCCTACACCGAAGGTGAGTGGACCGAGCTGCGGCGCAATTTTTTCCCCGGCTACTACTACCAGGTCGCCTCCGCGCCGCTGGCCGACGCCGCCGCCGAGCAGATTCTGCCCGGCGGCCAAGGCTCATGGGACACACGCCAAGTGTTGAGCAGCATCCGCCGCGATGCCGATGGCCGCCTGCTGCTCGGCAGCCTGGGCAACGGCAACCAGAAACCGGCGTGGTTCCTCAAGGCGTGGGCTGATCGGGTGCAGCAGCACTACTTCCCGTACCTCAAGTCGGTGCAATGGGAGTTCACCTGGACCGGCTGCATCGCCTTCACCCCCGATCACCTGATGCGCCTGTTCGAGCCAGCCCCCGGCCTGGTTGCGGTAACCGGCTATAACGGGCGTGGCGTGACCACCGGCAGCGTGGTCGGCAAGGCGTTTGCCGACTATTTGTGTCACCAGAATCCCCAGGCGTTGCCGATTCCGTTTGCACCCATGCAACCGCTGGCGGGGGTTGGGCTGCGCAGTTGCCTGTATGAAGCCGGATTTTCGCTCTATCACGCCGGGCAATGCCTGAGGATCGTGATCTGATCAGCGAAATACCGCTCAGAAGCCTGCATTTTCTTCGCCGGCTACTAATCTGTATTGGTGCAGGTCGTAGCAGTCGCGCACTGTAAATGTGCAGTTCCGTTACGCAGTCTGTTACAGCTGTAGGAACTATCGTTTATTGCTTTGGTTGCAGGTGCGACCCGCCAGGGTTGTACTTTTTTGGTCATTGGGTTGCACCTATTGATGCCAGGGGGTTGCACGTCCTGGCGAGCGGAGTCGAAAGGCCTGTAATAACAATGACACCGTGTCTTTTTGAAGAATAAAAACGTACTGGCACGACGCTTGCTCTGAGCTTTCAGTGAAAGGTTTGAATGCAAGTTGTCGTGCCAAAAATCAAAAATATCGGAGCACCACTCATGTCCCAGACGTTTTACAAGAAAGGTTTTCTGGCCCTCGCCGTTGCAACGGCGCTGGGTGTTTCTACGTTTGTTCAAGCTGATGTGAAGATTGGCGTAGCGGGGCCCATGACGGGCGCCAACGCCTCTTTCGGTGAGCAGTACATGAAGGGTGCCCAGGCGGCAGCCGAGGTGATCAACAAGGCCGGCGGGATTAACGGCGAGAAAGTCGTACTGGTGGCCGGCGACGACGCCTGCGAACCCAAGCAGGCCGTGGCCGTGGCCAACCGCTTGGCGGATCAGGACAAAGTGATCGGCGTGGTCGGGCACTTCTGCTCGTCGAACACCATCCCGGCCTCCGAGGTCTACGACGAAGCGGGCATTATCGCGATCACCCCAGGCTCCACTAACCCAGCAGTGACCGAGCGTGGCCTGGGCGCCATGTTCCGTATGTGCGGCCGTGACGACCAGCAAGGCATCGTCGCCGGCGATTACATCGTCGACGTGCTCAAGGGCAAGAAAGTCGCCGTCATCAACGACAAGGACACCTACGGCAAAGGCCTGGCCGATGCCACCTCCGCCCAGTTGACCAAGCGCGGCGTCAAGCCGGTGCTGGAAGAAGGCCTGACCCGTGGCGAGAAAGACTTCAGCGCCTTGGTCACCAAAATCCGCTCCCTGGGCGCCGACGTGGTGTACTTCGGCGGCCTGCACCCGGAAGCCGGTCCGCTGGTTCGCCAGATTCGTGAAGCTGGTCTCAAAGACGTGAAGTTCATGTCCGATGACGGCGTGGTGACCGATGAACTGGTGGCCACCGCTGGCGGCGCGCAATACGTCGACGGCGTGTACATGACCTTCGGCGCCGACCCACGCCTGCTGCCAGACAGCAAGGCCGTGGTGGAGGAGTTCCGCAAGGCCGGCTATGAACCAGAAGGCTACACCCTGTACGCCTACGCCTCGCTGCAGGCCCTGGCCGCCGGCTTCAACGGCGCCAAGTCCAACAAGGGCGAAGACGCAGCCAAATGGCTGAAAGCGCACCCGGTCAAAACCGTGATGGGCGAGAAGACCTGGGACGCGAAAGGCGACCTGAAAGTCTCCGACTACGTGGTTTACCAGTGGGATAAAGACGGCAAATACCACCAGTTGGAAAAGCAGAAGTAATCCATGTGGGAGGGGGCTTGCTCCCGATGCGGTGGGTCAGATGAACAATTGTTGACTGACACACCGCTATCGGGGGCAAGCCCCCTCCCACATTGGGACCCGTGTTGTTATTGAGATCTGTCTTTTCCTCCAGAAGCGCCGCACACCTACTGGTGTGCAGGTGCTCACCGCGTGAGATTGCGTTATGGATGGTATTTTCCTGCAGCAACTGGTCAATGGCCTGACCCTCGGGTCGGTCTATGGCCTGATCGCCATCGGCTACACAATGGTCTATGGCATCATTGGCATGATCAACTTCGCCCACGGCGAGGTTTATATGATTTCCGCTTACCTCGCGGCGATCAGTCTGGCACTGCTGGCTTACTTCGGCATCGAATCCTTCCCGCTGCTCATTCTCGGCACCCTGATCTTCACCGTGGTCGTCACCGGCGTGTACGGTTGGGTTATCGAACGGGTCGCCTACAAACCGCTGCGCAACTCCACCCGACTGGCTCCGCTGATCAGCGCCATCGGGATCTCCCTGATCCTGCAGAACTACGCGCAGATCGCCCAGGGCGCGAAACAACAAGGCATTCCAACCCTGCTGGCCGGCGCCTGGCGCGTCGATATCGGCAGTGGGTTCGTCCAGCTCACGTACACCAAGATCTTCATCCTCGTGGCGGCGTTTGCCGGCATGGCGTTGCTCACCTACATCATCAAGTACACCAAGCTCGGCCGCATGTGCCGCGCCACCCAGCAAGACCGCAAGATGGCCTCGATCCTGGGGATCAACACCGACCGCGTCATCTCCTACGTGTTTGTCATCGGTGCCGCCATGGCGGCCCTGGCCGGCGTGCTGATTACCCTCAACTACGGCACGTTCGACTTCTACGCCGGCTTCATCATCGGCATCAAGGCGTTTACCGCAGCGGTACTCGGCGGCATCGGCTCCCTGCCTGGGGCGATGCTGGGCGGGATCATCCTGGGTATTTCCGAGTCGTTGTTCTCGGGGTTGATCAACTCTGACTACAAAGACGTGTTCAGTTTCTCCCTGCTGGTGGTGATTCTGATTTTCCGTCCTCAGGGCCTGCTTGGTCGCCCACTTGTGGCGAAGGTGTAAACATGTCTGCTGCCAAACCCATCGATATCAAGAAAAGTGTGGTCGATACGGTCCTCGCCGGCCTTATTTCGCTGATCGTGTTCGGTCCGATCGTCGGCGTAGTCCTTGACGGCTACAGCTTCAACCTGGAGCCTGCGCGCGTCGCCACGTTGGTCGCCATCGTGATGGCCGGGCGCTTTGCCCTCAGCCTGTTCCTGCAAACCCCCAAGGGCCTGAAGATTCTGCAGGGCTTCGAAAGCAGCGGCTCCGGCGTGCATGTGCTGCCACCGGACTACAAGTCGCGGCTGCGCTGGATCATCCCGGCACTGATCGTGATCGCCATCGTGTTCCCGATCTTCGCCAACAAGTACCTGCTGACCGTGGTGATCCTCGGGCTGATCTACGTGTTGCTGGGCCTGGGCCTGAACATCGTGGTCGGCCTGGCCGGGCTGCTCGACCTGGGTTACGTGGCGTTCTACGCCATCGGTGCCTACGGCCTGGCGCTGGGTTATCAATACCTCGGCCTGGGCTTCTGGAGCGTGTTGCCGCTGGCAGCCATCGCGGCGGCGCTGGCGGGGTGCATACTCGGCTTCCCGGTACTGCGAATGCACGGTGACTACCTGGCCATCGTGACCCTCGGCTTCGGTGAAATCATTCGCCTGGTCCTCAATAACTGGCTGTCGTTCACCGGCGGCCCGAACGGTATGCCGGTGCCTTCGCCAACGTTCCTGGGCCTGGAGTTCGGGCGCAAGGCAAAGGAGGGTGGGATTCCGTTCCACGAGTTCTTCGGCATCGATTACAACCCCAACATCAAGTTCATGTTCATCTACATCGTGCTGTTCCTGGTGGTGCTGGCCGTGCTGTACATCAAGCACCGCCTGACTCGCATGCCGGTCGGCCGGGCCTGGGAAGCGTTGCGCGAAGATGAGATCGCCTGCCGCTCCATGGGCCTGAACCACGTGCTGGTCAAGCTCTCGGCCTTCACTATCGGCGCGTCAACTGCCGGTTTGGCCGGGGTGTTCTTTGCCAGTTATCAAGGCTTCGTCAACCCGTCGTCGTTCACCTTCTTCGAGTCGGCGCTGATCCTGGCCATCGTGGTGTTGGGCGGCATGGGCTCGACGGTCGGCGTGGTGATCGCGGCGTTTGTATTGACCGTCGCGCCTGAACTGCTGCGCAGCTTCAGCGAATACCGCGTGCTGCTGTTTGGCGTGTTGATGGTGGTGATGATGATCTGGCGACCGCGCGGCCTGATCCGGATCAGCCGTACCGGTGTGACCCCACGTAAAGGAGTGGCGCCATGAGCAAGGAAGTCGTCCTCTGCGTAGAACACCTGATGATGCACTTCGGTGGCATCAAGGCCTTGAGCGATGTGAGCCTCAAGGTCGAACGCAACTCGATCTTCGCCCTGATCGGCCCCAACGGCGCGGGCAAGACCACCGTGTTCAACTGCCTCACCGGCTTCTACAAAGCCAGCGGCGGCAAGATCGAACTGAACATTCGCGGCAAGCAGACCAACGTGATCCAGCTGCTTGGCGAGCGCTTCAAGGCGATCGATTTCGTGTCGCCAAAAAGCTTCTTGAGCCGGGTGTACTACAAGATGTTCGGCGGCACCCACCTGGTTAACCGCGCCGGCCTGGCGCGAACTTTCCAGAACATTCGCCTGTTCAAGGAAATGTCGGTGCTGGAAAACCTGCTGGTGGCCCAGCACATGTGGGTCAACCGCAACATGTTGGCGGGCATCCTCAACACCAAGGGCTACCGCAAGGCCGAAAGCGATGCGCTCGACCACGCGTTCTACTGGCTCGAAGTGGTGGACCTGGTGGACTGCGCCAACCGCCTGGCCGGCGAGCTTTCCTACGGCCAACAGCGCCGCCTGGAAATCGCCCGCGCCATGTGCACGCGGCCGCAGATCATCTGCCTGGACGAGCCCGCTGCCGGCCTCAATCCCCAGGAAACCGAAGCCCTCAGCGCGATGATTCGCCTGTTGCGCGACGAACACGACCTGACGGTGGTGCTGATCGAACACGACATGGGCATGGTGATGAGTATTTCCGACCACATTGTGGTGCTGGACCACGGCAACGTGATCGCCGAAGGCGGGCCGGAAGCGATCCGCAACGACCCGAAAGTGATTGCCGCCTACCTGGGCGCGGACGAAGAGGAGCTGGTATGAGTGCACCTATCCTCGAAATGAAGGACCTGGACGTGTTCTACGGCCCGATCCAGGCCCTGAAAAAAGTCTCGCTGCACATCAATGAAGGCGAAACCGTCAGCCTGATCGGCTCCAACGGCGCGGGTAAATCCACGCTGCTGATGTCGATCTTCGGCCAGCCACGGGCCGAGTCGGGGCAGATCCTCTACAACGGCGTCGACATTACCCACAAGTCGTCCCACTACATCGCCTCCAACGGCATTGCGCAGTCGCCGGAAGGGCGGCGGGTGTTCCCCGACATGACCGTCGAGGAAAACCTGCTGATGGGCACCATCCCGATTGGTGACAAGTTCGCCAGCGAGGACATGCAGCGCATGTTCGAGCTGTTCCCACGGCTTAAGGAGCGGCGTAACCAGCGCGCCATGACCATGTCGGGTGGCGAGCAGCAAATGCTCGCCATCGCCCGCGCGCTGATGAGCCGGCCCAAGCTGTTGCTGTTGGATGAGCCGAGCCTGGGGTTGGCGCCGATTGTGGTGAAGCAGATCTTTTCTACCCTGCGCGAGCTGGCCTCCACCGGGATGACCATCTTCCTGGTCGAGCAGAACGCCAACCACGCGCTGCGTTTGTCGGACCGGGCGTATGTGATGGTCAACGGTGAGATTCGCCTCACAGGCACCGGCAAGGAGCTGCTGGTGAACGAGGAAGTGCGCAACGCCTACCTCGGCGGCCACTGATCTAAATAACGACGCAGTACCCCTGTGGGAGGGGCGGTGCGACGACTCGACTTGCCCCCGATAGCGGAGTGTCAGTCAGTACATCTGATGCTGACCCACCGCCATCGGGGGCAAGTCGAGTCGTCGCACCGCCCCTCCCACATTTGGTTTTGTACTGTCCACAAGCTCTCCACCAAATTGTGGAAAACAAATCCAGCCACCCTCCAAAGCGCGACATATAGCCGCCGCAAATCCCTGTTTTGTCACAGTTTTGACTTGTCCCCATCCACTGTGGAACCGGCTGTGGGTAACGTGGGAGTAGCTGGCTGAAAGCCTTTAATTCCGTGGCTTTCAGCGTTGCGGTTGTTTTTTGAGCAGCTGCTTTTTGGTGACCTGTCGAGGGGTTTGTCAACCTGTTTAAAGACACAGGTATGTGACCGAAACATGTCTCTTCTGCCTGTGGATAAGTCTGTGACTAAACTCTGGAAAGACGTCCGCAGAGGCCGTAATGACTGGCCTGGAGCCATCGTCCTGATTTCCTCACTGCCGATAGGCCTACATACGGCCTGACCAAGGTCAAGCAAAAAACTTTCTAAAATCGCCTGGAAGCCTTGTACACAGTGGTCTGAAGCGTTTTGCACTTGCCCCCAAAGACTGTGGGCGCAGCTGTGGATAACCTGCGCGCACATAGCTGCAAGCCACGGTTTATAAGGCGTTGTTCGTGGTGGTTAAAAAATGACCAGGCGTGCGTGAAGTTATGTGCATAGCGGTTGCCGCAACTGCGGCGTAAGGGCATTCTGCTGGCTGATTTTTTTCCCGATGCCCGCAAGGAGAACACCATGTCCAACACGCTGTTTATTACTGGCGCCACCTCAGGTTTCGGCGAAGCCTGCGCCCGTCGGTTTGCCGAAGCCGGCTGGAAACTGGTGCTCACCGGTCGTCGTGCCGAGCGTTTGAATGCGCTGGTCGAAGAGCTTTCCAAGCAGACCGAAGTGCACGGGCTGGTGGTGGACGTACGGGATCGCAAAGGCATGGAAGAGGCGATCGCCAACCTGCCGCCATCGTTCGCCACCTTGCGCGGGCTGATCAACAACGCCGGCCTGGCCGTGGGCACCGACCCTGCGCCCAAGTGCGACCTCGACGATTGGGAAACCATGGTCGACACCAACATCAAAGGCCTGCTGACCACCACCAGCCTGCTGCTGCCGCGCCTGATCGCTCACGGCCGTGGCGCCGGGATCATCAACCTGGGGTCCATCGCCGGCAGCTACCCGTACCCGGGCAGCCATGTGTATGGCGGTTCCAAGGCATTCGTGAAGCAGTTCTCCCTGAACCTGCGCTGCGACCTGCAGGGCACAGGCGTACGTGTGACCAACATCGAGCCGGGCCTGTGCGAAAGCGAGTTCTCCCTGGTGCGCTTCGGCGGTGACCAGGCGCGCTACGACGCCACCTACGCCGGCGCCGAGCCGATCCAGCCGCAGGACATTGCCGACACCATCTTCTGGGTGCTCAACACACCGGCGCACGTCAACATCAACCGTTTGGAGTTGATGCCGGTGAGCCAGACCTGGGCTGGGTTTGCGATTGAGCGTGGGGCCAGGTAAGGCTTGCCCCCGATCAGTCCCTGAAGGTCACCCGAGATGCTGGATCAGACCTTGATAGCACGTCGCTAAATGATAAGGCGTGGTCGACGGCATATCCCGTCGGCTCACGGCGCCGTTGGCGTCCAGGCATTCGTGCCAGCCTTTGTCGTGCAGGAAATTATTTTGCAGCGCCAGCAATTGGCGTTGCAATACTGCTTCGCTGTCAGGCCGCAAGGTCAGTGCCCGCAGGTATTCCGCCTGGGCCCAGATACGCTGCGTGCCGTCGCGCACGGTACCGTCGAGTGCCAACATGCCGCTGACCGCCCCGGTCGCGTTATCCACTCCCTTGAGTTCTGCGTAGGCAAACGCCCGCGTCAGCGACGCATGCAGCGGCGTGCCGCGCAGCACAGGCGACGATTCGAGCAAAAAGAACCACTCGAACTGGTGCCCCGGCTCAAACCAGTTATCCACAGCGCCCAGCGGTTTTTCCATCATCACGCCGTGCGGGCGGTCGATGAAACGCTGCTGCATGGCCGTCGCCAAGGCCAGCAGGGCCGCTTGCACAGGGGCATCCTCGCGCACCGCGAGGGTGGCGAGGAAACCTTCGGCCAGGTGCATCAACGGGTTTTGCAGCGGGCCGGACGTGAGGGATGACCAGTTGCGTTCCAGCACGGCCTCGTACAGGCCATCCTCGGTGGCGAAGCGTTGGGCGACCACTTCCAGCGCGGCGTTGAGCACCGATTCCACCAGCGGCTCACGCACCTTGGCCCAGTAATGGGCGCAGGCAAAGATGATGAACGCGTGGGTGTAGAGGTCTTTGCGCTTGTCCAGCGGCTGGCCGGCGGGGTCGATGCTGTAGAACCAGCCGCCGTGTTCGGCATCGTGGAAATGCCGTTGCAGGGAGCGGAACAGCACTGCTGCGCGCTCTTCAGCGAAGGCCGCTCCTGGTTCGCCGATCAGGCTGGCGAACAGGTACAACTGCCGCGCGCAGGCCATGGCGCGGTAGCGTTGCGGGGGCAGTGGGCGGTGATCGGCGTCCAGCGCCTCATAGGGCAACGCCAATTCGGCATTCCAGCCAGTGCCCTGCCAGAGCGGCACGATCAGGGTGTGGAAGTGCGTGAGCACGGCATTCAATGAAGGCTGAGGGGCGGAGCTTGGAGCGATGGGCATCGGCTGGCGTCGTCACGGCAGGGGCGTAGGCGCGCATGGTAGCAGAGGGGCAGCGTTAAGTTGTGAGCTGCAAGCTGCAAGTAAGAGCGGTTCGGCTTTTACTTGCCGCTTGTAGCTTGCGACGTTTAGCTGGCGAGCAGCCACACCCCAGTCGCCGCCGAAGCCGCCCCGGCAATCCGTACCAACGGCGCCGCCGCGGCCGGCAGCCAGCGCACCAGCGCATAGCCGGCAGCGTGCAGTGCTGCGGTCGCGCCGACAAACCCTGCGGCATACGCCCAAGGGCTCGACATGTCCGGCAGCTCCAAGCCATGGGCCACACCGTGGAACAACGCAAACAACGCCGTCGCACCCATGGCCATGAACAACGGCGGACGCACCGCCAGAGCTACCGCCAGGCCCAGGGCCAGCACCGAGGCGGCAATCCCGCTTTCCAGCGCGGGCAATTGCAGCCCTTCAAAACCCAGCACGCCGCCCATCAGCATGGTGCCGACAAAGGTGCACGGCAGGGCCCAGCGCGCGGCGCCCTTTTGTTGGGCGGCCCACAGGCCGACCGCAACCATGGCCAGCAGGTGGTCGAGGCCGCCCAGCGGGTGGCTGATACCGGCCACCAGGCCGTTGTCGCCGTGGCCAGGGTGAGCGAAGGCCAGGGCAGGTGCGAGCAGCAGGGCGGCGGCTGCGAGGAGTTTATTGAGGCTCATAAACAGGTTCCTTATGGGTTGATCAGGCGGCGGTCAGCAGGCCTTGGCGTTCGATAAAGGCGACGATTTCTTCCAGGCCGACCCCGGTTTTCTGGTTGCTGAACACAAAGGGTTTGCCGTTGCGCATGCGCTGGGTGTCGCTGTTCATCAGCTCCAGCGAGGCGCCCACCAGCGGCGCGAGGTCGATCTTGTTGATCACCAGCAGGTCGGATTTGCAAATACCAGGCCCACCCTTGCGCGGCAGCTTGTCGCCGGCGGACACATCGATCACATAGATGGTCAGGTCCGACAGCTCCGGGCTGAAGGTGGCCGAGAGGTTGTCGCCGCCGGACTCCACCAGAATCAGGTCCAGGCCGGGAAAGCGGCGGTTGAGTTGGTCCACCGCTTCCAGGTTGATCGAGGCGTCTTCGCGAATCGCCGTGTGCGGGCAGCCGCCGGTTTCCACGCCAATGATGCGCTCCGGCGCCAGGGCTTGGTTGCGCACCAGGAAGTCGGCATCTTCGCGGGTGTAGATGTCGTTGGTGACCACCGCCAGGTTGTAGCGATCGCGCAGCGCGAGGCACAGGGCCAGGGTCAGGGCGGTCTTGCCGGAGCCGACCGGGCCGCCGATACCGACGCGCAGGGGTTGTGTGTTCATCTGACTCTCCAAAATAAAAGGCCCAAAATTTAAAGCCCTAGGAACGGAACAGGCGGCTGTACTGGCGCTCGTGGGCCATGCTCGCCAGGGACAGGCCAAAGGCGGCGCTGCCGAAATGGTGGGGGTCGATGCGGACGGCGTCCTGCTGGGCTTGTTGCAGCAGTGGCAGCAGCTCGCTGGTCAGGCGTTGCGCGGCTTGCTGGCCCAAGGGCAGGGTTTTCATCAGCACCGCCAATTGGTTCTCCAGCCAGCTCCAGAGCCAGGCGGCGAGGGCGTCGTCGGCGCTGATGGCCCAGGCACGTGCGGCCAGTGCCCAACCCAGGGCCAAGTGCGGTTCGCGGCGTTGCTCAAGAAAGGCGCGGGCGACGTTGTCCAGTTCCGGCAGGCCATTGAGCAGCTGTTGCAGGGAATAGCCCATCTGCCGGCTCTCCTGATACAGCTCTCGGGTTTCGCGGCTGGCTTGATGGGCGTCGCACAGTTGTGCCAACGCTGACCACTCCTGCTCGGCGGCGGCGCGACAGTGGGCGAGCAACAGTGGGGCTTCGAAGCGCGCGAGGTTCAGCAGCAATTGGTCGCTGATCCAGCGGCGAGCGCTGGCGGCATCGTTGACGCGGCCGTTCTCCACGGCCATTTCCAAGCCTTGGGAATAGCTGTAGCCGCCAATCGGCAATTGCGGACTGGCCAGACGCAGCAGCGCCCAGGCTGGGTTCATAGACGCACGCCGAATTGATGCAGCTTGGGCGGGTAGTTGAAATCTTCATCGCCATGACGGGAGTGATGGTGGCCGCCGCCATAGGCGCCGTGTTCCGGTTGGAACGGCGCCTCGATGGTTTCGGTGTGGGCACCCAGTTGCTCAAGCATGGCCTTGAGCACGTAGTCATCGAGCAGGCGCAACCAGCCATCCCCCACTTGCAAGGCCACATGGCGGTTGCCGAGGTGATAGGCGGCACGGGTCAGTTCAAAGGCATTGCTGCAGGTGACGTGCAGCAGCTGTTCAGGCCGGGCGCACACGCGTACGACACGTCCGTCTTCAGCTTGTAGGAATTCGCCATCGTGCAACGGCGGCTGGCCGCGCTCCAGGAACAGGCCGACGTCTTCACCCTCGGCACTGAAACAGCGCAGGCGGCTCTTGCTGCGTGCTTCGAAGTTCAGCAGCAGCTCAGCGGCCCAGAGGGCTTGGGGGGCGATTCGGCGGTGGATCACCAGCATCAGGAAGCTTCCAGCTATGAGCGATGGAAGTGCTAGAGCAAGGGGCTTGCCAATCACGTATAGGCGTAGGAATTCTCTGTCGGCGCGCGTGGATGTGCCACCGAATGGGGCGTTCGCGAGTGGTTTGAGTGATTCAAGTTGGTGCGATGTCTTGTTTGCAGCGCTGAAATGGGGCGTTTTTAGTTGAGGGGGGTGATGTTTATTGCATGAAGTGCCTTCCATCCTTTTCGTACGGTGAAATTTCAGATTTGTCCTACCGGATCTCAGGATTTGGAGTTCACCTGCTTACGTGACGGATCATTAGGATTCGCCCTGTGCTAAAAAACCACGGCGAGTTCCATTATGTTTAAATCAATTGTGTGTTTATTCATTATCAGTCTTTACCTGGTCACTCCCTCCTCATCGGCCAATATCCAACAGCGCGCGACAGCCCCTATTGCAATCGCGACGCCCCTGCAATTGCTGGAACAGCGGCCAGCAATCGACAATGTGATTGACCGTGCCCATGAATTGCTGGGCACCTCGTATAAATGGGGTGGGAGCACCGTGGAGCAGGGCTTCGACTGCAGCAGCTTGCTGGTCTACCTGTTCAAGACCGAAGCCAATATCCGTATACCCCGCACCACGGCGGCAATGCACCGTTCAAACGCCAAGACGATCAAGCGTAGTGCGCTCAAACCTGGGGATGCGGTGTTCTTCAACGGTAACGGGCGCGGTCAGGTCAGCCATGTCGGCCTTTATATAGGCGAGGGTAAGTTCATTCATTCCCCACGTTCCGGCAAGAAGGTGCGAATCGATTCACTGAGCAATCGCTATTGGAACAAAAACTACAACACCGCCAAGCGCTTTCACTCTGCGGGTTGACCGGCTTACTCCGTACTGCCCAGACCTTGCCAATGCTTGAGGCCAATAAAGATAAAGCGCAGTTGCTGGGTGATTTTCGCCTGGGGCGTGAGGTGGGCAGGCAAGGCCTGGGCCGGTGGGTCGATGATATCGGGAAGGGTGGCGAACACGCTTTTGACGATCAGGTCGGCCATTACGTGCAGGCCTTCGGCGTCCAGGTGCTGCAACTTGGGCATCAGGGTCAGGTCGGCGGCCAGGTCGCGCGTGATGTCTTCGCGCAAGGCGCCGATGGCTTGGCGTACGGCCAGGCAACCGCCGTATTGCTCGCGCGCCAGGAACAGGAATTGCGAGCGGTTGGCCGAAACCACATCGAGAAAAATCCGCACTGAGGCATCGATAATGCCGCCCATCACGAATTCGTTGTGGCGCACCAGGCGAATGGTGGCGCGAAAGGTCTGGCCCACCTCACTCACCAATACAAGCCCTAGCTGGTCCATATCGGCAAAGTGGCGATAGAAACCGGTGGGGACAATGCCTGCGGTTTTGGCCACTTCACGCAGGCTCAGGCTGCCAAACCCACGGCCACACTCCATCAGATGGCGGGCGGCGTCCATCAGGGCGAGGCGGGTCTGTTGCTTCTGTTCGGCGCGGGGCAGCATGGGCGGGCGGGCTTTGTCGGCAAGTACAGCGACGCACTCTAGCAAAACAGCTTCGCTGACGTCGAACTTGGCGGGGGATATGGGGGAGTGTTGCGTGACAGGCTCTACAAAAAGTCAAAAGCCCGATCGGCAGATCGGGCTTTTTTCTGGGCCACCACGGGTTAGCTCTGAGCTTGATGCAGTTCTTGCAGGCGATCGGCACCACCTTCGGCAACACCTTCAGTGTAGGCACGTTCGTTGGCTTGTTCCGCACCGCCTTCAACCAGGCCTTTCTGTTCCAGACGATCACGGCCACCTTCGGCAACACCTTCAGTGTAGGCACGTTCGTTGACTTGTTCCGCACCACCTTCAACCAGGCCTTTCTGTTCCAGGCGATCACGGCCGTTTTCGGTCAGGCCTTCGGTGTAGGCGCGTTTGTTGGCGTGTTCCGAACCATTCTCAGCAACAGCGCCTTTGGCGTAGTCACGGTTCTCATCTTCTTGCGAACCGCTGCGGGCCAGGGTCTGGTTGAAGTGAGCGGCGTCGGCTTTGACTTGTGGGGTGACCTGTTCGGCGGCTGGCAGGGCAAAGGCGCTGGAAGCCAGGATGGATAACAGGACGGTAGCGAGTACTTGGCGTTTCATGATGGGTTGCTCCTTGGGAGGGCGATAAAGTGGGTACGGAGCTAATGCTACTCTCGATAAGTCGATATAAAAGTTCATAAACACAATGGTAATAATCAACAGAATTGATTGTTCGTGAGAGAGGCTCTAGCTCGGGCCTCTCAAGCACGCGCTTTTGCACCGAGGTGGGTATTTTCGACACGAACCTGGGTAACAATGGTGCGCCGTGGATGATCGAATCTGTCGAGTCGGTCAGGAAAGTGGGTTTTTACGGGTAAATCGGAGTTTGGGTTAAACCCATGGGCGGTTTGCCAGTCGTAGTTTTATAAGCTGTCCTACAGGTGTTGGTTCAGCCGGTCGTATTCAGGAGTTCTGTGCAATGACGCGCACTCGTAAAATCGTCACTTGGAGCTGCGCCAGCTTCGTTGTGTTAATCGCTTTGGTGGTACTGGTCCTGGTGTTCTTTGACTGGAACCGCATCAAGCCCCCGCTCAATGCCAAAGTCTCCGAAGAGCTGCATCGTCCGTTTGCCATCAACGGCAACCTGGCGGTGGTGTGGGCGCGTGAGCCCGATGAAGGCGGTTGGCGCGCCTGGGTGCCGTGGCCCCATGTGATTGCCGAGGACCTGACCCTGGGCAACCCCGACTGGTCGAAAAAACCGCAGATGGTCACGCTGAAAAAGGTCGAGCTGCGCATTTCGCCGTTGGCGTTGCTGGTGCAGCGTGTGGTGATCCCGCGTATCGACCTCACCGAGCCGAGTGCCGAGTTGCAGCGCCTGGCCGATGGCCGCGCCAACTGGACGTTCAAGTTCGACCCCAAGGATCCTGACGCCGAGCCCTCCAGCTGGGTGGTGGACATCGGCGCCATTGGTTTCGACAAGGGCCACGTGACCCTCGACGACCAGACTCTCAAGACTCAGTTGGACGTGATCATCGACCCCTTGGGCAAGCCGATCCCGTTCGGCGAAATCGTCGGCGACGCCGATGCCAAAAAGGCCCTGGAAAAAGGCTCCGCGCCCCAGGATTATGCGTTCGCCCTCAAGGTTAAAGGCCAGTACCACGGCCAGAAGCTCGACGGCAGCGGCAAGATCGGTGGCCTGCTGGCCTTGCAGGACGCGGCCAAGCCGTTTCCGCTGCAAGCCCAGGTCAAGATCGCCGATACCAGCATCGCGCTGGCAGGCACCTTGACCGACCCCTTGAACCTCGGCGCCCTGGACCTGCGCCTGAAACTGTCCGGCAGCAGCCTGGGTAACCTCTACCCGCTGACCGGCGTCACCCTGCCGGATTCACCGGCCTACTCCACTGACGGCCACTTGATCGCCAAGTTGCACGAGGCCAGCGGCGCGTCGTTCAGCTACGAAAACTTCAACGGCAAGATCGGCAACAGCGATATTCACGGCAACCTCGCCTATGTCGCCAGCCAGCCACGTCCCAAGCTCAGCGGTGCGTTGGTGTCCAACCAATTGCTGATGGCCGACCTCGCCCCCCTGATCGGTGCCGACTCCAACGCCAAGCAAAAAGCCCGTGGCGGTGAGAGCAAACAACCGGCGACCAAAGTACTGCCGGTGGAAGAGTTCCGCACCGAGCGCTGGCGCGACATGGATGCCGATGTGGAATTCACCGGTAAACGCATCGTGCACAGTGCCGAGTTGCCTTTCAACGACCTGTACACCCACCTGGTGCTCAACGACGGCGAACTGAGCCTGGAACCGCTGCGATTCGGCGTAGCCGGCGGCAAGCTGGATGCGCAGATCCGCTTGAACGGCCGTACCACGCCGATGGAAGGTCGCGCCAAACTCACGGCGCGCAACTTCAAGCTCAAGCAGTTGTTCCCGACCTTCGAGCCGATGAAAACCAGCTTTGGTGAACTCAACGGCGATGCCGATATTTCCGGGCGCGGTAACTCCGTCGCGGCGCTGCTCGGCACCTCCAACGGTGACCTGAAGATGCTGATCAACGACGGCGCCATCAGCCGTGGCCTGATGGAAATTGCCGGGCTCAACGTCGGCAACTATGTGGTGGGCCGCCTGTTTGGCGACAAGGAAGTGAAGATCAACTGCGCGGCGGCGGATTTCGGGATCAAGACCGGCCTGGCGACCACGCGCTTGTTTGTGTTCGATACCGAGAACGCGATCATCTATATCGATGGCACCGCCAACATGGCCACCGAACAGCTCGACCTGACCATCACCCCCGAGTCCAAGGGCTTCCGCCTGTTTTCCCTGCGTTCGCCGTTGTACGTCAACGGCCCGTTTATCAAACCGAATGCGGGGGTGAAAGCCATCCCCCTGGCCCTGCGTGGCGCGGGCATGGTGGCACTGGGCGTGATCGCCGGCCCGGCAGCGGGCCTGCTGGCGCTGGTGGCACCGAGCGCCGATGCGCCGAACCAGTGTGCACCGTTGTTGCAGCAGATGAGGGAAGGCAAGGCGCCGAAGACGGTGAAAGGTTGATCGTCGAAATTGTCAGAAAGAGCGACCCTCGGGTCGCCTTTTTTATCACGGTGCCGTAAGTATGATCCTGGTCTTGTGTAGCTCATTTCTGAAGCGCTAAAACCGCCCCTGATTCCCCTTACGCCTCCTGGGTTGCCTTCCTATAGTCGGCCGCCACAGTCACTTGGAGGTGTAATCCATGCAGGGAGCCTACGCATTTATCAATGAGCGGCCGCAGCCTTATCCACTGCTCAAGCTCAGCCTTTCTCTTAACCCCCATACACAAACAAAGTTCGACATCGTCAACCAGCACATCCGCAATGTCGTGGTACTGCCAGGGCAGTTGGTGATCATTCCTGATGCGCGCACGGCGTCTTGCACCGCTGAAGAAGCGCAACTGATGCGCTCAGCGCAGAACATAAAACAGGCGTTGCTGGCGCATTCCGCAACCGATCAGTTTTTGATCAAAAACTACGATCTACTACAGGTCATCATGACCAACGCTTCGATCGGTGTCGGGAGTGCCAGCAGTGCCTGGAGTAAGCATCTTGCGGCTGTCGAGAGCACACTTCAGGAAATCGACGCTTTGCATAAGCAGCACTTGAGCAAGGGCACAACGGCCGCGAGGGATGAGTTTCTGGCTAAGCGCAGGGTGTTGTTTGCAAAGCTGGAGGGGCAGCTTTCGGGGATGGCTCGTTTGGGTACGGGCTTGAAAAATGAAGGGTCGATCAAAAAGATGTTGGGTATTTCGACTAAAAGCTATTGGCATCACGGTGAAATTCGCAAGTACGAAGAGACAGTCAAGCGCATCGCCAAGGCATCACAGATGTTGAAAAAGGGCACTTATATCGGTATCGCGCTGGATGTTGGAGCGACGGCGTTGGAAATAACGGAGGCGTGTTCAACCGGGCGGGAGCAGGAATGTACTCGGGCGAAGTTTGTTGAGGGAGGGAAGTTGGTGTTCGGAGTCGGTGGCGCGGCTTACGGGGGATACGCAGGCATGGCATCAGGGGTTGCCATATGTGCAGCGGTTTTTGCCATCCCTACCGCCGGAGCGAGTGCGCTAGGCTGCGCCATAGTGGGTGGGGCCATTGGGGGCCTTGCCGTGGGTGCTTTAGGAAGCCACACGGGTGAGCAAATAGGAACCCGCCTTTATGAAGTTTCAGGGGGGGAATGATGCCAGAGTCCATCGGTATGTGGTCGGGTGTGTTGATGTTGCTGAGCTTTCCCTTAAATTTATATGTCATCTATACAAGGCTTGAAGAGGCTGAAGACTATCTCAAGTTCAGCTCATTCATAGTGACGTTCAAATACAGGTTTGGATTCGGAGCGTTTGGTGGGAAGTTGAAACGTCTCTTCGCTATTGCCCCTGTAATCCTTATGCCGAGGCTTTTTCAATGGAGATACCTCGTACTCGTTGAGGATGTGAAACGTATTCCAAGAAGTCTCAAACTTTGGATAGTAGTTCCCTACCTGCTCACTATGTCTTCCTTCGCTGGAATGGCCCTGTCTTGGTTTCTGACTGAGTAACGGTCATCGCAGGTAAAAATAGGGGGAGCCGGTTAACCGGCTCCCCCTATTTTTATGCTTCGGACTACAGGCTTTCGAGGATGTCGGCCATATCGTCCGCATGCTCTTCTTCCTGAGCCAGGATCTCTTCAAACAGACGGCGCGTGGTTGGATCCTTATCACCGATGTACTGGATGATTTCACGGTAGCTGTCCACCGCGATCCGCTCGGCCACCAGGTCTTCGTAGACCATTTCCTTCAAGCTGTTACCGGCCACGTATTGGGCGTGGGAGTTCTTCGACAGCAGGTCCGGGTTGAATTCCGGCTCGCCGCCCAGCTGCACGATGCGCTCGGCGAGTTTGTCGGCGTGCTCGGCTTCCTGGGTGGCGTGTTCGAGGAATTCCTGCGCGGCGACGGCAGCTTTGACGCCGCTGGCCATGAAGTAGTGGCGCTTGTAGCGCAGCACACACACCAGCTCAGTGGCCAGCGAGCCGTTGAGCAGGCGGATGATTTCTTCGCGGTCGGCGTCATAGCCCTCGGTCACGGCACCGTTTTCGACGTTCTGGCGCGCGCGGCTGCGCAGGGTCGCAACGTCAGTCAAGTTTGCTTCAGTCATCTCAATCTCCTGGGGCTAATCCGGTTTTACGCCACGCTCTGTCGGCGTGATCGCTCCAAGTTGTGAGTCACGGGCGCAGCAAAAAGTTTTATTGGATTTGCCTGGAGTGTCATCAGCGCGTCGCCGGAATTGCGCTAGCCTGCCATCATCCTTTCTTGATCAAGGACGTTCGCTTCATGTCGCAGTCGTTAGCCACGCGTTACCCCTTGGTGCTGGTGCCCGGCATGCTCGGGTTCGTGCGCCTGGGGTTGTTTCCCTACTGGTACGGCATTGTCCCGGCGCTGCGGGCGGGCGGGGCGCAGGTGTTTCCTATCCAGGTGGCGCCTTTGGATTCCAGCGAGGTGCGTGGCGAGCAGTTGTTGACGCAGATCGAGCGGATTCGCCTTGAAACCGGCGCCGACAAGGTCAACCTCATCGGCCATAGCCAGGGCGCCCTGACCGCCCGTTATGCTGCGGCCAAGCGCCCGGAGTGGGTGGCGTCGGTGACGTCGGTGGCCGGGCCCAACCACGGTTCGGAACTGGCGGACCATATCCACGCCCATCATCCGGCCGACAGCGTGAAGGGCCGGCTCATGAGCGCGCTGTTTCATCTGGTTGCCAGGGTGATGAGCCTATTGGAGACCGGCTATCGCGGCCCGCGCTTCAAGGCGGATTTACACGCCTCCCACCATTCCCTGACCAGCGCAGGCGTGGCGCTGTTCAACCGCGAGTATCCCCAAGGGTTGCCGCAAACCTGGGGTGGCCATGGGGCGGAGTTGGTCAATGGCGTACGCTATTACTCATGGTCCGGCACCTTGCAACCGGGCAAGACCGATCGCGGGCGCAACCTGCTGGACGGGACGAATCGAAGTTGCCGATTGTTCGCCCGCAGCTTCGTGCGCGAGAAGGGCCAGTGCGACGGCATGGTCGGACGCTACAGCTCGCACCTGGGGCGGGTGATCGGCGATGACTACGCCCTCGACCACTTCGACATCGTCAACCAGTCCATGGGCCTGGTAGGCAAGGGCGCCGAGCCAATCCGGCTGTTCGTCGAGCATGCCCAGCGCCTGAAGGCGGCCGGGGTTTAAACCTGGCGACGCACCGGTGTGGTCCAACGCTCGGACAAAATCACCCCGCCCAAGGTCAGCAAGCCCCCCACCAGGTGATACAGCGCCAACTCTTCCTTCAACACCACGGCGGCAATCAACGCGGTAATCAACGGCAGCAGGTTGAAAAACAGCGTCGTGCGGCTTGGCCCCAGGGTCTTCACCGAATGCATCCACGCCAGTGGCGCGAGCATCGAAGCCAGCAAGCACGCATAGAGCACCAGTGGAATATTCGCCCAGCCCAGGCCGGCTTTTGTCGAGAACAGAAACAGCGGAAACAGCACCAGCACTGCCACCAGTACTTGCAAATACAGGAGCACCAGCGGCGGCAGGCGCAGTTGCCATTTTTTCAACAGGGTGCTGTAGACCGCGTACGCCAGGGTGGCGACCAGCATCATCGCGTCGCCGAGGTTCACGCCGTGCTGCAGCAACGCGTCGAGGCTGCCGGCCGACACCACCACCACAACCCCAGCGAACGACAGCACCGCACCCGTCAGCGCGCCAAAGGTCAGGCGCTGGCCCAGGCTGATGATCGCCGCCGTCAAGGCCATCAACGGCATCAACGACAGGATGATGCCCATATTGGTGGCGCTGGTCAGCGAGGCGGCGTAGTACGCCAGGCTTTGGTACACCGCCATGCCCAGCACGCCAAGGACGCAGATCTTGCCCAGGTTCGGGCGGATCAGCGGCCAGTTGGCGATGACGGGCTTGAGCATGAACGGTGTAAACAGCAGTGCTGCCAGCAACCAGCGGTAAAAGCCGATTTCAGCGGGGAAGATCGAACCCACGGCCAGTTTGTTGACCACGGTATTGCCGGCCCAGATAAAGATGGCCAGCAGGGGATACGCGTATTGCATCGAAAGAAACCAAGTGTGTTGATGAGGAAGGATTATCCCTTGTCTGGATCGAAGCCTATACTGCGACCCAGACAAACGACCTCTGTATCCAGACAATATGGCCAGACACACCGTACGCCTCGCGGATTTTGGCCGCCTGCCCAGCCCCGTGTACTTCCGTTACTCCGATTTTGCCCCCGACACTGAGTGCACCCCGCACCAGCATGTCTGGGGCTCGCTGGACTACTCCGCCAGTGGCGTGATGCGCATGGAAGTGGCCGGCAACCGCTTTATGTCGCCGCCGCAGTACGCGGTGTGGATCCCACCCAATACCGAACACAGCTCCTACAACGCCCAGGCGATTGTCTACCGTTCGGTGGGCCTTTCGCCGCAGCTCTGCGAGCAATTGCCCAAGCAGCCTTGCACCCTGGCGATCAGCGAAATCCTCAAGGCCATTCTCAGCGACTTCGCCCAGCGAGACGTCAACATCCCACACACCGATGCCGATATTCGCCTGGCCCAGGTGCTGGTCGATCAACTCAAGCAGGCGCCGATCCACGAGTGTTTCTTGCCCTACGCCCGCCACCCGGGGTTGCTCGGCGTGTTGGAAGGCATGCAGGCCGACCCCGGCGACAATCGCCCCTTGGCGCACTGGGCCGAGCAGGTGCATGTAAGCGAGCGCACCCTGGCGCGACAATTTGTGCGCGAACTGGGCATGAGCTTCGGCGAATGGCGCCAGCGCTTGCGCTACCTCGCCTCAATCGAAGCCCTCGACAGCGAGCGCAGTGTGCAAAATGTGGCGTTTGACCTCGGCTACAGCAGCGCCTCGGCGTTTATCGCGATGTTCCAGCGCCAGGCCGGCTGTACGCCGGAGCAGTACCGGCGGACGAATATTCGCGGCCGATGAAGATGTAACAAGGTTTGGCTACACTGCTGGGGAGGCCGTGCCTTCCGGCACGGTAACAGGGAGAAAACTCCATGAAGATGCTGCGTATTCCGCTGTTGATGATGGGCCTGCTGCTGTGTTCCCAGGGCTTCGCCGCTACCGCCCAGCAAAACAAGATGACCACCTGCAATGCCGAAGCCACCACCAAGACGCTCAAGGGCGACGAGCGCAAGGCTTTCATGAAAACCTGCCTGTCGGCTCCGGCGGCCAATGATGCGAAGACGCTTACGCCGCAGCAGCAGAAGATGAAGGATTGCAATGCGTCGGCGAAAACCAAGGCGCTGACCGGCGATGCGCGCAAAACGTTCATGAGTACCTGCCTGAAGAATTGATAGCCCCCGGCCCTAGAAGGCTGCGACACTCGCACGCAGCCCACCTGTAGGAGCGAGGGGGACGCCTAGTTCTTGCTCGCGAAGAACGCAATTACCCGCGTTTATTCAGAATAAACGCGTTATCGTTGGCGACCTTCGCGAGCAAGCTCGCTCCTACACATCCTTTAACGCCGTTCGTTTTGAGGCTGTATGCCAACGTTTTCTCAGCGTCATGTGTTGTTGCTGTCCAGCTACATCATCATTTTCGGCGGGTTGTTGCTGGTATTGCCGCTGAAATTGCTGCCCAGCCTGCTGGCCGGCCTGTTGGTCTATGAACTGGTCAACATGCTCACCCCCCAACTGCAACGGCTGATCGAAGGCCGCCGCGCGCGCTGGCTGGCGGTGGCCTTGCTCGGCACCCTGATCGTCAGCGTGCTCGCCCTGATCTTCGCCGGCGCCATCAGCTTCCTGCTCCACGAAGCGGAAAATCCCGGGGCCTCCCTCGACAAGTTCATGGGGGTGGTCGACCGCGCGCGCGGCCAGTTGCCGCCGTTCCTCGATGCCTACCTGCCCGCCAGTGCCGCCGAGTTCCGCGTGGCCATCGGCGACTGGCTGAGCAAGCACCTGAGCGAACTGCAACTGGTCGGCAAGGACGCCGCCCACATGTTCGTCACCCTGCTGATCGGCATGGTGCTCGGCGCGATCATCGCCCTGCAGCGGGTGCCCGACCTGACCAAGCGCAAACCCCTGGCGGCCGCGCTGTTCGACCGCCTGCACCTGCTGGTCCAGGCCTTTCGCAACATCGTCTTCGCGCAAATCAAGATCGCCGCGCTCAACACTGTCTTTACCGCGATCTTCCTGGCAGTGGTGCTGCCGTTGTGCGGCATTCACCTGCCGCTGACCAAGACCCTGATCGTGCTGACCTTCCTGCTCGGCCTGTTGCCAGTGATCGGCAACCTGATGTCCAACACCCTGATCACCATCGTCGCGTTGTCGCTGTCGATGTGGGTGGCAGTGGCAGCGTTGGGCTATTTGATCGTGATCCACAAGGTCGAGTACTTCCTCAACGCGCGCATCGTCGGCGGGCAGATCAGTGCCAAATCGTGGGAGTTGCTCCTGGCGATGCTGGTATTTGAAGCGGCGTTTGGTTTGCCGGGGGTGGTGGCGGGGCCGATTTACTACGCGTACCTGAAGAGTGAGCTGAAGCTCGGCGGGATGGTTTAAGAGCAGCTGTGAGTGACAAGCTTCAAGCTGCAAGCAGGAGCAGATTTGCTTTTACTTGCAGCTTGCAGCTCAAAGCTTGCCGCTTAAGATCCGTACCGCTTGCTCGCTTCAATCGCCAAACCGCTACCAATACTGCCGAAGATATTCCCTTCCACATGCCGGGCATTCGGCAGCATGGCCGAGATGCTGTGGCGCAGCGCTGGAATGCCGCTGGAACCGCCGGTAAAGAACACCGTGTCCACCTGGGCCACCGCCACCGAAGCATCGGTGAGCAACTGCGTCACGCTGTTACGCACGCGTTCCAGCAAGCCGTCGATGGCCGACTCGAACAGTGCGCGGCTCAGGTCCACGCTCAACCCAGGCTCAACGCGGTCCAGCAGCACGTGGCGGTTGTCGTCGTGGGTGAGTTGGATCTTGGTTTCTTCCACTTCCATGGCCAGCCAGTGCCCGGCGCGCTGTTCGATCAGCTTGAACAGGCGGTCGATGCCGCCGGTGTCTTCGATGTCGTAGCGCATGCTGCCCAGGGCCAGCTGGGATTTTTGCGAGTACACCGAGTTGATGGTGTGCCAGGTCGCCAGGTTCATGTGGTGGCTGGTGGGCATGTAGGCGCCGCTTTTCATGCGGCTGCCGTAGCCGAACAGCGGCATCATGCCGGCCAGGGACAGTTGCTTGTCGAAGTCGGTCCCGCCGATGTGCACGCCGCCGGTGGCGAGGATGTCGTCCTGGCGGTTGTCGTTGTGGCGGCGGTCCGGAGAGAGGCGCACCAGTGAGAAGTCGGACGTACCACCGCCGATGTCGACGATCAGTACCAGCTCTTCCTTCTCGATGGTGGACTCGTAGTCGAACGCGGCGGCAATCGGTTCGTACTGGAAAGAGATGTCCTTGAACCCGATCTTGCGCGCCACGTCGACCAAGGTGTTTTCGGCTTCCTGGTCGGCCATCGGGTCGTCATCGACGAAAAACACCGGGCGGCCCAGCACCACTTCTTCGAACTCGCGGCCGGCGGTGGTTTCGGCACGGCTCTTGAGTTGGCCGATAAATAGCGCCAGCAGGTCGGTGAATGGCATCGCCGTGCCCAATACGCTGGTGTCGTGCTTGATCAACTTGGAACCCAGCAGGCTCTTGAGCGAGCGCATCAGCCGGCCTTCGTAGTTCTCCAGGTATTCGTGCAGGGCCAGGCGACCGTAGACCGGGCGGCGCTCCTCGAAGTTGAAGAACACCACCGACGGCAGGGTGATCTTGTCGTCCTCCAGCGCGATAAGCGTTTCCATGCCGGGGCGGATCCAGCCGACGGTGGAGTTGGACGTGCCGAAGTCGATACCGCAGGCACGGGCTGGGGATGGGTTTTTCATGTCTATCGGGTTCCGGTTGAAAAACGGCCGCGCAGTGTATGCCAGTCGAGGGCGGATGCGTAGGCCGACCATCCGTTAAATCGTGCTTGAAAGTTCAGCATTTGCCCCCACATCTGGTGCATACGGCAAGCGCCGATAACACTTTGACACACCCCCAGGCCACACGACTCAACAGCTGCAAACCAGCGCACGTTGTGCCCCGGGCTGTGCGATCTCGATTAAGGATGGTGAACCGCCGATGGATTTTAAAGACTACTACAAGATTCTGGGTGTCGAGCCGAGCGCCGATGACAAGGAAATCAAGGCCGCCTATCGCAAGCTCGCGCGCAAATATCACCCGGACGTGAGTAAGGAAAAAGACGCCGAAGCCAAGTTCAAGGACGCGTCCGAAGCCTATGAAGCGCTTAAAAGCGCGGACAAGCGCGCTGAATACGACGAGCTGCGCAAATACGGCCAGCATGGCCAGCCGTTCCAGGGCCCGCCAGGTTGGCAGAGCCGTGGCGGGTTTGGCGGCGGTCAGGACCAAGGGGACTTTTCCGACTTTTTCAGCTCGATCTTCGGTTCGCGCGGCGATGCCTTTGGTGGCGGCCAGCGCCGTCCCACCGGGCGTAAAGGCCAGGACGTGGAGATGCAGCTGTCGGTGTTCCTCGAAGAGACGCTGTCCACCGAGTCCAAGCAGGTCACCTTCCAGGTGCCGCAATACGACCCCTCGGGCCGGCACGTCAGCAATACCGTCAAGAGCCTGAACGTGAAGATCCCGGCCGGTGTGGCCGACGGTGAGCGTATCCGCCTCAAGGGCCAGGGCGCCCCTGGGATTGGTGGTGGGGCCAATGGTGACCTGTACCTGATCATCAAGTTTGCACCGCACCCCAAATTCGAAGTGGATGGCGAAAACCTGATCATCAACCTGCCGCTGGCGCCGTGGGAATTGGCGCTGGGCGCGGAAGTGGCGGTGCCGACCCTGACCGGCAAGATCAACCTCAAGGTGCCTGCCGGCAGCCAGAACGGCCAGCGCATGCGCGCCAAGGGCCATGGCTTGCTGAACAAGGCCGGGCAGCGTGGCTTCCTGTACGTGCAGCTCAAGGCGGTGATGCCACCGGCAGGCGATGACGACGTGAAAGCGTTGTGGCAGGAGCTGGCGAAAAAAGCCGCTTTTAACCCGCGCGAGCAGTTCTAAGGGGATTTGTGGTGAGGGCACAAGCTCCCTCACCACAGGTTTCAAGTCAGAACAGGAAATACCGCTGCGCCATCGGCAACACCTCCGCCGGCTCACACCACAACAGCACACCATCGGCCTTGACCTGATAGGTCTGTGGATCCACCTCGATGTCCGGCAGGTAATCGTTGTGGATCAGGTCGGTTTTCTGCACGTCGCGACACCCCTTCACCACCCCAATCTGCTTCTTCAGGCCCAGCGCTTGCGGCAAGCCTGCGTCCAGGGCTGCCTGGCTGATAAAGGTCAGGCTGGTGGCATGCAATGAGCTGCCGAAACTGGCGAACATCGGGCGGTAGTGCACCGGCTGCGGGGTGGGGATCGACGCATTGGCATCGCCCATCAGGCTGGAGGCAATCGCGCCGCCCTTGAGGATCAGGGTCGGCTTGATGCCGAAAAACGCCGGGCGCCACAGCACCAGGTCAGCCCATTTACCCACCTCGATGGAGCCGACGATATGGCTGATGCCATGGGTGATCGCCGGGTTGATGGTGTACTTGGCGATGTAGCGTTTGGCGCGGAAGTTGTCGTTGCCGGGGCCGTCGCCGGGCAGGGCGCCGCGCTGTTTCTTCATCTTGTCGGCGGTCTGCCAGGTGCGCGTGATCACTTCGCCCACGCGGCCCATGGCCTGGCTGTCGGAGCTGATCATCGAGAACGCGCCGAGGTCATGCAGGATGTCTTCGGCGGCGATCGTCTCGCGACGGATGCGGCTTTCGGCGAAGGCCACGTCTTCGGCGATGCTCGGGTCCAGGTGATGGCAGACCATCAACATGTCCAGGTGCTCGTCGATGGTGTTGCGGGTGAACGGCCGCGTCGGGTTGGTGGAGCTGGGCAGCACGTTGGGGAAGCCACAGGCCTTGATGATGTCCGGCGCGTGGCCGCCCCCGGCGCCTTCGGTGTGGTAGGTGTGGATGGTGCGGCCCTTGAGCGCGGCCAGGGTGGTTTCGACAAAGCCGGATTCGTTGAGGGTGTCGCTGTGGATCGCCACCTGCACGTCGTACTGGTCGGCGACACTCAGGCAGTTGTCGATGCTGGCGGGTGTGGTGCCCCAGTCTTCATGCAGCTTCAAGCCGATGGCGCCGGCCTTGACCTGTTCGATCAACGGCTCGGGCAAGCTCGCGTTGCCCTTGCCGGTAAAACCGATGTTCATCGGGAACGAGTCGCTGGCCTGCAGCATGCGCGCCAGGTGCCAAGGCCCGGACGTACAGGTGGTAGCGTTGGTGCCGGTGGCCGGCCCGGTGCCGCCGCCGATCATGGTGGTGACGCCGCTGGTCAGCGCCTCTTCGATTTGCTGCGGGCAGATGAAATGCACGTGGGAGTCGATGCCGCCGGCGGTGAGGATCATGCCTTCACCGGCGATCACTTCGGTGCTGGCGCCGATGGCCATGGTCACGCCGGGCTGGATATCCGGGTTGCCGGCCTTGCCGATCGCGTGAATGCGGCCGTTCTTCAAGCCGACGTCGGCCTTGACGATGCCCCAGTGATCGATGATCAGCGCGTTGGTGATCAGGGTGTCGACGACTTCATGGGCAAGCAATTGGCTCTGGCCCTGGCCGTCGCGGATCACTTTACCGCCGCCGAATTTGACTTCTTCGCCATAGACGGTGAAGTCCTGCTCGACTTCGACGAACAGCTCGGTGTCGGCCAGGCGGACCTTGTCACCGACGGTGGGGCCGTACATGTCGGCATATGCCTGACGATTGATTTTCATAGCCTCGTTCCTCGGTTATGAGCTTCCAGCTATAAGCTACAAGCCTCAAGTAAAAGCAAATGGGGCGCCGCAAACTGCTCTTTCTTGCAGCTTGCAGCTTGCAGCTTGCAGCTCAAAGCCGACCTACAAATCACCCATGACTTTTCCCGCAAACCCGAACACTCGCCGCCCACCACTCAAATCCACCAATTCAATCTCCCGGCTCTGCCCCGGCTCAAACCGCACCGCCGTGCCCGCCGGAATATTCAGGCGCATGCCACGGCTCAATGGGCGGTCAAACGTCAGCGCGTCATTGGTCTCGAAAAAATGGTAGTGCGAACCCACCTGGATCGGCCGGTCGCCGCTGTTGGCCACGCTGAGGGTGACGGTGCGCCGGCCGACGTTGAGTTCGATTTCGCCAGGCTGGATCTGATATTCGCCAGGAATCATGCAGGTTGCCCCAGGGTCTTGAAGTAGATGGCGGTCGGGCTGTAGCGCCCGTCCGGGCTTTGGCAGTAGTCGGGCAGTTCACCGATCTTGGTGTAGCGCAGCGACTGGTAGAACGCTTCGGCAGGCGAGCCGGCTTCGGTGTCCAGGTACAGCAGGCCGCGCTTGTGCTGGCGTGCGGCGAGTTCCAGGGCGTTCATCAGTTGTTGGCCCAGGCCGTGGCGCCGCGCGCGGCTGTGCACCAGCAGCTTTTGCACTTCGGCGCGGTTCAGGCCGTTGGCTTTCTGGCACAGCGCCAACTGCACGCTGGCGATCACCTGCTCATCGCGCACCACCACCCACAGCAACAGGCTGGCGTCTTCAATGCTCGCCTGCACGCCTTCCAAATAAGCGCGGGCCTGAGCCTCATCGAAGTCGGCCATGAAACCAACCGACGCACCGTGCTTGACCGCATCCAGCAATAGCTCGATCAGGCCCCGACGGTAGTGGGCAAAACTCTCAGCATTGACTCGTCGCAGTTGTGCGGCATTCATCGAACTCACTCCTTGGGCGGTTGCGCGCCCGGATTCAATGTCAGTTGCATAAAGGTCAGGTCCAGCCAGCGGCCGAACTTGATGCCCACTTGGGGCATTTGCCCGGTGGTGACGAAACCCAGCCGCTCATGCAAGCGGATCGAGGCCAGGTTGCCGCTTTCGATGGCCGCGACCATCACGTGTTTGCCACAGGTTCTGGCGCGTTCGATCAGGGCCTGCATCAGCAGTGGGCCAAGGCCTTTGCCGCGCTGATCGTTGCGTACATACACCGAGTGTTCGACGCTGTAGCGGTAGCCTTCGAACGCGCGCCAATCGCCAAACGAGGCATAGCCGATCACTTGCTCATTTTCGGTCGCCACCAGAATCGGATAGCCCTGGGCCTGGCGTGCACTGAGCCAGGTCTGGCGGTTGCCGAGATCCACCAGTTGTTCGTTCCAGATCGCCGTGGTGTTGAGTACCGCGTCATTGTAGATGTCGCGGATCGCCGGCAGGTCCTGCTCGGTTGCATCACGAATCATGGGCGTGCCTCACGCGATGGGTTGGTGGACGGTCACCAGTTTGGTGCCGTCGGGGAAGGTCGCTTCCACCTGGATATCCGGGATCATTTCCGGGATGCCTTCCATCACCTGTTCACGGCTGAGCAGTGTGGTGCCGTAGTGCATCAGGTCGGCCACGGTGCGGCCATCGCGGGCGCCTTCCATCAAGGCGGCGGAGATATAGGCGATGGTTTCCGGGTAGTTGAGCTTCACACCGCGCGCCAGGCGCCGTTCGGCCACCAAGCCTGCGGTGAAGATCAGCAGTTTGTCTTTTTCCCGTGGGGTCAGGTCCATGGTTCAAGGTCCTTCAAACATCATTCATAAAAACACCGCAGATCCCCTGTGGGAGGGGGCTTGCCCCCGATAGGGCAGTGTCAGGCAATACCTCTGTCACTGACCCACCGCTATCGGGAGCAAGCCCCCTCCCACATGTTGATCTTCATGTGCTCCAGATTCGTGGTGCGACCGCCTCTCGCCCAAACATGGCGGGGCGTAACAATTTCCATAAATCAATCAACCATCCCCGCGCCTGCAGCGCTTCACTGGCCAGGCAGCGGGCGACCAGCAAACCGGGCAGTTGGGTCAGGTCGCCGCGCACGGCGTGGGGCAGGGCGCGGCAGTGTTCGAGTAATTCGGGTTCTATATCGCCGGTCACCAGCAGCGTGGCGAATACCGGTTGGCCGTCCAGGCCGATGGGCGAGTCGAGCAGACCGTCGGCGCCCACAATGCGCTGGCGCTCGTGCCAGAGCAACTGGCCGTCGCGGCGGATATCCAGGTGCGATTGAAAGTGCCCCAAGTCGAAGCGCTCGCCACTGGCCGGGCGCCCCAGGGCGATCACGTCCCAGTAGAACAGCCGGGCGTCGCCGTGCAGGTCGATGCGCGTGCTGAGTTCGGCTTGGGCCGCGCTGAACACGATGGTTTCCTGGGGCAGCCATTCCAGGGTCGCGCCGGCTTCCACGGTCAGGTCCAGCTGCTGAAACGCCGGGCCGCTGGCGCGATACCACTTGGCGGCGCCGGGGCTGGTCAACTGGGCCCAGGCGCCCTCGGCGACATGCGCGCGGATGTCCAGGCGATCACCACCGGCAATCCCGCCAGGTGGGTGCACGATGATGTGTTGGCACACCTCGGGACCTTCGGCGTACAGGTGCTTTTGCACGCGCAGCGGGCCGAGGTGGCGGCGCATCACCGGGCGTGTGGTGTCGCCGAAACGCGCGTAGCCGAGTTCCAGCTCGGCGTGCCAGCTGGGGGTGAACAGGGCAGGGGAAACGGGCAGGTTCATGGTTTCTTGTGCTTATCGTCAGGACGCTACAGGTTAGATGGTAACCAAACCGCGCACACCCTCGCTTTCCATATTTTCGCCGCGGCCCTGCTGGACGATTTCCCCGCGCGACATCACCAGGTACTGGTCCGCCAGTTCGGCGGCAAAGTCGTAGAACTGCTCCACCAACAGGATCGCCATATCGCCGCGCGCCGCGAGCTTCTTGATCACTGCGCCGATCTCCTTGATCACCGACGGCTGGATGCCTTCGGTGGGCTCATCGAGGATCAACAGGCGCGGGCGGCTGGCCAGGGCGCGGCCGATGGCCAACTGTTGCTGCTGGCCGCCGGACAAATCGCCGCCGCGCCGGTGCTTCATTTGCAGCAAGACCGGGAACAGCTCGTAGATGAATGCGGGCACCTGCTTGGCTTCGGAACCGGGAAAACGCGACAGTCCCATCAGCAGGTTTTCTTCCACCGTCAGCCGCCCGAAAATCTCCCGCCCCTGGGGCACGTAGGCGATGCCGGCGTGCACACGTTGGTGTGGCTTGAAGCCGGTGATGGCCTTGCCTTCCCAGTTCACCACGCCTTCTTTGGCTGGCAGCAAACCCATCAGGCACTTGAGCAGGGTGGTCTTGCCCACGCCGTTACGGCCGAGCAGGCAGGTGACTTCGCCGATCTTCACGTCAAAGGACAGCCCGCGCAGGATGTGGCTACCGCCGTAGTATTGGTGCAGGTGTTGTACTTGTAGCATTGGAACTCCGTTAGTTGGGCTTCAAGCGGCAAGCTTCAAGCTGCAAGTAAGAGCGGGCGGATGCCTGCTTTGCTTTAACTTGCCGCTTGAAGCTTTTGGCTCGAAGCTGGCCGATGTGTCACCGTCCCAAATACACTTCAATAACCCGCTCATCGGCCTGCACCTGTTCCAGCGACCCTTCGGCCAGCACGCTGCCCTGGTGCAACACGGTCACGTGGTCGGCAATCGAGCCGACAAAGCCCATGTCGTGTTCCACCACCATCAACGAATGCTTGCCCGCCAGGCGCTTGAACAGTTCGGCGGTGAATTCGGTTTCGGCGTCGGTCATGCCCGCCACCGGTTCGTCCAGCAGCAACAGTTGCGGGTCTTGCATCAACAGCATGCCGATTTCCAGGAACTGCTTTTGCCCGTGGGAGAGCAGCCCGGCGGGCCGATGCACCGAGGTGGTCAGGCGGATGGTATCGAGCACTTCATCGATACGATCCTTTTGCTCACCGCTCAGGCGCGCACGCAGGCTGGCCCACACCGACTTGTCGGTCTTCTGCGCCAGCTCCAGGTTTTCGAACACGCTCAGGGCTTCGAACACCGTGGGTTTCTGGAACTTGCGGCCGATGCCGGCCTGGGCGATCTGCACTTCGCTCATGCTGGTCAAATCGAGGGTTTCGCCAAACCAGGCCTTGCCGTGGCTGGGCCGGGTCTTGCCGGTGATCACGTCCATCAGCGTGGTCTTGCCCGCGCCGTTGGGGCCGATGATGCAGCGCAATTCGCCGACGCCGATGTACAGGTTCAAGTCGTTGAGCGCCTTGAAACCGTCGAAGCTGACGCTGATGTCTTCAAGGGTCAGGATGGTGCCGTGGCGGGTGTTCAGGCCGGTGCCTGCGGCCTGGCCGATGCCGATTGCATCGCGGCCGCTGCCCGCATCAAAAATAGGTTCGAGCATGACGTTCCTCATTTCTTCAGCAGGCCGATAACGCCCTTGGGCAAATACAGGGTGACGATGATGAACAGCGCCCCGAGGAAGAACAGCCAGTACTCCGGGAAGGCCACGGTGAACCAGCTCTTCATGCCATTGACCACGCCCGCGCCGAGCAACGGCCCGATCAGCGTGCCACGCCCGCCCAGGGCCACCCATACGGCGGCTTCGATGGAGTTGGTCGGCGACATTTCACTTGGGTTGATGATGCCCACTTGCGGCACATACAACGCGCCTGCCAAGCCGCACAGCACCGCGCTCAACACCCACACGAACAGCTTGAAGCCGCGCGGGTCGTAGCCACAGAACATCAGGCGGTTCTCGGCATCGCGCAGGGCGGTCAGCACCCGGCCGAACTTGCTCTGGGCCAGGCGCCAGCCGATGTACAGGCTCGCCACCAACAACACTACCGTGGCCACGAACAGCACGGCCCGTGTGCCCGGTTCGGTAATGCCGAAACCGAGGATGCTGCGGAAGTTGGTGAAGCCGTTATTGCCACCGAACCCGGTCTCGTTGCGAAAGAACAACAGCATCCCGGCAAAGGTCAGCGCCTGGGTCATGATCGAGAAATACACGCCCTTGATCCGCGAGCGGAACGCGAAAAAACCGAACACCAGCGCCAGCACGCCCGGCGCCAGCACCACCAGGCACAGGGCCCAGAGGAAGTGCTCGGTGCCGACCCAATACCAGGGCAATTCGGTCCACGACAAAAACGTCATGAACGCCGGCAGCTCGTCGCCGGACGCCTGGCGCATCAGGTACATGCCCATGGCGTAGCCGCCGAGGGCAAAGAACAGGCCGTGGCCCAGGGACAACATCCCCGCGTAACCCCACACCAGGTCCAGGGCCAGGGCGACGATGGCGTAGCAGAGGATCTTGCCCACCAGGGTCAGGGTGTAGGCCGATACATGCAGCGGGTTTTCCGGCGACAGCAGCGAACACAACGGCAGGGCCAGCAGCAACAACAGCACCACCGCGCCGACTGCGATCGTCACCTTGGGGCCGGCCTTTTGTGCGGCCGTGAGCATCAATGGCTGGTTCATCAGTCGATCACCCGTCCTTTCAGTGCGAAGAGTCCCTGCGGGCGTTTCTGGATAAACAGAATGATCAGCGCGAGGATCAGGATCTTGCCGAGCACGGCACCGATCTGCGGTTCCAGAATCTTGTTGGCAATGCCTAAACCGAAGGCCGCCGTGACGCTGCCGGCCAACTGCCCAACACCGCCGAGCACCACCACCAGGAACGAGTCGATGATGTAGCTCTGGCCCAGGTCCGGGCCGACGTTGCCGATCTGGCTCAGCGCCACACCGCCCAGCCCGGCGATGCCGGAGCCCAGGCCAAACGCGAGCATGTCCACACGCCCGGTGGGCACGCCGCAGCAGGCGGCCATGTTGCGGTTCTGGGTGACGGCGCGCACGTTGAGCCCCAGGCGGGTCTTGTTCAGCAGCAGCCAGGTCAGCACCACCACGAAGAGCGCGAAGGCGATGATCACGATGCGGTTGTACGGCAGCACCAGGTTGGGCAGCACTTGAATGCCGCCGGACAGCCACTGCGGGTTGGCCACCTCGACGTTCTGCGCACCAAACACCAGGCGCACCAGTTGGATCAGCATCAGGCTGATGCCCCAGGTGGCGAGCAGGGTTTCCAATGGCCGCCCGTACAGGTGACGAATCACCGTGCGTTCCAGGGCCATGCCGATGGCTGCGGTGACGAAGAACGCCACCGGCAGCGCGATCAGCGGGTAGAACTCGATGGCTTGTGGCACATAACGCTGCATCAGCAACTGCACCACATAGGTGGAGTAGGCGCCGAGCATTAGCATTTCGCCGTGGGCCATGTTGATCACACCGAGCAGGCCGAAGGTGATCGCCAAGCCCAGGGCCGCCAGCAGCAGGATCGATCCCAGGGACATGCCGCTGAAGGCCTGGCCGAGGATCTCACCCATCATCAGTTTGCGTTTGACCTGGGCCAGGCTGGTCTCGGCGGCGGTGTGCACGCCCGCATCGGTTTCCACGCCGGGCGCCAGCAGCGCTTCGAGGCGTGTGCGGGCCAGCGGGTCGCCGGTGCTGCCGAGCAAACGCACGGCTGCCAGGCGTACAACCGGGTCGGTGTCGACCAGTTGCAGGTTGGCCAGGGCCAGGCTGAGGGCGGTGTGTACGTCCTCGTCGGTCTCGGCGGCGACCTGCTGGTCGAGGAATTTGAGCTGCGCAGGTTGCGCGCTTTTTTGCAGGGTTTGCGCAGCGGCCAGGCGCACCTTGGGGTCGGCGGCGAGCAGTTGCTGGCTGGCTTGCACGTTATCGATCAGGCCGCGCAGGCGGTTGTTCAGGCGCACGGTCCTGGTTTCGCCGTTGAGCGTGAGCTGGCCTTGTTGCAGGGCGTCCACCAACTCGATGCGCGCCGGGTCGGGCTGGGCGGCCCAGTCCTGGAGCAGCTTGGCTTGTTGCGTCGGGTTGGCGGCCAGGAAATCTTCGGCGTCGCCTGCATGTGCCGCCAAAGGCAGCAATAGCAGCAATGCCAGGAAGTAGCGATTGAGGGCAGTGGGCATAAACAAATGTCCTAGTCATGCGCGGACAGTGTGGGAGGGGGCTTGCCCCCGATAGCGGTGTGGCAGGGAGTGCATCTGTCACTGATCTACCGCAATCGGGGGCAAGCCCCCTCCCACATTTGGCCTGTGGTGAGACTTAGTTGCTCTTCACTGCGTAGTCCGGCTTCTTGTCATTGCCAGGAATGTACGGGCTCCACGGCTGCGCCCGGATCGGCTCCTGGGTCTGCCACACCACCGAGAACTGCCCATCGGACTGGATCTCGCCGATCATCACCGGCTTGTGCAGGTGGTGGTTGGTCTTGTCCATGGTCAAGGTAAAGCCCGACGGCGCGGCGAAGGTCTGGCCGGCCAGCGCTTCACGCACTTTGTCGACGTCGGTGGACTTGGCTTTCTCCGCCGCCTGCGCCCACATGTGGATGCCCACGTAGGTGGCTTCCATCGGGTCGTTGGTCACGGCTTTGTCCGCGCCCGGCAGGTTGTGTTTCTTGGCGTAGGCTTTCCAGTCGGCGACGAACTTTTTGTTTACCGGGTTCTCCACCGACTGGAAGTAGTTCCAGGCCGCCAGGTTGCCCACCAACGGCTTGGTGTCGATGCCGCGCAGTTCTTCTTCACCCACGGAGAACGCTACCACCGGTACGTCGGTCGCCTTCAAACCCTGGTTGGCCAGCTCTTTGTAGAACGGCACGTTGGAGTCGCCGTTCACGGTGGAGATCACCGCCGTCTTGCCGCCAGCGGAGAACTTCTTGATGTTGGCGACAATGGTCTGGTAGTCGGCGTGGCCGAACGGGGTGTAGACCTCTTCGATGTCCTTGTCCGCGACGCCTTTGGAGTGCAGGAACGAGCGCAGGATCTTGTTGGTGGTGCGCGGGTACACGTAGTCGGTACCGAGCAGGAAGAAGCGTTTGGCGCTGCCGCCTTCTTCGCTCATCAGGTATTCCACCGCCGGGATCGCCTGCTGGTTTGGTGCCGCACCGGTGTAGAACACGTTTGGCGACATCTCTTCGCCTTCGTATTGCACGGGGTAGAACAGCAGGCCGTTAAGTTCTTCGAACACCGGCAATACCGATTTACGCGACACCGAGGTCCAGCAGCCGAATACCACGGCGACCTTGTCCTGGGTCAGCAACTGGCGGCCCTTTTCAGCGAAGAGCGGCCAGTTCGACGCGGGGTCGACCACCACGGGCTCCAGCATCTTGCCATTCACCCCACCCTTGGCGTTGATCTCGTCGATGGTCATCAACGCCATGTCTTTGAGCGACGTTTCGGAGATGGCCATGGTGCCGGACAGCGAGTGCAGGATGCCGACCTTGATGGTCTCGGCGGCCTGGATAGTCCAGGTCATGCCCATGGCGGCAATGGATGCCGACAAAGTGAAAGCCTTGATCAAGCTGCGACGCTTCATGGTGCGATCTCCGAGTGCCTAAGTGTTGTTGTGGGTCAGATACTGGAGTGATTGCAAAGGCTGTGCCTGCTTGGATCAGCCTTTGAATCCTGCGGTGCGCACCGCGATGCGTGCCAGACCCTGCACCGATTCGGCGCCTGGATCTGACGATGGTGCGCAACGGGCACCGCGCTGGTGCGTTAGCGTGGGATTGGCACTGCCTGACTTATGCCTGATCCGTGGAAGGCGCGCGCAGGCCGAAGAAACGTGCCAACACCAGGCGATCCAATGCCCACACGGCGATCAACGAGACGCCCACCAGCGGGAAAATAATCGCCAGGCCCAGCATGATCACCATCGCGGTTTTCCACTTCGGCAAGTCATGGCGCAACGGCGGAACCCCCAGCCCGCCCTGGGGCCGACGCTTCCACCAGATCACCACGCCACTCACGGCGCTGAGCAGAATCATCAGGCAGATCAGCAGCACGATCAGTTGGTTCAGCCAACCGAACATCTTGCCCTCGTGCAGCATCACCGCGGTCTCGGTGGCCCGCGCCACATTGCCGTAGTGCGCCCAACGCACATCGGCGAGGACCTTGCCGGTGTACTGGTCCACGTGCAGGGTGGCGTCGTTGCGTGGGTCGTTGGCGAACACCGCGACGGTGAACACACCCTCGGCAGTGGTGGGGAAGGTGATGCTGTAGCCGGGCTCGACCTTGCGTGCCGTGGCCATATCCACCACCTGTTGCAGGCGTACCGTGGGCGCAGCGGGAGCGGTGTGCATGGCGCCGTGGTTCATGTGTTCGGCATGGTCGCCGGACATCGGCATCGGCGTGTTTTCCATGGCCCAGGGCACGGTCTGTTGTGTCGCGGTGTTGAGCACCCGCGCCTGCTGATCGGACTGCGGCACGTTGTTCCACATCGCCGCCGGGAAGGTGTTCCACAGATCTGCGTATTGCTTGCCCCAGAAGCCAGTCCAGGTCATGCCGCTGAGCAGCATCACCAGCAAAAACGCCGCGCCCCAGAAGCCTGCCACGGTATGCAGATCACGCCAGAACACGCGGCCACGGGCAGTGAAGCGCGGCCACAACACCCCGGCTGACGACTTGCCGCGCGGCCACCACAGGTACAGGCCGGACACCACCAGCATCACGCCCCAACCGGCGGCGAGTTCGATCAGGCGATCGCCGACGGTGCCGATCATCAGCTCACCGTGCAGGGCGCGGGCGATGGCTTGCAGGTTGTTTTTTGCATCCTGCTCACCGAGTACGGTGCCGCGATAGGGGTCGACGAAGACGGTCACTTCGCGCCCGCCCTGGTGCATCACGAATTGCGCGCTGCTGGTGGTGTCGGCTGGCGGCAGGTATTTGCTGATTGCGCCTTGGGGGTAAGCGGCCTTGGCGCGTTGCAGTTGTTCGTCGGCGCTTAGTGCGTGTTCGGCGGCGGGGACGGTCAGCAGGTCGCCGTACATCAGCGGGTCGAGCTGGGGTTTGAACAGGTAGATCATGCCGGTCAGGGCCAGCAGCACCATGAAAGGGGCGACGAAGAGGCCGGCGTAGAAGTGCCAGCGCCAGGCCAGGTTGTAGAAGGAGATTTTTTGAGTGGTCATCAGGGATGCTCCGCAAAGCTTAAATTTTTGTCGTTGGTCAAGCCGCCATCGGGGGCAAGCCCCCTCCCACATGTGGAATGCATTCCAATGTGGGAGGGGGGGCTCCCGATGCTTTTAGAAGCTCATGTCGACCTTGGTCCAGAGCGTGCGCCCCGGTTCCTTGATGGCCTGCGGGTCGTTGGCCGGGTAGCCGAACCCGGCGTTGCCGGCCAGGTTCAGGTGCTCGGCGTAGGCCTTGCCGAACAGGTTGTCGACGCCGGTGCTGACCTTGAAGTTTTTGTTGATGCGATACGCGCCATTCAGTGAGAACACGCCAAAGCCGCCGCTCTTGTCGTAGTCCTTGCCGACCACGTTGCCCTTGTTCGGGTCGATGCGGTTTTGCGCCGCCACCACCCGCCACAGGGCGCCGACGCTCCAGTCGTCTTCGCTGTAGGTCAGGCCGAAACGTGCATCCAACGGCGGCATTTGCGGCAGGGCCTTGCCGTCGCTGCTGTTCTTGCCCCAGGCGTAGGCGAGGGTGGCGTCGGCTTTCCAGTGTTGCGTCAGCATGTAGGCCGCGCCCAGTTCGCCGCCCATGATGCGCGCGTCCACATTGCGCGCCTGGGAGGTGGTGCCCATCATCCCCGCCCGGTAGTCGAACAGGATGAAATCACGTACCTGGCCGACGTAGCCCGAGGCCCAGGCTTCCAGGTCGTCAGCCTTGTATTGCGCGCCGAAGTCGAGCTGGGTGGTTTTCTCCGGCTTCACGCCGTCGAAGGCATTCACCGAACCGACTGCTCCGGTGTTGGGCGAGAACAGCTCCCAGTAATCCGGGAAGCGTTCCGAGTGGCCCAGGCCGGCATAGAGCGTGGTGGGGCTGTCAGCCAGGTCGTGCTCGTAGCGCATAAAGCCCGAGGGCAGGGTATCGGCGCGGGTGTCGTCGGCGGTCGGGTTGGTGCGTGCGCTCATGCCGGAACCGGTGGTCTGGCGGAAGTCCTTGGCCGAGGCGCGGTCCAGGCGTGCGCCGGTGATCAGGCGGTCACGGTCGGCGGCGTACCAGGTGAGTTCGCCGAACACGCCGTAGTTGTGGAAGTTGGCGTCCTTGACCTTGGGCAGATCCTTGTAGGTGTCGATGCCCATGCTGCTGCGTTGGCGATGCTCGTTGGTCTGCGCATCCAGGCCGCTGATCAATTGCACATCGGCCCAGCGCCAGGTGGCCTTGATGCGCGCGCCGAGGGTGCGGCGGTCGACGTTGGAGGCCATGGGGCCGGCCATCATCCCGGTGCCCGAGGGTGTGCGCAGGCTGTAGTTGTCCATCACGTGGTCGGCGTAGTTGTAGTAGACCTGGGCTTCGACCTTATCCAGCACTTCGCCGATATTCGATTTCTCGAAGCGCAGGCCCAGGCTTTCGCGCAGGAACTGCGAACCGTCCATGCCACGCCCGGCGTAGCGCGCTTCGCCGTCACCACGGCCGGCGGTGAGTTCCAGCAGGGTGTCGGCATCGGGGGTGAAGCCAACGGTGACGTCGCCATTCCACTTGTCGTAACGCGAGGCGACGGTGTCGTTGTTGCCGTCCTTGTAGTCATCGGCATGGGCCTGGTTGCCGATCACCCGCACATAGCCCAGCGGCCCGCCCGCGGCGGCATCGATGACCTTATCGAAGCGCCCGTTGGAGCCGGCCAATACGCTGGCATTAAGTCGTGTGCCGAGTTCACCGAAGTGCTCCGGTTCGCGCTCGAACAGGACGGTGCCGGCCGACGCGCCGGGGCCCCATAGTACGGTTTGCGGGCCTTTGATCACGGTGAGTTTGTCGTAGGTTTCCGGCGAAATGTACGAGGTCGGCGCATCCATGCGGCCGGGGCAGGCGCCGAGCATCATGCTGCCGTTGGTAAGGATGTTCAGGCGTGAGCCGAACATGCCGCGCAGCACCGGGTCGCCATTGGTGCCGCCGTTGCGTACCAGGGCGAAGCCGGGGATGGTCTTGAGGTAGTCGCCGCCGTCGCTGGCGGGCACCGGTTGGCGCGGGTCCTTGGGGTTGGTGATCACGGTCAGCGGCGAGCTGGGCGCGATGGCGGTGATCACCGTGGGCGCCAGCTCATGTTCGGCGTGCTCATCGGCCTGAGCGTGGGGTGCGAGCAGGGCGCCGCATAGGGCAGCGAGCACAGAAGTACTTCCCAAACGGGAGTCAGCAGTAAACCTGGACATGACAAATTCCATCAATCAAGCGTAAACAACACGGCCAGCAGCCTGCGGCTGTCTGTCTAAAGTCGGCCGGGGTGAAGTAACGGTGTCAGGTGCTTACGAGGCGATGGGCGGGGCGCGGCTGCGCGCGCCGGGGAAAATGCTCTGCCGGGCATGGCCCAGGCGCGGGTTGGGGGTGAGGGCATTGGCCGGCGGCGGGGTACCGATGGCCACGAATGACACGCTGCCGGGCAGGGCCGGGCAACTGTACAGCAGGTCGCAATAGCCGCACTTCGACCAGAGCGCGTGATGTTCGTCGGGGGCTTTTGGGTGATGGGACTCACCGTGATCGCCTGGCATGTCCATCGGCATGGACATGCTCATCGGCATACCGGCGTGATGATCCATCGGCATCGCTTGGGAAATCAGCGGACCGATAAAGATCATCAGCATGGCGAACAGGCTGATCCAACTGCCGCGCTTCACGCGGCGGTGTGGGGATAACCTGGCGCGACGGGCGCCCATCAAGGTTGGCTTACTGGGCGTGCATATGCTCGTGGCCGGCCATCGGCGGTGTTTTCTGCACCGACACGTCCACTTCAACCTTGCCGGCTTTTTCGAAGGTCAGGGTCAGCGGGAACTGTTTGCCATCGGCCAGCAGGCTGCGGTCCTTGAGGCCCAGCAACATCACGTGATACGCCATGGGCGCGAAGGTCAAGTCACCCTTGGCCGGTACGGCAACGCTGGGGACTTGCTGCATCTTCATCAAATCGCCTTGCATCACATGCTCATGCAGCTCGGCCTTGTCGGCCACGGGCGTGTCGGCACTGAGCAGGCGGTCCGGGGTCGCGCCGGTGTTATGAATCACGAAATACGCGGCGACGGTCGGCGCATTCGGCGGCAACTCCTGGGACCAGGGGGCGCTGACCAGCAGGTCGCCGGCCTTGTAGTCATCGGCATTAACAGCACTGAACACCGGCAGCAGCAACGCGGCCAGAAGCAGGGAAGATTTAAGCATGGCAGTTCTCCAGAACGGTTCTAAACGCAGTTCACTTGCGAAGAAGATCAGACCGTCGGAGAGGCGCGGGGGTTAAGGCTCGGCCATTGCTGGCGCGGGGTTGGGGTTTGCAATGGGGTGTGTGGTTGACGCTGTACCGTCTCAAATCGCGTGAGATACAACTGCGGCACATGCCCCGGCAACGCCACCAACGGCGCCGAGCCGGAGCAACACCAGCAATGCTGCATGGTGGAATGATCGTCCTGCTGCGGCGCCGGAATCTCCAGCTTGCCCAGGGCAATGGTCTTCAGGCTGGCGCCATTGGACGAACAGAAACTGCCCCACAGCAATTGCTGCACAGGGTCCTTGGACTGCTGCATCGCACTGGCCATTGGCATGGCAAAGGCGTTGAACAGCACTGCAAGGCAGGCGATCCAGGCAATTGCAACGCGTTGACGGGCCATGGCGGACAATCCGTAGGGTTAAACGATCAGGCGGGTATTTAGCCTGATCGGGGGGGAGAAGTAAAAAGCGGTGGTGTGGTTTGGTGTCGCAGTGCTATCAGATCGCTGTAGCGTGAAGCTTGAGGCCCAACGCCTTCATGACTTTCATGATAGTCGCGAACTCTGGATTGCCAGTGCTGGAGAGGGCTTTGTACAGACTTTCTCTTCCGAGGCCGGCGTCGCGAGCAATTTGGGTCATGCCTTGGGCGCGGGCGATGTTGTTGAGCGCTGAACGAATCAGCAATCCGTCACCAGAATCCTCTTCGAAAGAAGCTTCGAGATACTCCGCCATGTCCTCAGGAGTCGTCAGATGCTCGGCTATGTCGAAATCTTTAAATTGAGTCATGGGTCACTCCTTTTTCTCAAATTCTTCGGCAATTTCTTTAGCCCGCTCGATGTCGCGTTTTTGCGTTGATTTATCGCCACCTATCAACAGTAGATAAACCACCTCACCTATACGCTTGAAGTACACCCGGTATCCAGGACCATAGTGGATGCGCATTTCGGATACGCCATTTCCGACGTTTTCGCAGTTCCAAAATTGCCCATTCTTGCGTTGTCCAATCTTGTAAGCACACGTCCATGGACGGGTTTACTGCGTAGCGAATAAAGCCATTCCTGAAACTCATCAGATCTCTTGAAGTGAATCATCTCGGATCGTATCCCTTGGGATACATGTTGGCAAGTTTCGACGCGCTGCAAAAAGCAGGCGTCCCCCTCGCGGATGGCTGACGCGAAACCGCGAGGGGGGAGGTTAGGGCGGGGGCTTTTGGCTGAGCCAGCCAGCTTGTTCGGAAGTATTTGTAGGGGCATTCGCCTTTCGACGGTCAAGCCTGATAGATGGATGTCCGGTTGGCTATTCGTCTAAAAAGAAATTTCCGACAAGCCTTTGAGGTTGTCCCTAGGACGCTTGATCTCTAGTCTCCGTGCACCGCTGCCAACGCAGCGGACGGGCGTCGCGGCCCGGGTTTTCTAAGAGCAAAAGCGCTATCGCCTGCTTTCAGTTGATGCTTTTTTATCGTCTACTGTGCGGCTAAATGGTGGCTGTGCGCGGGATACCCTCGGGTATGCCGGGATGCCTTAGACCGGTCCGCGAACCTGCGTACAGCTGCCACCCTATCGCGTCGCGGCGAATCAGTGGCAGCTCCACCTTTCTAAGGAGCTTCACAATGATCAAACCCACCCCAAATCCCCCCGTTCGGCTCTTCACCGTGGCCGATGGCATCAGCACCGAAGACCTGCTGGTCAACCTCAGCGAAACACTTGCCTCGGCCAATGCGCTGAGCTGCGATCTGGCGTTTGACCTGGAAGGTTCGAAACGCGAGGAATTGTTTGGCGTTGCTCAGTTGATCGAACTGGCGCAGTTGTTGGCTGATCGGGTACACAGCGGCGTTGGGCAGGTGTCCGCCGCGAGCAGCTAACAACGCAGTTCAAAATGTGGGAGGGGGCTTGCTCCCGATGGCAGTGTGTCGGTCACTGATTTATTGGCTGATCTACTGCATCGGGAGCAAGCCCCCTCCCACATTTGAACTGCGTTGTTCAGGGAGATTGGATTGCCTGTAAGACCGCCGCCACTGTGGCGAACTCCCGATCCACCGCCGCCAACACCGGCCGCTTCAACACCAACACCGGCACCCCACGTTCGCGCGCCACTTCCAGCTTCGGTTCGGTGGCGGTGCTGCCGCTGTTCTTGCTGATCAGCACATCGATCCCACACCGTTCAAACAACGCGCGTTCATCTTCAAGCAGAAACGGACCACGCGCGCCGATCACCTCACACCGCTCATTCCCCGGATACACATCCAGCGCGCGCAATGTCCAGAACTGCTCGGTCGGGATTTCATCAAGGTGCTGCAACGGCTCGCGGCCCAAGGTGAACAATGGGCGCTTGAAGGGTTTCAAGGCCTCGATCAATTCAGCCCAGTCACTGACCTCTCGCCAGTCATCGCCGGCCTGCGGTTGCCACGCGGGGCGACGCAATGCCCAACACGGCACACCGCTCAACCGTGCAGCCTCGGCGGCGTTGCGGCTGATCTGCGCCGCGTACGGGTGGGTCGCGTCGAGGATCAGGCTGATCTGTTCGTCGCGAACAAACTGCGCCAACCCTTCGGCGCCGCCATAACCGCCGACACGCACCTGGCAGGTGAGATCGGTAGGCACACGCCCCACACCCGCCAGGCTGTAGATATGCGCCGGCCCCAAGGTGCGCGCGATAGCCAGTGCTTCGGTCACACCGCCCAGCAGCAGGATGCGTTTCATTGCGGCTTGACCACTTCCAGCAGGGTGATCGGAAGCGCCTGCCGCCACGTATCGAATTCACCCAGCGGCTGGGCCTGGGCGACGTGGATGCGCGTCAGTTCGCCGCCATGTTGAGCGCGCCAGTTCATCAGGGTCATTTCACTTTGCAGGGTCACGGCATTGGCGACCAGCCGGCCACCGGGCCGCAAGTGCTGCCAGCAGGTGTCGAGCACGCCGTCGCGGGTGACGCCGCCGCCGATGAAAATGGCGTCGGGTGCTGTAAGGCCGTGCAACGCTTCCGGGGCTTTGCCACGAATCAACTGCAAACCGGGCACGCCGAGGGCGTCGCGATTGTGTTCAATAAGGCCCTGGCGGCCTTCGTCTGCTTCAATCGCCAATGCGCGGCAGCTCGGATGGGCGCGCATCCATTCGATACCGATGGAGCCACTGCCCGCGCCCACGTCCCACAGCAGCTCGCCGGGCATCGGGGCGAGGCGGGCGAGGGTCATGGCGCGGACGTCGCGCTTGGTCAGTTGGCCGTCGTGCTGGAAGGCGGAATCGGGCAAGCCAGCGAGGCGCGACAGACGTGGTGTGTCGCTGGAGGCCAGGCAGTCGATGGCGACCAGGTTCAGATCGGCGACCGAGGCGTGTTGCCAATCCTCAGCCAAACCGTCGATGCGCCGCTCATCCGCGCCGTCCAGGTGTTCAAACACTGTCAGTCGGCTGGGCCCAAACCCGGATTCAGCCAACAGCGAAGCAATCAACGCGGGACTGCCGCCGTCATTACTCAGTACCAATAAACGCACACCCGTGGCCAGATGCGCGTTGATCGCCGCCGCTGGCCGAGCCACCACCGATAACGTCACCACCTCCTGCAACGGCCAGCCCAACCGCGCCGCCGCCAACGACACCGACGACGGCGCCGGTAAAATCAGCAGTTCTTCAGCCGCCACCTGACGCGCCAGGCTGGCGCCCACGCCATAGAACATCGGGTCGCCACTGGCCAGCACGCACACAGGCTCGCCGCGCCGCGCCAGCACCGGTTCAAGCGAAAACGGACTCGGCCACACCTGGCGCTCACCGCGAATACACACCGGCAACAGGTCCAACTGGCGCTGACCACCTATAATCCGCGTGGCGCGCAACAGGGCATGCCGGGCATTCCTGCCCAGCCCCTTGAAGCCGTCTTCACCGATGCCTACAACCGTCAGCCAGGGCGACATATCAATTCCTTGAACGACATCCGACGGGCAGGCTTTTCATGCCGCCGGACAAAGCAGGCATAATACCGCGCCTTTACCCGTCAACCGGTAGCCCCGTGAACCCAACGCCCGCTGTGAATACCTTGCGCCCCTCGGCTTGTCCGGGGTTGCTGCGTATCGTCCAGGCGCTGGATGGCGGCATTTGCCGGATCAAATTGGCCGGTGGGTCGATCAGCGTCGCCCAGGCCCATGCCGTGGCGAACGCGGCCCAGGCCTATGCCGGCGGGGTGATCGAGGCGACCAACCGCGCCAATCTGCAAATACGTGGGATCGGTGCCGAGCAAGACGCGTTGATCGCGATGCTGTTGGCCGCCGACCTGGGCCCGAGTAATGCCGCCGGTGACGACGTACGCAACCTGATGCTCAGCCCCAGCGCCGGTATCGATCCGCAGATGCTGTTCGACACCCGCCCGCTCGCCGAGCAGATCCTCGCCACCCTGCAAAATCATCCGCGTTTCCATGAGTTGTCGGCCAAGTTCGCCGTGCAACTGGATGGCGGCGAGGCCCTGGCGATGCTCGAACATCATCATGATCTGTGGCTGTCGGCGTTCGTGCGCAATGGCGAGACGCTCCTCGCGTTCGGCCTGGCAGGTTGTCCAGGGCTGGATGCGCCGTTAGCCGCCGTGCCGCTGGAGCAGGCTCATGCGTTGGTGGTGGCGGTGCTGGAGGCGTTTCTTGACCTCGCCACCCCAGAACAAACCCGTATGCGCCACCTGGCTGTGGATAAGTTGCTGAGCCGCCTCAGCCTCTCGCTGCTGACGGTCGACGGTTTCAAACGCCCGGCCAGCGGCGCTTTGCTGCACCTCGGGAGTTATCCACAGGCTCAAAAAAATCAATTCTACGTCGCAGCCATAGCACCCTTGGGGCGCCTGGATTCGACGATGCTCAAGGGCGTCGCGCAACTCGCCAACGAACATGGCGACGGCACATTGCGCTTCACCCCTTGGCAAGGGGTGCTACTGCCCAATGTCGAAAAACCTCACGTCGTGACCCAACGCCTGACGCAACTGGGGTTCCTCTGCACCGTCGACCAACCGCTGGCGCACATGATCGCCTGCACCGGTTCCAGCGGTTGCGGCAAAGGCCTGGCCGACACCAAGGCCGACGCCGTGCAATTGGCCGCGCTGCATCCCGGCCATGACGTGCACCTGTCCGGTTGCTCGCGCTCCTGCGCCGCCGCGCACGTGGCGCCTGTCACCTTGCTGGCGGTGAGCCCCGGCCACTACGACCTCTATTTTCGCGAGGCAGCCCACCCAGGTTTCGGCCGGCTGCACGCGCGTAACCTTTCTATTGAAGCGGCGGGCGCCTTGCTGCGCGCTCGCCCACGGAGCAACACCGATGATTGATTACATCCGCGACGGTCAGGAGATCTATCGCAACTCCTTCGCCATTATTCGCGCGGAAGCCAAGTTGGAGCGTATCCCGGCTGATTTGGAGAAACTCGCGGTGCGGGTGATTCATGCGTGCGGCATGGTCGAGGCCATCGACGGCCTGCAGTTTTCCGAAGGTGCGGGCACGGCCGGGCGCGCTGCGCTGGCCGCTGGCGCGCCGATTCTGTGTGATGCGCGGATGGTCTCCGAAGGCGTGACCCGCGCGCGTCTGCCGGCCAATAACGAAGTGATCTGCACCCTGCGCGACGACAGCGTGCCGGCGTTGGCGCGGGAGCTGGGCAACACCCGTTCCGCCGCCGCCCTGGAACTGTGGCGCCCGCATCTGGCGGGCAGCGTGGTGGTGATCGGCAATGCGCCGACGGCCTTGTTCTACCTGCTCGAGATGCTGGATGCCGGCGCGCCGAAACCGGCGTTGATCCTCGGCTTCCCGGTCGGCTTTGTCGGCGCTGCCGAATCCAAGGCGATGCTGGCGGCGGATAGCCGTGGCGTACCGTTTGTGATCATGCAGGGCCGCCTGGGCGGCAGTGCCATGGCCGCCGCGGCGGTGAATGCGCTCGCCACGGAGGTCGAATAATGCCGGCACGCGGACGTTTGATCGGCCTGGGCGTCGGCCCCGGTGACCCGGAGCTGATTACCCTCAAGGCCCTGCGCTTGCTGCGCGAATCGCCGGTGGTGGCGTACTTCGTGGCCAAGGGCAAGAAGGGCAACGCCTTCGGCATCATCGAGGACCACCTGGTGCCGCAGCAGACCCTGATGCCACTGGTGTACCCGGTGACCACCGAAGCGCTGCCGGCGCCATTGTCCTACGAACAGGTGATCAGCGACTTCTACGACACCGCCAGTGTCGAGGTGGCCGCGCACCTGGACGCCGGTCGTGATGTGGCGGTGATCTGCGAGGGCGACCCGTTCTTCTACGGCTCCTATATGTATTTGCATGACCGTTTGGCCGAGCGCTACGAAGCCCAGGTCATTCCGGGCGTGTGCTCGATGCTCGGCGGCGCCTCGGTACTCGGTGCGCCGTTGGTGTATCGCAACCAGAGTCTCTCCGTGCTGTCGGGCGTGCTGCCTCACGAAGACCTCAAGCGCCGCCTGGCCGATGCCGATGCGGCGGTGATCATGAAGCTGGGGCGCAACTTCCCCAAGGTGCGCCAGGTACTCGAAGAACTCGGCCTGGCCGAGCGCGCGCTGTATGTGGAACGCGCGACCATGGCCAACCAGAAAATCGTGCCGCTGGACCAGGTGGAGCCGATGTCTTCGCCGTACTTCTCGCTGATCATCGTGCCGGGTGAAAGGTGGCAAGGTTGATGAACCCGGCGATTGTCATTCTGGGCCAGGGCAGCCTGGCCACTGCGCGCACGATTCAGCAGGTTTACCCTGGCGCTTTGATCCACGGTCTGGCCGGGCGAGTTGAGGGGGCAGACCAGTCTTACAACGAATTTGGCGCGACCCTGCGTCAGCTGTACCAGCAAGGCATGCCGCTGATCGCTCTCTGTGCGGCCGGCATCGTGATCCGCACGCTGGCGCCGCTGCTGCTGGAAAAAGGCGAGGAGCCTGCGGTGCTGGCCGTGGCGGAAGACGGCAGCGCCGTGGTGCCGTTGCTCGGTGGCCTTGGCGGTGTGAACGTCATGGCGCGGGACATCGCAGCGGCACTGGGCGTTGCGGCTGCGATCACCACCAGTGGCGAGCTGCGTTTCGGTACCTGCCTGCTCAACCCGCCTGCGGGTTATGAACTGGCGGACCTGGAGCTGGGCAAGCGCTTCGTGTCCGACCTGCTGGCCGGCGAAAGCGTGCGCATCGAAGGTGCGGCGCCGTGGTTGGATCAGGCGAATTTGCCCCAGGACCGGCACGCGCATTTAGCCATCCACGTGGGCAGTGCCGAGCGTGTGCCCGCCGCCAACGAGTTGCTGATCTATCCGAAGAATGTGTGCGTGACCTGCAAGCCGGGTGCGCAGTTGGCGGAGCGCGTCCGCACGGCGTTGCACGAGGCGGGCATCGCCGTGCAATCCCTGGCGTGCCTGTTGGCCAGCGACAGGCAGATGGCCGAAGCGTCGCTGCATGAAGCCGCGTTGCAGTTGGGCGTGCCGCTGCGTTTTGCCGACGTGACGCCAGGCGCAGACATCGCTATCAGCGTTGCCGAGCAGCCCCTGGACCTGTCGCAGGTCGGCCGCCGTCGTGGTCGCCTTGCCGTGATCGGCCTGGGCCCTGGCGCCGCCGAGTTGATGGTGCCGGCGGTCAAGGCCGAGCTCGCGCGCTGCACCGATGTGTTGGGCTACGAAACCTACGTGCGCATGGCTGGGCCGTTCCGTGACGATCAGGTGCAGCACTGCACCGATAACCGCGAAGAGATGCAACGTGCCCGCCACGCGTTTGAGCTGGCCGCGCAGGGCCGTTCGGTGGTGGTGGTGTCGTCCGGCGACCCGGGCGTTTTCGCCATGGCATCGGCGGTGATCGAGGCGTTGCACGAGTCCAGCGACCCGGCGTGGCACCAGGTCGACCTGGAAATCCTGCCGGGCGTTTCGGCCTCCCTGGCCACCGCCGCCCAGGCCGGTGCGCCGTTGGGCCATGACTTCTGCGTGATGTCGCTGTCGGACAACCTCAAGCCTTGGTCGATTATCGAAACGCGCCTGGAGCTCGCGTCCCAGGCCGATCTGGCCCTGGCGTTCTACAACCCGATCTCGCGTTCGCGGCCGTGGCAGCTGGGGCGCGCCCTGGAAATTGTCGCGCAACACCGCACAGCCGAAACCCCGGTGGTGCTCGGCCGCGATATTGGTCGCCCGGGCCAGACCCTGCGTGTCACCACCCTGGGGCAACTTACGCCAGACCAAGTGGACATGCGCACCATGGTGTTGATCGGCTCATCCACCACCTGCACATTCCCCCGTGCCGGTGGTGGTGAATGGGTGTATACGCCGCGCTGGTACGGTGCAAAACCCGCCTCCTGAAAACCACCTGGGGGGCGCACGAAAGCTCCGAATGACAATGGGTGATCACCTGCTGTCGCCCGGGGCTTTTTCTTTTTTGAGTCACGAAAACCGGAAGGCCTCGAGGTGCGCCCCGTCATTGCTGGGCAGCGTTTTTTGCAGCGTGCCGACAAGCGATGTTTGTGGCATGGAAGAGCCGCCGGTGACTGGACTAGTGTGGACACAAGCCCCGAGTTGGGGTGCTTGTGGAGAACCAAAAATGGAGCGACACCACCGAAGGATCAACAACACAAAACGGCGCAAGTTGATTGCCGCCTACACATTGCCGAGGGCGCCAGGTGGGCAGCCCTCATTGCCGCTCGACACGGAGGACGACTGCAACGCGGCGGTGGTCAACAACAGTGTGATTTCGTTTGCCGAGGGGCTGTCCGGGCTGAACCGGGAATACATCCGCAAAAGCTATCTGCTGGCCAGCAGCTACGTCAGCGATGTATTGAAGATCCACCGAGGTACCGAGGCCTGGTACGACGAATTTATCAAGGTGATGATCAGCCTGGGCTGGCTGCCGGTGCGCAGCAGTTTCGAGCGGGTCTCCCATTCGGGCAAGGGCCTGACGGTGCAACTGGCGGCGCTGAATATTATCGCCGCGATGCTGGCGGGGGTGTCGGTTTCGGGGCCGCTGATCACGGCGCTGCCGAAACTGGCGGCCGATGCGCTGGAGGCGCTGAAGCAGCAACCGAGCTCTTTCGAACTGTTCAAGCGCAACAGTACGGTGCATCAGGGCGGCGATTTCGGCCTGGCGTCCTGCGCCGAAACAGACGGTGAATTGATGATGGTGCTGGTGACTTACAGCACCCAGGGCGTGAACAAACAGGTGGGGCTGCCGTTTCTGGAGTGGGACAGTTCCTCGTTCGAGGCCTTCAGCGGGCAGACCTGCCTGGTGCTGAATACCTCGGTGGTCAACGAAAAAACCATCCGACTGATGCGTGAGAGCGCGGGCGACAAGGTGCAGTCGGCGATTGCCAAATACCGGATCTAAGGCACCAGGTAGCCGCGCACGCCGGTAAAGATGATTTGCGCGGCGAGGGCGCATACGAACAACCCCATCAACCGACTGACAATCTGCAAGCCCTGGTCACCGAGAATCCGTTCGATACGGTTGGACAGGTACAGCACCACGCCGACCGTGAAGCTGGCCAGGGCGATGCTGAGGATGGCAGTGATCTTGTCATCCCAGTGCGGTTGGCTGACGCCCATGACCAGCAGCGCACCGATGGTGCCGGGGCCGACCGTGAGAGGGATGGTCAGCGGCACGATGGTCACGTCCTGCTGCACATTGTCGGTTTGCACGGCCGACTTGCCCTGGGCCATCCCTAGGGCAGAGATAAACAGCACACTGCCGGCGCCGATGCGGAAGGCGTCCACGGTGATGCCGAACACGCTGAAGATCACCCTGCCGAACAGGTAGAGCAACACGCTCGACACCAGGGTCGCCAGCGCCACTTTCCAGGCCAGGCGCCGCCGCTCTTTGCTCGAATAACCACGGGTCAGGCTGATAAAGCAGGACAGCACGAAGAACGGGCTGTAGAGCACCAGCATCTTCAGGTAAACGCTGAATAACACGTGGAGCATGGGGGTGGCTCGCGGCAGTAGAAGTGTGGAGAGTCTAACAGGCGATACAGAGCAAATGTGGGAGGGGGTTGCCCCCTCCCACATGGGAAAACATTTCAGGTCAAGAGGATGCGTGCTCAGGCCGCTGTTGACGCTGCGCCACCCAGAACTCCACCAGCTCACGCAACTGTGACAACTCCACCGGCTTGGCCATATGTCCGTCCATCCCCGCCTGGCGTGCGCGCTCTTTGTGCTCCGAGAGGATATGCGCGGTGAGCGCCACCACCGGGGTGCGGATACGCTGGTGGCTGACTTCCCACGCACGCAGTTGCTGGGTGGCAGAGAAACCATCGAGGATCGGCATCTCGCAGTCCATCAACACCAGGTCATAACGCTGGGCCTTCATCGCCTCCAGCGCTTCTTCACCATTGCTGGCGGTGTCCGGGTTGAGGTTGAGCTTGCCGAGCATGCCGCGAATCACTTTAGTGGAGATGCTGTTGTCTTCGGCCACCAGGATCTTGAAGTCGCTGGGCACGGTCACCGCCGCCGGGGCGTTGAGGGGCGCGCGGGGCTGCACGCCACCTTTGCTGCGTTGGGTCAACTCGTCAGCCAGGGTGGTCTTGAGGGTGTAACCGGCGACCGGCTTGGCGAGGATGCGCTTGATCCCGCAGTTACGCGCGATGATCTTGCTCGGCGCATTGCTGATGCCGGTGAGCATGATCAGCAGGATGTCGTGGTTCAGGCTCGGGTCTTCCTTGATCTTCGCCGCCAGTTGCATACCGGTCATGCCGGGCATGTTCTGGTCCAGCAGCACTACGTCGAAGTAATCGCGCAGGTGCGCCTTGGTGCGCAGCAATGCCAAGGCCTCTTTACCGGACGGCACGGCGCTGACATTCAGGCCCCAGGCCGAGCACTGCTGCACCAGCACTTTGCGGCACGTATCGTTGTCGTCCACGACCAGTACGCGCGCGCCTTTGAGCGGGCCGTCGAGGTCGGAAGTGGGGTGTTCCAGGCGCTCCGGGTCCAGCGGCAGGGTCAGCCATAGCGTGCTGCCTTGATGGCTGCCGCTCTTGATGCCGAACTCACCGTTCATCAACAGGATCAGTTGGCGCGCGATCACCAGGCCCAGGTGGCCGCTCAGACGGGTGGCCGAGAGGAAGTTCTTGCTGTGCAGCTCGCTGTGCAGCAGTGCCTCGCGTTCGGCGGCTTCCATTGGCAGGCCGCTGTCCTGCACGGCTATGCGTAGGCGCGGCTTGGTGCTGCGGTCGTCCAGGGCGACGACGATCAGCACTTCGCCTTCGTCGGTTTTGTGCAGGGCGTTTTCCAGCAGGCTCAGCAGTGCCTGGCGCAGGCGTGTCGGATCTCCGCTGATGACGCGGGGTACCTGGGGTTGGATGAAGCTGATCAACTCGACGTTCTGCTGCTCGGCCTTGGCGCGGAAGATGCTCAGGCAGTCTTCGATCAGCGCATTGAGGTCGAATTGCACGTCATCCAGCTCGATCTGCCCGGATTCGAGCTTGGAGATGTCGAGGATCTCGTTGATCAGTGTCAGCAGCTCGTTACCGGCGCTGTGGATGGTTTGCACGTAGTCGCGCTGTTTCACCGACAGCGGCGTGCCCAGCAGCAGTTCGGTCATGCCCAGCACGCCGTTCATGGGGGTGCGGATTTCGTGGCTGATCTTCGCCAGGAATTCGGCCTTGGCGGCGATCTCTGCATTGCTGGCGGCCAGGTCGCGGCTGAGGCTGAATCGGGCTTCGACAATCGCACGCTGGCGCTCGCCCAGGGCCAGGCTCATCAGCAGGCCGCTCAGACAGATAAACGCCAGCAGTGTGACGATCAAGCCCTGGGGCGACACCATCGTCAGCCCCAGCAAGGCCGGGAGAATGATCAGCGTGCCGATGTTGAACACCACCATGCCCGCCACGAACAAACGCGCCGGGCGGTAGCCTTTCTGCCAGTGATAAGCGGAGACAAACAGCATGCTCAGGCCCGCCAGGGCCACCAGCGCGTAGGTGATGATGTTCAGCGGCAGGGTGCTGACGAACAACAGCAACAGGCCGCACAGCACGATAAACAGGATGTCGGCCATCAACAGCTTGTTCAGCGGGTGCGGACCCAGGGGCATGAAGAAGCGATAGGCAAACATCAGCCCGCACGGTGCGGTCAGCAGCAGGGCCAGGTAGGCGCCTGGGGTCTGGATTGCGTGCCAGTTCGGCAGCCATGGGCCTGCCAGGTTGAGCAGCAGCGCCAGGCTGAGCATCAACAGCAGTTCGCAGGCCGCCAGCCACAGGCTGCTGCGCGAGCGGTGGTAAGCGAAGCGCGTGAGGTTATGCAGGATCAGCATCAGCAGGCAGCCGAACAGCAGGCCGTAGATCAGCGTCTGGGTCTGGTCGGCGGCGGCCAGCACGGCCGGTTCCAGGGTGATATAGGGGCGCAGTTCGTGTTCTGAAACCAGGCGCAGGTAGACGTCGAGGGTCTTTTGGCTCTGGGGCATCGGCAGCATGAAGTCGCTGCTGGGCAACGGGCGTTCCGCCTGGGGCTGGCGGGTGCCGCTGCTTTGTTGCTCGACCAGAGTATCGCCGTCCAGCACGTAGAGGCTCAGGTGCGCCAGGTCCGGGGCGAATACCCGCAGCACTTGCTCGTGTTTGCCGGGTTGCAGCTTGAAACGTACCCACAACGCACCGTCCGGTTCCGCGGCGGTAATACGGTCCAGTTCGATGGGGCTGAATTGATTGGTGTAGCGTGAGGAGCGGATGTCGCTCAGTTGCAGGTCGGCCTGTTCATCAAGCAATACTGCCCAGCCACTGCCTTGCGCGGCGGCTTGGGCCGGGAGCAAGCAGAGCAGCGTCAGCAGACTGACAGTGAAACCTATGGCGATCCTGAGCCAGCGCACGGCGAAATCCCTTCGTAGGTTGATGCACGGTTAACTATGCGCGGGGAGGCCTGTATACGGCAAGGGCCAGAGGCCCTTGCCTAACCGAACGGATAGCTTGTGTTACTGGCTTTCGCCACGTTCACGGGCAATGGCGCGGTAGCCGATGTCCGTACGGTAGAAGCAGCCTTTCCAGTCGATTTTCGCGGCCAGTTTGTACGCCTGTTGCTGTGCAGCGTCGACACTGGCACCCATTGCGGTAGCGCACAGCACACGACCGCCGGCGGTCACAACCTTGCCATCCTTAAGCGCGGTGCCGGCATGGAACACCTTGCCTTCCAGCGTAGCCGCCGCGTCCAGGCCTTCAATTACATCGCCTTTGGCGTAGTCGGCAGGGTAACCGCCGGCTGCCAGCACAATGCCGACGCTTGGACGTGGATCCCACTGCGCTTCAACCTTGTCCAGAGCCTGGGCCAGTGCGGCTTCCACCAGCAGCACCAGGCTCGATTGCAGGCGCAGCATCACCGGTTGGGTCTCCGGGTCACCGAAGCGGCAGTTGAACTCGATGACTTTCGGGTTACCGGCTTTGTCGATCATCAGGCCGGCGTACAGGAAACCGGTGTACACGTTGCCTTCGTCGGCCATGCCGCGCACGGTCGGCCAGATCACCAGGTCCATCACGCGCTGGTGCACGTCGGCGGTAACCACCGGGGCAGGGGAGTAGGCACCCATGCCGCCCGTGTTCGGGCCGCTGTCGCCGTCGCCGACGCGTTTGTGGTCCTGGCTGGTGGCCATCGGCAGCACGTTCTTGCCATCGACCATCACGATAAAGCTGGCTTCTTCGCCGTCGAGGAATTCCTCGATGACCACACGTGAACCAGCGTCACCAAAGGCATTTCCGGCGAGCATGTCGCGCACGGCGTCTTCGGCTTCCTGCAAGGTCATGGCGACGATCACGCCTTTACCGGCGGCCAGGCCGTCGGCCTTGATCACGATCGGCGCACCTTTTTCACGCAGGTAGGCCAGGGCCGGCTCGATCTCGGTGAAGTTCTGGTAGTCGGCAGTCGGGATCTTGTGGCGCGCCAGGAAATCCTTGGTGAAGGCTTTCGAGCCTTCCAGTTGGGCAGCGCCGGCAGTGGGGCCGAAGCAATCCAGGCCGCGGCTGCGGAACAGGTCTACGACACCGGCAACCAAGGGCACTTCCGGGCCAACGATAGTCAGGGAGACGTTTTTCTCGGCGAAGTCGGCCAGTTGCTCAAGGGCCAGTACGTCGATGGCGACGTTTTCGCACTTGGCTTCGATGGCGGTACCGGCGTTGCCGGGGGCGACGAAGACTTTCTGGACGCGTGGGTCCTGGGCAACTTTCCAGGCCAGGGCGTGTTCACGGCCACCGCTGCCAATGATGAGGACGTTCAAGTCAGACTCCTTCGGAGGAAGTTACAAGCTGCAAGCTGCAAGTTAGAAGCGATCGCTCCGAAGTGCAGCATCCAGCTTTGAATTAGAGAGGCTGCAAGCAAAAGTAAAAGCACCACCGTCCTGCTCCTACTTGTCGCTTGCAGCTTGAAACTTGCAGCTCCACGTTAGTGGCGGAAATGGCGCATGCCAGTAAAGACCATGGCGATACCCGCTTCATCAGCAGCGGCGATGACTTCTGCATCACGCATCGAGCCGCCCGGTTGGATCACGGCAGTCACGCCGGCTTTCGCGGCGTTGTCCAGGCCATCACGGAACGGGAAGAATGCATCGGACGCCATCACCGAACCGGCCACCTGCAAACCGGCGTGCTCAGCCTTGATCGCGGCGATACGCGCCGAGTTCACGCGGCTCATCTGGCCAGCGCCGACACCGATGGTCTGGCGGTTCTTGGCATAGACGATGGCGTTGGATTTAACGTACTTGGCCACTTTCCAGGCGAAGATCAGGTCGTTGATCTCTTGCTCGGTCGGGGCGCGCTTGGTCACCACTTTCAGGTCTGCGCTGCCGATCATGCCGATGTCGCGGCTCTGTACCAGCAAGCCGCCGTTGACGCGCTTGTAGTCCCAGGCAGCGGCACGTTCAGCCGACCACTCGCCGCAGGCCAGCAGGCGCACGTTGGCTTTGGCCGCCACGATGGCGCGGGCTTCTTCGCTCACGGAAGGGGCGATGATCACTTCGACGAACTGACGCTCGACGATGGCCTTGGCGGTTTCGGCGTCCAGTTCACGGTTGAACGCGATGATGCCGCCGAAGGCCGATTCGGTGTCGGTCGCGTAGGCCAGTTCGTACGCCTGGCGAATGCCGCCTTCAGCGTCCGGGCTCACGGCCACGCCGCACGGGTTGGCGTGCTTGACGATCACGCAGGCCGGCTTGACGAAGCTCTTCACACATTCCAGCGCGGCGTCGGTGTCGGCCACGTTGTTGTAGGACAGCTCTTTGCCTTGCAGTTGGGTCGCGGTGGCGATGCCCACTTCGGCAGGCTTGGCTTCTACGTAGAACGCCGCGCTCTGGTGCGGGTTCTCGCCGTAGCGCATTTCCTGGGCCTTGATGAACTGGCTGTTGAAGGTGCGCGGGAACTGGCTGCGATCGGAGGTCGACAGGGTTTCAGCCGCCTGGTTCACGGTGCCCATGTAGTTGGCGATCATGCCGTCATAGGCAGCGGTGTGTTCGAACGCCTTGAGCATCAGGTCGAAACGCTGGGCGTAGGTCAGGCCGCCGGCCTTCAGGCTTTCCAGCACTTGGGCGTAGTCGCCGGCGTTGACCACGATGGCCACGTCTTTATGGTTCTTGGCTGCGGAGCGAACCATGGTCGGGCCGCCGATATCGATGTTTTCGATGGCGGTCGGCAGGTCGCAGCCTGGCTTGTTGATGGTGGCTTCGAACGGGTAGAGGTTAACGGCCACCAGGTCGATCGGCTTGATGCCGTGCTCGGTCATGATGGCGTCGTCGATGCCGCGACGGCCGAGGATGCCGCCGTGGATTTTCGGGTGCAGGGTCTTGACGCGACCGTCCATCATTTCTGCGAAACCGGTGTAGTCAGCGACTTCCACTGCGGCCACGCCGTTGTCCTGCAGCAGTTTGAAGGTCCCGCCCGTGGAGAGGATTTCCACGCCCAGGGCTTCCAGCTCCCGGGCAAATTCGAGGATCCCGGTCTTGTCGGAGACACTGATCAAGGCGCGGCGGATCGGCAGGCGGGTAGTCTGGTCGGTCATTTCAATTTCCATCAAAAGCAAAGGAGTCAGCAAAAAAGGCGACCGGTTTTACGCGGGCGCCTTTCTGGTTGGATTGAATGCTTACAGCAAATCGTATTGCTTGAGCTTTTTGCGCAAGGTGCCACGGTTGAGGCCCAGCAGCTCACTGGCTTTGGTCTGGTTGCCCTTGACGTAGTTCATCACGCTTTCGAGCAAGGGTGCCTCGACTTCGGAGAGCACCAGGTTGTACACGTCCGTGACGGAAGCGCCCTCAAGGTGGGCGAAATAATTATGCAGCGCCTTCTCGACACTCCCGCGAAGGGTCTGGCCTTCTTCGCTCGGCGTGTTGAGGTGCTGTTTTAAATTGACGTTGTCGCTCACGGGTGTTGTTCCACTCACTAAAGTCTCGGTCATCATCGTCATGCGGCCACCCATTCTCCGTCCCCTGCTCTCAGGCTCTTGTCTCGTTCGGCAAAAAACTCACGAACGGCGGTGACCTGTGCTTGCGTTTCATCCAAACGATTGAACCCGGCGCGAAACTCCCTGGCGCCCGGCAGGGTTGCGAGATACCAACCCACATGCTTGCGAGCAATACGCACGCCCATCACCTCTCCATAGAAGGTGTGAAGTGCAGCCAGATGCTCTAGCAGAATACGTTCCACCTCGACCAACTCCGGCGCCGGCAGGACTTCACCCGTACGCAGAAAATGCTCGATCTCACGAAAAATCCACGGCCGTCCCTGTGCGGCCCGGCCAATCAACACACCATCGGCGCCGGTGGAATGCAGCACGCGCCGGGCTTTTTCGGCTGAGTCGATGTCGCCATTGGCAAATACCGGCATCGACACCGCCTGCTTGATCGCGGCGATGGTGTCGTACTCGGCTTCACCGGTGTAAAGATCGGCGCGGGTGCGACCATGCACTGCCAACGCTGTAATGCCTGCCTGTTCGGCGATCTTCGCCACCGTCAGGCCATTCTTGTTGTCCCGGTCCCAGCCGGTACGAATCTTCAGGGTCACCGGCACATCCACTGCGGCGACAACGGCCTGCAGGATCTCGGCAACCAACTGCTCATCTTTCAATAGCGCGGAACCGGCGGCCTTGTTGCAGACCTTCTTGGCCGGGCAGCCCATGTTGATATCGATGATCTGTGCGCCCAACTCGACGTTGGCCCGGGCCGCATCCGCCAGCATCTGTGCATCGCCACCGGCGATCTGTACCGAGCGAGGCTCGGGATCACCTTCGTGGATCATGCGCATCCGCGATTTGCGGGTGTTCCACAAGCTCATGTCGCTGGTGACCATTTCCGAGACTACTAGACCCGCGCCCAAACGCTTGCACAGCTGACGAAAGGGCTGGTCGGTAACCCCCGCCATCGGGGCGAGAATCAAGCCGTTCTGCAATGTGTATGGGCCGATGCGTACCGCCGACATAGGACTTCCCTGTTGTGGGGCCGGATCATTAGAGTTCGAAAAAGGGTTGGCATGATACCCGCTCTCGATGACTGGATAAAGGCTGAATTGGATAAAATCTGAACAGTTATTTCTTTATCGCCGCCGGTTTGGATGGGCGGCGCCAAGTCAATAATCCATCGGCAGGCTTCGGTGCGTGCGCCGATTTACTCGGGCGAGTGGAAGCTCAAGCTGTAATTCACGGCTTTATTGCCGGGATCGAGGATGTCCAGGGAGATATGGATCGGGGTCTGTGATGGCATTTCGATCCCCCCCGCCAGCTCGCCATTGAGGTATTCGGCGGGCTTGAAGCGACGACTGGCAATCAGGTTGCCATTGATGTCGGCAAAGCGCAGTTCCAGCAGGGGGAAGGGCTGGGAGAACGTCGCGCGATTGTAGATGATTGCATCCACCACCAGCGCCCCGGCGAATTCCGGGTGGCTGCGTACCACCAGGTTACTGCTCTTGATATGGGCAATATCGACCCGTGACGGCACCGTGCAGCCCAATGTCGGGCACAGTTGCTGGAACCATGGGCGATAAGCGTCCTGGCGGGCCAGATCGTCGAATTGATAGGCAATGTACTGAGCGGCCAGGCCTGCGGCGGCGATCAGTACCAGCAGCATCCAGATCAGGCGGCGGCCCAGGCCCTGCGGGCGCTTTTGCGCGTACAGGTGCAGCGGGTCATCTTCCAGGTCCTGGAGCAGGTCGTCATGGACGCCGGCCTCGGGGCGTGGGCGCTTGCGACGCGATTGCGTGCGCTCTTCGGGCTCCGCTTCATCCGCTGCCGCTGTCAGGGGCGTGAACGGCGGGTCGGTGTGTTCATCTTCCGGGGTTGAGCGCAGTGCTGGCTCATCGTCGATGTGCAACGACATGGATGGCTCGGTGCGCTGCCTGGTCGCAGGGGCTTTGGTCGGTTCAGGTTCGTCTGCGGGGGTGTTGACGCGTTCTTCAGGCGGTTCGCTGAACAGGCTGGCGGCCCATTTTTCTTCTTCGGCCTTGACGGTTTCGCGACTGGCGCTGAGAGCGTCTTCTTTCTGTCGACGGTCGGCGCCGGGCTGACGGCGTTCTGCGCCTACGGGCAGTGTGTGCTGAATCTCGCGGCGTTCCAGCTTGGCCAGTTCTTCGTCCAGGTCCAGGTTGTCCAGGTCCAGCTCTTCGGCGGTCCACTGCTTCTGGCTGATTGCCCGCTGTGGCTCAGGCGCTGCTTCGCGCGCGGGCTCGATCGCGGTCGGCTGCTCCGGCACAGGCGCGTGGGCGCGCTGCTCCAGCAACTGGCGAGCAGCGTTAAAGACTTGCAGGCACGAGCCGCAGCGAACCACGCCGCGAGCCACGCTCAATTGAGCGTGGTTGACGCGAAAGCGGGTTTGGCAATGCGGGCACTGGGTGACGAAACTGTCGGTCATGCGGCCATCCGATTCAGGCAAGCGCTCATTCTAGCGCCGACGCCCGCTGATGCGTACCCAGCCATCACGGTTAGCGATCGGATCCAGCTCGAAATCCTTGGCGTAGGCTGCGGCGACATCGTCACCTTGCTCGGCGAGGATGCCCGATAGCGCCAGGCGCCCGCCCGGCTTGACCAGGCTCGACAGTTGCGGTGCCAGGGACACCAGCGGGCCGGCGAGGATATTGGCGACCAGCACGTCGGCCTGCACCTGGGGCAAATCCTGCGGCAGGTAGAGGGGGAATTTGCCTTCAGCAATGTTGTTGCGCCCGGCGTTGTCGCGGGACGCTTCCAGGGCCTGTACGTCGATGTCGGTGCCGACGGCTTCCTTGGCGCCCAGCAACAGGGCGGCAATCGCCAGGATCCCCGAGCCGCAGCCGAAATCCAGCACGTGGCTGTCGGTCAGGTCCTGGCCGTCCAGCCATTCCAGGCACAGCGCGGTGGTGGGGTGGGTGCCGGTGCCGAACGCCAGGCCTGGGTCGAGCAGCAGGTTGACCGCATCAGGCTCTGGGGCGGCATGCCAGCTCGGCACGATCCACAGGCGCTGGCCGAAACGCATCGGCTGGAAGTTGTCCATCCAGCTGCGTTCCCAGTCCTGGTCCTCGATGATTTCGCTGTGATGCTCGGGCAACGGGCTGCCGGTGAGCAATTCCATGTGCGCCAGCACGGCGGCGGCGTCGGTGCCGTCTTCGAACAGGGCCAGCAGATGGGTGTGGGACCACAGCGGCGTGGTGTTCAGCTCGGGTTCGAAGATGGGTTGGTCTTCGGCGTCCATGAAGGTGACCGAGACGGCGCCCACTTCGAGGAACGCGTCTTCGTAGGTTTCGGCTTGTTCTGGGCTGATGGCGAGACGGACTTGCAGCCAAGGCATGGCGGGCACCTTTGAATAAAAATGAGTGTGCGACGAGCGAGGTCGCGAAAGCGCGCAAGTTTACGCCAGCGGCGGGCAGAAGACGACACTACTGACTGCACCCCGGTCAAATGTGGGAGGGGGCTTGCCCCCGATTGCAGTATGTCAGTCTCAGCATCTGTAACCGATCCACCGCCATCGGGGGCAAGCCCCCTCCCACATTTTGACGGTGTACATCTTCAAAAAAGTAGAGGGCCCACAAACAACAAAGCCGCCCGAAGGCGGCTTTGTTGGGTGGAGCACTTACTGGTTGGCCAGCTTGTGTTCCAGGTAGTGAATGTTTACACCACCTTCGCAGAAGCCTTCATCACGCACCAGGTCCCGGTGCAGCGGGATGTTGGTCTTGATGCCGTCGACCACGATTTCGTCCAGGGCGTTGCGCATACGGGCCATGGCCTCGTCGCGAGTGGCGCCCCAGGTGATCAGCTTGCCGATCAACGAGTCGTAGTTGGACGGGACCTTGTAGCCGCTGTACAGGTGCGAATCCACACGTACGCCGTTGCCGCCGGGCGCGTGGAAATGCTTGACCAGGCCAGGGCTTGGGATAAAGGTCTTCGGGTCTTCGGCGTTGATCCGGCACTCCAGGGAGTGGCCGTGGATCTTCACGTCGTCCTGGGTGAAGGACAGCACGTTGCCGGCGGCGATGCTCAGCATCTCCTTGACGATGTCGATACCGGTGACCATCTCCGAAACCGGGTGCTCTACCTGCACACGAGTGTTCATCTCGATGAAGTAGAAGCGGCCGTTCTCGTAGAGGAACTCGAAGGTACCGGCGCCACGGTAGTTGATGTCGATGCACGCCTTGACGCAGCGCGCCAGGACTTCCTGGCGGGCTTTCTCGTCCAGGCCCGGTGCCGGTGCTTCTTCCAACACCTTCTGGTGACGACGTTGCAGCGAGCAATCGCGGTCGCCCAGGTGGATGGCGTGGCCCTGGCCGTCGGACAGTACCTGCACTTCCACGTGACGTGGGTTGGTCAGGTACTTTTCCAGGTAGACCATCGGGTTGCCGAACCAGGCGCCCGCTTCGGAGCGAGTCTGCTTGGCCGCTTCGATCAGCTCTTCTTCCTTGTGCACCACGCGCATGCCGCGACCACCACCGCCACCGGCGGCCTTGATGATCACCGGGTAACCGACTTCGCGACCAATGCGCAGAGCGGTTTCCTCGTCTTCAGGCAGTGGGCCGTCGGAGCCAGGAACGGTTGGCACGCCGGCTGCGATCATGGCGTCCTTGGCCGAGACCTTGTCGCCCATCAGGCGAATGGTGTCGGCTTTCGGGCCGATGAAGGCAAACCCGGATTTTTCCACCTGTTCGGCGAAATCGGCGTTTTCCGCGAGGAAGCCGTAGCCTGGGTGGATGCCATCAGCGCCGGTCACTTCAGCGGCGGCGATGATGTTCGAGACTTTCAGGTACGAGTTCGTGGCCAGTGGCGGGCCGATGCAGATGCTTTCGTCCGCCAGTTTCACGTGCATCAATTCGGTATCGGCCGTCGAGTAAACAGCGACGGTCTTGATGCCCTCTTCCTTACAGGCGCGCAGGATACGCAGCGCGATCTCGCCGCGGTTGGCGATCAGGACTTTTTGCAGTTTCTTCGCAGGTTTCAACATCGAAGGCGCTCCGCGGTTCAAACGATGGTGAACAGCGGCTGGTCGTACTCAACCGGCTGACCGTTTTCTACCAGGATGGATTCGATGACGCCGGCTTTTTCGGCCGTGATGTGGTTCATCATCTTCATCGCTTCAACGATGCAGATGGTGTCGCCCACTTTCACGGTCTTGCCCACTTCAACGAAGGCTGGCGAGGTCGGTGCCGGGGTGCGGTAGAACGTACCGACCATTGGCGACTTGACCACGAAACCGTTCAGCGCAGGGGCTGCCGGTGCGGCAGGTGCAGCGGCGGCAGCAGGCGCGGCGGCCGGAGCAGCAGCGGGTGCCGGTGCCTGCATCTGTGGTGCGTAGAACTGTTGGGCCGGGGTCTTGCTGTGGCGGCTGATCCGTACGGACTCTTCGCCTTCCTTGATTTCCAGCTCGTCGATACCGGATTCTTCCAGCAGTTCGATCAGTTTCTTAACTTTACGGATATCCATGAATCATCAACTCCCAAGGGTCGGTCAGGGGCGCTTGGCCTGTTCTTCAAGCTGTTCCAGGGCGGCCTCCAGGGCCAGTCGGTAACCGCTGGCGCCAAGGCCGCAGATCACTCCTACCGCAACGTCGGAGAAGTAAGAGTGATGGCGGAAAGGTTCGCGTTTGTGCACGTTCGATAAATGCACTTCGATGAATGGGATGCTCACCGCCAGCAGCGCGTCACGTAATGCAACACTTGTATGCGTAAAAGCGGCGGGATTGATCAGGATAAAGTCCACGCCTTCGCCACGCGCGGCATGGATGCGATCAATCAATTCATACTCGGCATTGCTTTGCAGGTAGAGCAAATGGTGGCCGGCTTCACGTGCCCGTCGTTCCAGGTCAAGGTTGATCTGATCGAGGGTCACTGCCCCGTAGACGCCCGGTTCACGGGTGCCGAGCAGGTTCAGGTTGGGTCCGTGAAGAACCAGTAAGGTCGCCATCGGCTGTTCCTTGTTATTGATGTGGGCAAGGCAGAACCCGGCGACTATGCCGCAAAGCCTTTGTGACTGTCCAGTTCTATGCAGTAGGCGGCACGATTAGCGAGGATTGCGCAAAATTTTTGACTGGGGCCTGGGATTCGTTCATGGGTAATACGCCCTTGAATCCCATGGAGATCAAATGTGGGAGGGGGCTTGCCCCCGATTGCAGTGTGTCAGTCTCAGTCTCAGTATCTGTAACTGACCCACCGCTATCGGGGGCAAGCCCCCTCCCACATTTTGATCTCCATTGATTGTGGATCTTCAGGGGGCAGGTCAGACGCGGAACGCCTGCACCGCCGTATTGAGCTGCCCACCCAGTACCAACAGGTGCTCGCCCTGGCTGCGGCCCTGGCCGATGCGCAGCAGGTTGTCCTCACCCAACTGATGAATCCGCTCGCTGTTATCGCGAATCTCACTCACGGCACCGCTTTGCTGCGCCGTCACATCGGCAATCCGCACGGCGGTGTCGGAAATGGTCTGGATCGCGTCGACGATTTCATCCAGCGCGCCGTCGGCTGCCTGGGCTTGCTGGGCGGTGGTCTCGGCGTGTTCGACCTGGGCGCGCATGCCCTGCACCGATTGGTGCGCAGCGGTTTGCAGGCCGGTGATCAAGCCCTGGATTTCGGCGGTGGCGCCGGCAGTGCGTTGGGCCAGGGTGCGCACTTCGTCGGCGACCACGGCAAAACCTCGCCCGGCCTCACCGGCGCGTGCGGCCTCGATAGCGGCGTTGAGCGCCAGCAGGTTGGTCTGGTCGGCAATCGAGCGAATCACGGTCAATACGCCGCCAATGGTGGCGGACTCTTCGGCGAGTTTCTCGATCATCTGCGCATTTTGCTGCACTTCACCCACCAGCGCGTGCAGGCCGGTCAGGCTCAGACCGATCACACGCTGGCCTTGCTCGACCGCCTGGCCCGCGCTGCGGCTGGCACCGGCAGCCTGGCTGGCATCACCGGCGACTTGCTGGATGGTGGCTTCCAGTTCGCCCAGGGAATCACGAATCTGCGCGGTATCCCCGGCCTGGCGTTCGGCGCCGTCGTGCAGGCCGCTGCTCAGTTCGGCCAAGGCGCGGCTGCTGCCGGCGACTTCTTCGGCATTGCCCCGAATGGTCCCCACCAGATCCACCAGGTAGGCGCGTAAACGGTTGAGGGATGCTTCGATGTCGCGCAGTTCGCGGTTGGTCTTACCCAAGGTGATCGGCTGGCTGAAGTTGCCTTCACCCCAGGTCGACAGGGCCGGTGCCAGGTTGGTCAACACCCGCGCCAGGCGCCGTTGCAGGGTGTCGATGAGCAGGGCGATCAGCAAGATCAGGCCGATCATCACCCCTTGCATCAGGCGCACTTCCCCCTGGATCTTGCCGTGTTGCGCACGCACCACTGGCTCCAGGCCGGCGATGGCCTGTTGAACGGCGGCGATTTTCAAATGGGTGGCGGCGGCCAGGTCGGCACGCTGCTGGATCTGCGTGCGGGTACGCTTGAGTTCGGCGGGGTAGCGTGTCAGCAGGCCGTTGAGCTCGCGCTTGAGGTCGACGCCGGTGTCCTGGGCTTCGGTTTTTGCTGTGTTTTCCAGGCCCATCAAGGCTGAAAAGTCATCGGTGTTGGATTCTGCGCTGGCCTTTACGCCCAGCAAGGGCAGTTGCTCCAGCAGCTCGGCCTGGCTGCGCATATTGCCGACTTCGCGCTCCACATCGTCCGCCAGTTCCGCGCGACCGCTGCTCACCAGTTTGCCGCGGGCCAGGGACAGCTTGCCCAGGTGCTGGGAGGCTGCCAGCAGCGGCGGCAGGTAGCGCGCCGCTTCGGCGGTGTTAACGCCCATGGCGTACTGGCTCAACTGCTCCAGGTTGGCGCCCAGCTCCCGCTCGGCTTGCAGCAACAAGGCTTGTGGGTCACCCGCCAACTTACCGGCCGCCAGCAGGTCGGTCTTGCTGAAGGCATCCAGGTCCGCGAGGCTGGGGCGCAGGTTTTGCGCGAGGTCGGCGGGCAGTTCATCCAGGTGTTGTAACAGGCTTTCCAGGCTCTGGCTGGCGCTGCTCAAGCGCAATGCATCGCCGCTGCCCAGGTAGTCGTCGATATTACGCGCGGCCTGGTTCTGGAAGGTCTGTGACAGACCGAGGTAGCGTTCCATCAGCAAATAAGGCCGTTCGAGCGCCCGTTGCGACCACCACAGCGTCGCCCCAAGCGCCAGGCACACGGCCACCAGCAGGAGGGTATTGAGATTGGTCAGCAGCTTCAGGCGCATGCGTGGTATCAACCGGCAGCAAAAGATAAGTGCCTGAAGTTATTGCGTTTTCATTACAGGGTTATGACGGAATCACTGGATTCTGATGAAAAGATGGCACTTTGCTTTGATGTGCGCGCAGCTTGCACGCGGTTGCGCCCGGCATGCTTTGCGCGGTAAAGCGCCTCGTCGGCTTGGGCGGCCATCATCAGGCTGTCGGAACCGTCACCCAGCTCAACCAGCCCGGCGCTGAAGGTGCACCACAAGTCCTGAGGCTGCGCCGGATAGTGAATTTCGGCAAAGCGTCCACGAATCTCATCCAGCACCTTGCAGGCCGACTCCAGGTCGGTGTCAGGCATCACAATCGCGAACTCTTCACCGCCATAGCGGCCGATGTAGTCGGTCTTGCGCAGGCGTTGCTTGAGAAACAGCGCCAGGCTCTTGATCACACGGTCGCCCATGGGGTGGCCGTGGCTGTCATTGACCCGCTTGAAGTGGTCGATGTCGAGCATGGCAAAGCTCAATGGTTTGTTCTCGCGGCGCGCGCGGAAGCTGCAGTCTTCGAGCAATTGCAGGATATGGGTGTGGTTGTACAGCCCGGTCAGGCTGTCGCGCACCATCCGCGCCTTGAGGTTGCGCGCACGGGCAGCGCGGTTGCGTACCGTGGTGATCAGGTGGCGCGGCTTGATCGGCTTGGTGAGGAAGTCGTCGCCGCCTTCGCTCATGGCGTCCAGCTGTTTGTCCAAGTCGTCTTCGGCCGACAGGTAGATGATCGGCACGCTGACGTAACGGTCATTGTGGCGAATCACCTTGGCCAGCTCGGTGCCGGTACAGGCCGGCATGTACATGTCGAGGATGATCAGGTCGGGCTGGAAGTCTGCCAGCTCGGCCATGGCCTGGATCGGCTCGATCAAGGTCCGAGTGACGATGCCGGCGCTGTTGAGCAACCGCTCGGTGTGCAGCGCCTGGGCCCGCGAGTCATCAATGATCAGCACTTTGTACGGTTCGTACTGGGCAACGCAGGTCAGTACTTCGATCTTTTCCAGCAGGCTGGAGGCTTCCAGCGTGCCGGTGAGGAATTCCTGGCCCCCGGCGCGTACGGCGGCCAGGCGGGTGGGCGTGTCGGTTTCGTGCAGGCTGAAAAATAACAGCGGCAGCTTATGCTCCAGGCCTTCCTGGGCTTCGGCGGCGAGCTTGAGGCCCAGGCCGGCGCCACAGAAATCCACGTCCATTACAATGACGGAGGGCAGGCGCTCGCTCATCGCGGCGCGAAACGCTGCCACGCTGTCAAGGGACTGGGCGCTCATGCCAAAAAATTCCAGCTGCTTGGCCAGGCGCTCGGCGCGGTCGTGATCGGCCAGCATCACGTAGATCGGCTTGCGCATCGGCGGCAGGAAGGTTTGTTCCAGCTGGTCGCCCTGGCGCAGGCCGGTGCGGGACAGGCGCTGCATCAAGCGGTTGAGTTCGGTGATCAACTGGCTGCTCAAGCGGCCGCGGTTTTCATCCACCGCCCTGAGTGACTCGCCGATGTGCCGCGCCAGTTGGCCATGCTCGGGCTGTTCGAAGCGCTCGGCGAAGCGCTGCAGGCGCAGGTTGGCTTCGCTGAGTTCGGAGAGGTCGGCGCCTGACCATTCGCTGCGTTGCAGGCGCTGCCAGATCTCAAGAATTTGACGTGCCTGATGAATTACCCGCTGGGCAAAATGCTGCTTGAGACGCTCACGGCTGGGGTCTTCTGGCTCGGTCATATCCTGACTACTAGTGAGGGTGGATGCTGAGGTCGAACTGATGGCTCTATGCTAGCACCTCTTTTCAGTGGGATGAGTGTCATATGTCAATTAACTGCGTGTCACTGATATTCAGTTGATGACCTGGTGGTCGCGCAGCTTAAACAGCGTGCATCCTTTATAGTCGAACGCTTCCCCTACGCCGTTTGGTGAAAAGCCCCGCATGGGCGGGCACGATGGGGTAGGGTTGTGGTCGGAGTGTTTGAACGCACGCCCTCAATTCAAGTGCATGAACTCAAGTGATTGAAAGGATATCGCCATGCTGGACTGGAAAAACCGTGCGGGCAGTGCCAAAGGCCCCGCCCCTGAGCCCAAGTCGGCCAACCGCAGCTATTTTCGTACCCTGCTGATGAGCCGCGCCGTGCTCAGCGTGCTCGGCCTGTATCTATTGGTCACCGGCGCCCTGGGTTGGTACTGGAGCGAAGAGCCGGCGCTGTTCCCGGTCCAGCAAAACGCGCAAATCGCGGCCGAGAAGGAAGGCAAGCAGATGGTGGTGGGCTATACCACCGTCGAAACCCTCAAGACCGTGGTCGGCACGTTGCTGAACAAGCCCGGTGGCTATATTTCCAACGACCGTTTCCCGCCGGGCCTGTGGATGGACAACATGCCCAGCTGGGAGTACGGCGTGCTGGTGCAGGTGCGCGACCTGACCCGCGCCCTGCGTAAAGACTTCGCCCGCTCCCAGTCGCAGTCGGCCGAAGACGCTGATCTGGCCAAGGCCGAGCCGCGTTTCAATTTCGACAATAAGAGCTGGGTGCTGCCGTCCAGTGAGTCGGAATACCAGGAAGGCATCAACTCCTTGAGCCGCTATGAAGCGCGCCTGTCCGACCCGAATCAGCGTGGCGCCTTGTTTTATGCCCGCGCCGACAACCTGAACAACTGGCTGGGCGATGTTGCCACCCGCCTGGGTTCGCTGTCGCAACGCCTGTCGGCCAGCGTAGGCCGGGTCAAATTGAACACCGCACTGAAAACCGAGGCCCTGGCGCCGGGTGAAGTGCCGCAGGTCGACGAAGAAGTGGTGGAAACCCCATGGATGCAGATCGATAACGTGTTCTACGAAGCCCGCGGCCAGGCCTGGGCGCTGTCCCACCTGCTGCGCGCCATCGAAGTGGACTTTGCCGACGTGCTGGCCAAGAAAAACGCCACCGTCAGCGTGCGCCAGATCATTCGTGAGCTGGAGGCTTCGCAAGAGCCGGTATGGAGCCCGATGATCCTCAACGGCAGCGGCTTTGGCGTGCTGGCTAACCATTCGCTGGTAATGGCCAACTACATTTCCCGGGCCAACGCGGCGGTGATCGATTTGCGTCAACTGCTCAACCAGGGTTGATGATGGACGCGACTCAAAAGGAGGCTGCGCACCGCGTAGCCTCCGATGCCGAACTGATCTGCTGGGTCGACGAGCGGGACAACCTGCTCGGCCACCTCGTCAGGTCCGACCTGCGCCAGCGCGGCCTGATCGGTCGTTGCACGTTTATCTTCCTGTTCAATTCCAAGGGTGAGCTGTGCGTGCATCGGCGCACCCTGAGCAAGGCCCTGTACCCGGGTTTCTGGGATACGGCGGCGGGCGGGATGGTCGCGGCGGGCGAGTCCTACGCGGTGTCGGCGGCCCGCGAGCTGGAAGAGGAACTGGGTGTTGGTGGGGTGGAATTGATCGAACATGACCATTTCTACTTCGAAGATGGCAACAGCCGGCTCTGGTGCAAGTCCTACTCGGCGACCTGGGACGGACCCCTGCGCCTGCAGCCTGAAGAAGTCATGGAAGCGCGCTTTTTACCTGTCGAAACTGTCCTGCAGGAGGCGCAGCAAAAGCCTTACTGCCCGGACGCCCAAGAGGGCCTGCGGCGTTATCTGGCCTCACGTCGCTAAAGTTGCATAAATTGGCGCCATTTGGCTCTTAGCAAGTAAGCTTTTTGCCGTTACACTGCGCGACTTTTCACCCGAACCGCCTTGGCGGGTCGGTAGCGCTGCCCCTGCCTGAGTGGGGCTTCGCGGTCGGTGACCTCCTTTGCGGGTGCCGATCAGTCTTTGTCCTCCCAAGAGGATTGCCGGTGGCCAAAAAAGCCGCATCCTTCGCCGCCCTCGGCGGCCTGGTATTTTCCACCGACGCAGGTCGACACTGCCCGGACTGTCGTCAGCCCGTGGATGCGTGTACCTGCAAACAAACCCTGATTCCCGAAGGCGACGGTATTGCCCGCGTGCGTCGCGAAAGCAAAGGCCGTGGCGGCAAGACGGTGACCACCATCACCGGCGTGCCCTTGGCTGAAGACGCGCTCAAAGAACTGGCCACCACGCTGAAAAAGCGCTGTGGCACCGGTGGCGCGTTGAAAGACGGCGTCATCGAGATCCAGGGTGATCACGTCGAACTGCTGTTGGCCGAGCTGATCAAGCTCGGTTACAAGGCCAAGAAGTCCGGCGGCTGAAAGCCTCTTCCCAACCTGTGTCTAAACTCTGTCCTGCGAGTGAGGTCTGACCTTGCTTACAGGCAAATCGTCATTTTCATTCTTTAGACTGCGCCAGCCTCGAACGAGAGGCGGCGCCTTCGCCTTCATTTATAGGGGACTTCGATGTCCGTACGACGCACACGCAAAGACGATGGCAGCCAATGGACAGTTGCGGACAGCCGCAGTGTTTACGGGATCCGCCATTGGGGGGCCGGGTATTTCGCGATCAATGACGCCGGTCGCGTTGAAGTCCGTCCGAACGGCCCGAACAGCACGCCTGTCGACCTCTATGAGCAAGTCGACCAGTTGCGCAAGAGCGGCCTGTCGTTGCCGTTGCTGGTGCGCTTCCCAGACATTCTGCAAGACCGGGTACGCCAACTGACCGGTGCCTTCGACGCCAACATCGAGCGCCTGGAATACCAGAGCAAGTACACCGCGCTGTACCCGATCAAGGTGAACCAGCAGGAGGCGGTGATCGAGAACATCATCGCCACCCAGAACGTGTCCATCGGCCTCGAAGCCGGCTCCAAGCCTGAGCTGCTGGCTGTGCTGGCCCTGGCGCCGAAGGGCGGCACCATTGTCTGCAACGGTTATAAAGACCGCGAGTTCATCCGCCTGGCGCTGATGGGCCAAAAGCTCGGCCACAACGTATTTATCGTGATCGAGAAAGAATCCGAAGTTGAACTGGTGATCGAAGAGGCTGCCAGCCTCAAGGTCAAGCCACAGGTTGGCCTGCGCGTGCGTTTGTCGTCCCTGGCGTCGAGCAAGTGGGCGGACACCGGTGGCGAGAAGTCCAAGTTCGGTTTGTCGGCGGCGCAACTGCTGTCGGTGGTCGAGCGCTTCCGCGCGGCCGGCCTGGACCAGGGCATCCGCCTGCTGCACTTCCACATGGGCTCGCAGATCGCCAACCTGGCCGACTACCAGCACGGGTTCAAGGAAGCCATTCGTTACTACGGCGAACTGCGCAACCTCGGCCTGCCGGTAGACCACATCGACGTGGGCGGCGGCCTGGGCGTGGACTACGACGGGACTCACTCGCGTAACGCCAGCTCGATCAACTACGACATGGATGACTACGCCGGCGTGGTCGTGGGTATGCTCAAGGAATTCTGCGACGCGCAGAGCCTGCCGCACCCGAACATCTTCTCCGAAAGCGGCCGCTCCCTGACCGCCCACCACGCCATGCTGGTGGTGCAGGTGACTGACGTCGAGAAACACAACGACGAAATCCCGGTCATCGACAACAAGGAAAACCTGCCGGAAACCGTGCAATGGCTGGTGGACCTGCTCGGCCCGACCGACATCGAAATGGTCACCGAAACCTACTGGCGCGCGACCCACTACATGAGCGACGTGGCCACCCAGTACGCCGACGGCAAATTGACCCTGGCCGAAAAAGCCCTGGCTGAACAGTGCTACTTCGCCGTGTGCCGCCGCCTGCATAACTCGCTCAAAGCCCGTCAGCGCTCGCACCGCCAGGTGCTGGACGAGCTCAACGACAAGCTGGCCGACAAGTACATCTGCAACTTCTCGGTGTTCCAGAGCCTGCCGGATACCTGGGCCATCGGCCAGGTACTGCCGATCCTGCCGCTGCACCGCCTCGACGAAGAGCCGCTGCGCCGCGCCGTGCTGCAAGACCTGACCTGCGACTCCGACGGCAAGATCAAGCAATACGTCGACGAGCAGAGCATCGAGACCAGCTTGCCGGTCCACGCCTTGAACGACGGTGAAGACTACCTGCTGGGTATCTTCCTGGTCGGCGCTTACCAGGAAATCCTCGGCGACATGCACAACCTGTTCGGTGACACCGACTCGGTGAACATCTACCAGCGCGAAGACGGTTCGGTGTACAGCGCCGGTATCGAGACCCACGACACCATCGAAGACATGCTGCGCTATGTGCACTTGTCGCCGGAGGAGTTGATGACCCACTACCGTGACAAGTGTGCCAGTGCGAAGATCAGTGCCAGCGAGCGGACGCAGTTTCTGGATGCATTGCGCCTGGGGCTGACGCGGTCTTCCTACCTGTCTTCCTGACACTGGTTGAACGACGCGCAGGGCTTACTGCGGGTCAGTGCGCTACCAAGCACAGATTGACCGAGCATTGACCTGGGTTGAACTCAAGGGCAACCCGGTCAATCTTGTCAGCATTGCCGCTGGTACGCGCCAGCGTGACACTTCTGCTGCTGATGGGCAGTTCAATCTGCGCGTTTGGAGCGAGGGGATGAAATTCGGTCCCTTGGATCACCGTCAGGTTGGACTGGCTGCTGTTTGTGACCCGCAATGTGCCCGCGACCGTGGTCGGCCCTTGCCCATTGGTGCATCCGGCGATGGTTGCCAGTGTGCAAGCGGCGGTGACCCACAGCGTTTTTTTGATGTTCATATCCGACTCTCCTTGAATGTAGGGAATGGGGTTTACCCACGGCCATTCAACGCCTGGAGTGCCGCTTTGTAACCTGTCAGAACTAACAGGTAGATTCAGTGAGCGCTGGGGCCGAACCATTCACCCCGCTGCTTGAGCTGCCAAGCGATGACTCCCAGGGTCAGGCTGCGCAGCGCCATGAACAGCAGGAAGGTTATCCACAGTCCGTGATTGCCCTGGCCCTGCAATGCCCAGGCGACGGGCAGTGTTAGCAGCAGCGTCAGCAGCATCCCGTTGCGCATCTCCCGCGCCCGCGTTGCGCCGATAAACAGCCCATCCAACAAATAGCTCCACACCGCAATCAATGGCAGTACCGCCAGGTACGGCAAGTAGATGTCGGCGGTTTCGCGCACGTTGGGGATGTCGGTTTGCATGGCGATAAACAGGTGGCCGGCGAGGGTGAACAGCAGGGCAAAGCCGACGCTGGCGATCAGTGACCAGCCGCCAGCAACCACCAGTGAGCGCCGCAACGATTGGCGATCACGAGCGCCGATGGCATGGCCGCACAGGGCTTCCACCGCGTGGGCCAAACCGTCCAGGGCATGGGCGGTGAGCAGCAGGCCGTTGAGCAGCAGCGCGTTGGCAGCCACGGTGGCATCGCCCAGGCGTGCGCCTTGCACCGTGATCATGAAAAACACCGACTGCAACGCCAGGCTGCGGATAAAAATGTCGCGGTTTACCGCCAGCAACGGGCGCCAGCTTTCCCAGCGCTTCAAGGCGGCCCAGGCGATATGGCCGGGGTAGGCGCGCAGGGCTTTTTGCGTGAGGGCCAGGCCGAGCAAGGCGCCGGTCCACTCGGCGGTCACCGACGCACGGGCGGAGCCGACCACTCCCCAGTCCAGCCCGAGCACGAACCACAGGTTGAGGGCAATATTCACCAGGTTGGTGGTTAGCAGAATTGCCAGCGGCGCGCGGGCGTTTTGCGTGCCGAGGAACCAGCCCACCAGCGCGTAACTGGCCAGCGCGGCAGGCAGGCCGAACAGGCGGGTGTGGAAGAACTCGCGGGTCAGTTGGTTAAGCTCGGGGGAGGGCTGCATCCACTCCAGGGCCAAATGGCTCAGCGGAATGCCGACGGTGCCCAGCAACATCGCCAACCCCAGCGCCAGCAACAGGCCTTGCAGCAGGATTTGTCGGAGTGCCGCGCCATCATTGCGCCCGGCGGCTTGGGCCGCGAAGCCCGTGGAACCCATGCGCAGGAAGCCCATGGCCCAGGCGAGAAAGGTATAGAGGCTGGCGCCGACGGCCACGGCGCCCAGTTGGTGGGCATGGGGCAGGTGGCCGATGACCATGCTGTCGACCAGTGCGACCAACGGCACGGAGATGTTCGAAAGAATCATCGGCGCAGCCAACGCCCATACACGGCGATGAGTAGGGCGGTCGCGCCAGTCGGTCAGTAAGGTGGACATGCAGGCTCCTTGGGGGAGGGGCATTGTAACTGGCCCCCAACCATGGCGCAGAGCCAATGTGGGAGGGGCTTGGCATGAGCTGATTAAGAACCAAACCACCCTCCGTCGGTCAATGTGACCAGCGCCACATCGGCTTCGCCGACGCTGATATATAGTTCACCCCTCGGTTCCCTCTGACTACGAGTGCCCCATGCTTAACAAAGGACTGTTCCTGGCCTGTGCGCTGGCCCTGCTGAGCGCCTGCGATTCTTCCGATAAACCGGCTGCACCATCTGCGCCCACTGTGGCGGCAGCGCCGAAACCGGCCAAGGCGGCGGTGGATGTGGCGGCGTTGAAGCAGCGTTATGCCGGGCGTGAGTTGAGTGTGGTGGACGTGTCCGAGGTGCAGTTGGACGGGGCCAGCACCTTGTCGGTGAGTTTTTCCATTCCGTTGGATCCGGAGCAGAAGTTTGCCGACAAACTCCATCTGGTCGACAGCAAGTCCGGCAAGGTCGATGGCGCCTGGGAGCTGTCCGATAACCTGATGGAACTGCGCCTGCGCCACCTGGAGCCCCAGCGCAAACTGGTGCTGACGGTGGATGCCGGGGTGAAGGCGGTCAACGACAACACGCTCGCCGCCGAGTACATTGCGCGCCTGGAAACCCGCGACCTGCAAGCCACCGTCGGCTTCGCCAGCCGTGGCACGCTGTTGCCGACGCGCCTGGCCGAAGGCCTGCCGGTGATCGCGCTGAACGTCGACAAGATCGACGTTGAATTCTTCCGGATCAAGCCCGAATCCCTGCCGTCGTTCCTGGCGCAGTGGGGGCGCAACACCAGCCTGCAAAGTTATGAATCCCGTGAATTGCTGCCGCTGGCCGACCTGGTCTACGGCGGCCGTTTCGACCTGAATCCGGCGCGCAATACCCGCGAGACGCTGTTACTGCCGATCGCCGGCCTCAAGCAATTGCAGCAGCCGGGCGTGTACCTGGCGGTGATGCGCGCTTCGGGCACCTACAACTATTCGCAACCGGCCACGCTGTTTACCTTGAGCGATATCGGCCTTTCGGTGCACCGCTACGCCAATCGCCTGGATGTGTTTACCCAGGCGCTGGAAGGTGGCAAGGCCTTGGATGGTGTCGACCTGGAAGTGCTTGACGCCGACGGCCGCGTGCTGGGCCAGGGCAAGACCGAGAAGGGCGGTCACGCAGAGTTGCCGCTGCCGAAAAAGGCCCAGGTGCTGCTGGCCAAACAGGGCGAGCAGACCAGTATGCTACGCCTGGACAGCGCCGCGCTGGATCTGGCGGAGTTCGACATTGGCGGCCAACCTTCGCACCCCCTGCAGTTCTTTGTGTTCGGCCCGCGCGACCTGTATCGCCCCGGCGAAACCGTGCTGCTCAACGCCCTGCTGCGCGACAAGGACGGCAACGCCGTCAAGCCGCAACCGGTGAGCGTCGAAGTGCGTCGCCCGGATGAACAGGTGAGCCGCAAGTTTGTATGGGATGCCGATGCCTCGGGCCTCTACCAATATCAACTGCAACTGGCCGGCGAAGCCCCGACCGGGCGCTGGCAGTTGGTGTTCGACCTGGGCGATGGCAAGCCGCAGCTGTATGAGTTCCTCGTCGAAGACTTCCTGCCCGAGCGCCTGGCGCTGGAACTCAAGGGCAGCGACACGGCATTGAGCCCGGCGGATAACCCGGTGATTAAGGTCAATGGTCGCTACCTCTATGGTGCGCCGGCGTCGGGCAACCGCGTCAGCGGGCAAGTCTATGTGCGACCGTTGCGCGAAGCGGTCAAGGGGCTGCCGGGCTATCAATTCGGCTCCGTCACCGAAGAAGAGCTGAGCCAGGATTTCGAGCTGGACGAAAGTGTGCTCGACGCCAAGGGCCAGGAAGAACTGACCCTGGAAAGCAAATGGGCCGACGCGAAATCCCCTCTGCAACTGATCGTGCAGGCCAGTCTGCAAGAGTCCGGCGGGCGGCCGATCACCCGGCGGCTGGTGCAGCCGATCTGGCCGGCCGAGCAACTGCCGGGCCTGCGTGGGCTGTTTGACGGCAAGGAAACCAACGGTGATGGCCCGGCGGAGTTTGAAGTGCTGGTGGCCAACCAGGACGGGCAGAAACTCGCTGCGCCAAACCTCAAGGTCCGCCTGGTGCGCGAGCGCCGTGACTACTACTGGAACTACTCGGACAGCGATGGCTGGAGCTATCACTACAACGAGAAATTCCTCAACCTCGACGAACAGACCCTGAACATCAAGGCTGGCGATACCGCCAAGGTCAGCTTCCAGGTGGAGTGGGGCCCGTACCGCGTCGAGGTCGAAGACCCGCAGACCGGCCTGGTCAGCAGCCTGCGTTTCTGGGCCGGCTACCAGGCCCAGGACAACACCGAAGGCGGCGCCGTGCGGCCCGATCAGGTCAAGCTGGCGCTGGATAAGCCCGCGTACGGCGACGGCGATACCGCTAACGTCACGGTTACGCCGCCGGCTGCCGGTAAAGGCTACCTGCTGGTGGAATCCGCCGAAGGGCCGCTGTGGTGGCAGGAAATCGACGTGCCGGCCGAGGGCAAGAGTTTTGCCGTGAAGCTCGACCCGAAATGGTCGCGCCATGACCTCTACGTCAGCGCCCTGGTGATTCGCCCAGGCGAGCGCAAAGCCAATATCACCCCTAAACGCGCGGTAGGCCTGCTGCATCTGCCGCTGGATCGCACCCAGCGCAAGCTTGGCGTGACCCTCACCGCGCCGGAAAAAATGCGCCCCAAACAACCGCTGACGGTGAAGATTGCCGCCAAAAATGCCGATGGCAGCGTACCGAAACAGGTGCATGTACTGGTGGCGGCGGTGGACGTGGGCATCCTCAATATCACCGAGTATCCGACACCGGATCCGTACTCCAGCCTGTTCGGCCGCAAGGCTTACGGCGTTGACCAGTTCGACATCTACGGCCAATTGATCGAGGCCGGGCAGGGCCGCCTGGCCAGCCTGGCCTTTGGGGGTGACGCCGCGCTGGCCAAGGGCGGCAAGCGCCCGGACACCAGTGTGACTATCGTCGCCCTGCAAAGCGCGCCGGTGACCTTGAATGAGCAGGGCGAGGGTGAAGTCAGCGTCAACATCCCCGACTTCAACGGCGAGCTGCGCCTGATGGCCCAGGCCTGGAGCGATGACCGCTACGGCATGGCCGAAGGCAAGACCGTGATCGCCGCCCCGCTGATCGCCGAGCTGTCGGCGCCGCGCTTCCTCGCCGGCGGTGACCAGACGACGCTGGCCCTGGACCTGTCCAACCTGTCGGGCAAGGCGCAGAAACTCGATGTGCAACTGAGTGCCGAAGGGCAGTTGGAGTTGGTCAACAGCGGCGCTCAAACCGTCGAACTCAAGCAAGGCCAGCGCACCACCCTGCGTATCCCGGTGAAAGCCTGGGGTGGGTTGGGTCAAGGCAAGGTGAAAGTCACGGTCAATGGCCTGGACCTGCCTGGTGAGAACCTGCCGCCGTTCAGCCGCGAATGGACCCTGGGTGTGCGTCCGGCCTACCCGGCGCTGCTCAAGCATTACCGCGCGGTGCTCAAGAGCGAGCCGTGGAGCCTGCCAGTCGGCACACTTGATCAGTTCGATGCCTCCGGGCGTGAAGCGCTGGTGAGCCTGTCGAGCCGGCCGCCGTTGAACCTGGGCGCGCAGATCTCGGCGCTCAAGGCCTACCCTTATGGGTGCCTGGAGCAGACCGCCAGTGGTTTGTACCCGTCGCTGTACGCCGACGATGCGTTGCTCAAGCGCCTGAGCATCAAGGGCGAGCCGGATGCCGAGCGCAAACGCAAGATCGAGCTGGGCATCGAGCGCCTGCTGGGCATGCAACGCTACAACGGCAGCTTCGGTTTGTGGGGCGCGGATGGCGAAGAGGAATATTGGCTGACGGCCTATGTCACCGACTTCCTGTTGCGTGCCCGTGACCAGGGCTTCGCGGTACCGCCCGAAGCGTTGAAGAAAGCCAGCGAGCGCCTGCTGCGTTATGTGCAGGAACGCAACCTGATCGAAGTCGACTACAGCGACAACGCCGACCACACGCGCTTTGCCGTGCAGGCCTACGCCGGCATGGTATTGGCGCGCAGCCAACAGGCGCCGTTGGGCGCGTTGCGCAGTATCTTCGAGCGACGCAGCGACGCGCGCTCCGGGTTGCCGTTGGTGCAACTGGCCATCGCCCTGCAGAAGATGGGTGACCAGCCGCGCGCGGATCAAGCCTTGCTGGCCGGCCTGGCGGCGCAACGCAGCGCCAAGGAATGGTTGGCCGACTACGGCAGCCCGCTGCGCGACCAGGCGATGATCCTGGCATTGCTGGAAGAGAATGACTTGGCCAAGGGCAAGCGTGAGGAGCGTTTGTTTACCCTGTCGGACCAATTGGCGGCCAGCCCGTATCTGTCGACCCAGGAGCGCAATTCGCTGTTCCTGGCCGGGCGCCTGGGGTTCGCCCAGCCCGAGTCGGCCTGGAAGGTGTTGCTCAATGGCAGCGGCGGGGCGCATGAGCTGAACAATCAACAGTCGACGCTGGCCTTGGAAGGCAAGCTGCTTGCTGGCGATCTGAGCCTGACCAATCAGGGCGAGGTGCCGGTCTACCAGCAACTGACGATCTCGGGTTATCCACAGGTGCCACCGGCACCGGGTGGCGACAACCTGAGCATCCGTCGTGAATACCTGGGCATGAATGGCCAGCCGCTGAACCTGCGCAACCTCAATAGCGGCGACCTGGTGCTGGTGCACCTGGCGGTGAGCGCCAGGCAGCGCGTGCCGGACGCCCTGGTGGTGGACCTGTTGCCTGCGGGCCTGGAGCTGGAAAACCAGAACCTGGCCCAGAGTGCTGCCAGCCTGGAAAACGCCAGCAGCCAGGTGAAAGAGTGGCGCGAGTCGATGCAGAACGCGTCGCTCAAGCATCAGGAGTTCAGGGATGACCGATATGTGGCGGCGATGAACCTGGATGGCGAGGGCACCACGCACTTGCTGTACCTGGCGCGCGCAGTGACACCGGGCACTTACCGCGTGCCGCCGCCGCAGGTGGAGTCGATGTACCGGCCGAACTGGCAGGCGGTGGGGGAGACGCCGGCGGACCTGGTGATCAAGGGGCGCTGATTTCTGAACTTGGAATTGGAGCTAATGTGGGAGGGGGCTTGCTCCCGATAGCGGTGGGTCAGTTGCCAGATGCATTGACTGAAACACTGCTATCGGGAGCAAGCCCCCTCCCACAGGGTATTGATGACATTCTCAGGCTTAGTGGACGACCCAACTGAGCAGCCACAAGCCAAGCATCAGCCAGATCACCCCGATGATGATCGAGGCGCGCATGAAGGCGCGTACCGCCGAATACAGAAACAGCAGGCCGACGATCAGGGTGATGATGCTGATGATCGAGGTGTCCATGCCCAGTGCTCGGGACATGCCACCGACAAAGTCGCCGCCAGCGTTGGAGAGCATATTGAACAGCCCGCTGAAGAACTCGACGATGTAGTGGATGATCAGACCGAGTGTGTGACCCAACCATCCGAAAAAGTCTACTTGCATAGGTGTGTCTCGATGAAAGAGTGGACGAAATTGCCAGCACTGAGCCTTTGGTCGTTTATCCACAAGGCGAGTTCCCTTGAAGCATAGAGGTTTCGCCGCTTGAATTTGCGTTTACTTGTCCGCTGGAGCCTGGCGAGCCTGGTCTTGATGATTGCCCTGCTGTGGCTGGCCGATCGTATCTGGCCGTTGCCGTTGCCCCAGGATGACCTGGCGCGGGTGGTGCTGGCCGAGGATGGCACGCCGTTGTGGCGGTTTGCCGATGCCAACGGCGTGTGGCGTTACCCGGTGCAAACCCGCGAAGTGTCGCCGTATTACCTCGATGCACTGCTCACCTACGAAGACCGTTGGTTCTACCAGCACCCCGGTGTTAACCCGTTCGCGCTGGTGCGGGCGACGTGGCAGAACCTGACGGGAGCGCGGGTGGTGTCGGGTGGCAGTACGTTGTCGATGCAGGTGGCGCGCCTGCTTGACCCGCACTCGCGGACCTTCCACGGCAAGTTGCGCCAACTGTGGCGCACGGCGCAGTTGGAGTGGCACCTGTCCAAGGAACAGATTCTCACCCTGTACCTGAACCGCGCGCCGTTTGGCGGCACGTTGCAGGGCGTGGCGGCCGCCAGTTGGGCGTACCTGGGCAAGTCCCCGGCTCAGTTGACCCACGCCGAAGCGGCCTTGCTCGCGGTATTGCCCCAGGCGCCGAGCCGCCTGCGCCCGGATCGCCACCCCCAGCGCGCCCAGGAAGCCCGCGACAAAGTGTTGCGCCGCCTCGCCGAGTTCCAGGTGTGGCCGCAGTCGGCGGTGGATGAAGCCCTCGAAGAACCGTTGCTACTCGCCCCGCGCCTGGAGCCCAGCCTGGCGCCTCTGCTTGCCCGCCGCTTGAACCGTCCCGACAGCCCGCCGCTGATCCGCACAACCGTGGACGCCACCCTGCAACGCCGTCTTGAGGACCTGTTGCTGGGCTGGCGTGCGCGGTTACCGGAGCACACCTCTGCCGCGATCCTGGTGGTGGAAGAAGAAAGCATGGCCGTGCGGGCTTATCTGGGGTCGGTGGACATCAATGACGCCAAGCGCTTTGGCCATGTGGACATGATCAGCGCGCTGCGTTCGCCGGGCTCCACCTTAAAACCCTTCCTGTATGGCATGGCCCTGGACGAAGGCCTGATTCACTCTGAGTCGCTGTTGCAGGATGTGCCGCGGCGTTATGGCGATTATCGGCCGGGTAACTTTTCCATGGGCTTTACCGGCGCGGTGCCGGCGAGCACGGCGCTGTCCAGTTCGCTGAACCTGCCGGCGGTGCAACTGTTGGAAGCCTACGGGCCCAAGCGATTTGCCGCGCAGATGCGTATCGGCGGCGTGCCGTTGGCCTTGCCGGCGTTGGCCGAACCCAGCTTGGCGCTGATCCTCGGTGGCGCGGGCAGCCGGCTGGAGGATCTGGTCAGCGGCTACAGCGCCTTCGCACGTGACGGCCGGAGCGCAACGATTCGATTACAGCCGGACGACACGCTGAGAGAGCGGCCATTGCTGTCGCCAGGGGCTGCCTGGATTGTGCGGCGCATCCTCAGCGGTCAGGCGCGGCCGGACCGTGACCCGCGCGCCGAGCTGGTGCAGCGCCCGGTCCTGGCCTGGAAAACCGGGACCAGCTACGGTTTTCGCGATGCCTGGGCGATTGGCGTGGGGCCGCGTTACTTGATCGGTGTGTGGATCGGCCGTCCCGACGGCACGCCGGTGCCGGGGCAGTTTGGCTTGGCCTCGGCGGCGCCGCTGATGTTGCAGGTGCATGACGTGCTGACCAATCGCGACAGCCAGCGCGGTATCAGCGCGCAGGTTTTAGCGGTGCCGGCCAATGTCGGCGTGGCGGCGATCTGTTGGCCGCTGGGCCAGCCCATGAACCGCAGCGATCCGAATTGCCGCCGCCAGCGCTTTGCCTGGACCCTGGACAACACCACGCCGCCGACCATGCAGGCGCTGGACCAACCGTTGAGCGTCGGCTTGATGGAAAGTGTCTGGGTCAACGCCAAGGGGTTGAGGGTGGATGCTCATTGCCCGGGCGCCGTGCCCAGGAACATCGCCCTGTGGCCCGCACCGCTGGAGCCATGGCTACCGAGGATCGAACGCCGTGAAGCACGGATTCCCGTCGCCGACCTCGATTGCCCACCACCGGCGCTGGCGGCGTCTTCGCCGCTGTCGATTGTCGGCGTGCGCGAAGGCGACCAACTGCGCCTGCCCGCCGCCAGCCAGCAAACCCTGCGCCTGAAACTCTCCGCGCTGGGCGGCAGTGGTCGGCGTTGGTGGTTCCTCAATGGCGCACCGCTGGGTGATAGCGCCAATCAGGACAGTATCAATGCCAGCTTCGAACGCTTGGGCCGCTATCAGCTCAGCGTTCTCGACGAAGCAGGCCAGACTGCCCGGCTCGAATTCAACGTTGTCGATTAAATCGCTACAAGTGATTCACTTGCCTTCAAGGCTCATCCCCCCGAAGCTATACACCTTCAGGAGCCCCCGCATGAACCTCGAACACCTCACCGAACGCCTGCACCGCATCCGCGATACCAATGACTGGAAGCAATTCCACAGCCCGAAAAACCTGGCCATGGCCGCCAGCGTGGAAATGGCCGAACTGGTGGAAATCTTCCAATGGCTCACCGAAGACCAGTCCCGCCAGTTGCCCGCCGACAAACTCGCCCATGCCGGCCAGGAAGTGGGGGATATCGTGCTGTACCTGCTGTTGCTGTGCAGCGAGCTGGGCCTGGATATGAATGAGGTGGTGCGCGCCAAACTGGCCGACAGCGAGCGGCGGTTTGCCCATGAGTGACCGGCATTTCGACCAATTGGCCACGCGCTTCGCCGAGAAAATCTACGGCGGTGCAAAAGGTGCCATTCGCCTGGCGGTGCTCCAGGCCGACCTGGCTGAGGCGCTGCCGGAGCGCCCGTTGCGCGTGCTGGATATTGGCGCGGGCCTGGGGCATATGTCGCTGTGGCTGGCCGAACGCGGCCATCAGGTGACCCTGGCCGAGCCCGCCGAGCCCATGCTCGAAGGCGCGCGCCAACGCTTCGCCGAAGCCGGACAGAGCGCCACTTTTATCCACGCGCCGTGGCAAGACCTGCTCGGCCAGCTCACCGAGTCCTACGACCTGGTGCTGTGCCATGCCGTGCTGGAATGGCTGGCCGAACCCCACGCGATCCTGCCGGTGCTGCACCAACTGACGCTGCCCGGTGGCTGGTTGTCGCTGGCGTTCTACAATCGCGATGCGTTGATTTATCGCAACCTGCTCAAAGGCCACTTCCGCAAGATGCGCAAGAACGACATGGCCGGCGAAAAGCAGAGCCTGACCCCGCAACAGCCCCTCGACCCGCGTGAATTGGCGGCGCAACTCGAAGGGCTTTGGCAGGTCGAAAGCCAAAGTGGCGTACGGGTATTCCACGACTATATGCCGGTGGAATTCCAGGCCCGCGCGAACTTACCGGACCTTATTGAGATGGAACTCGCTCACCGTCGTCACCCAAGCTTTGCCGGACTTGGGCGTTATTTGCACTGGATCTGCCGTCCGGTTTAAGCGGCCCAGTCTGCGGAGGTCGAAATGCGTCGTCTCTGTTTGATCCTGTTATCCCTCGGGCTGGGCGCCTGCTCCAGCCCTAACCCTTATGTGGCGGCTTCTGCCCCCATGCCACCGGCGCCCGCGCAGGCGGCCACTACCTTCGATGCCAGCGCCTACCCGGCGCCGGTGCGCGACTATGGCGCCTACCGCAATTGGGCCTGGCGCAACGGCCAGTTGCCGGCCGGTACGGCCTGGGCGGATTCGGCGCAAGTCGCCGAAGCGGTCAGCGGCGCCCTTGACCAACGCGGCCTGCGCCCCTTGCACGACAACCGCCCGGCGGACCTGCTGGTGAGCGCCGATGTGCGTCTGGAGAAGCGCCTCAAGCAAGTCCAAGACGATTATGGCTACGGATACGGCGGCTATAACCGCTACGGTCCTGGCTACGGCATGTACAACTCGGTGCCGATCGTGCGCACCTATGAAGTTCAAGTGGTGGTGGTGCGTGTCAACCTGTTCGACGCCCGCAGCGGCCAGCCGGTGTGGAGTGCCAGCGCGGAAACCGGCAGCCAGGGCAGCCTCAGCGAGCGGGCGGATGCCTTGCGCCAGGCCGTGCAAAAGGCGATGACGGCCTATCCTCCGAGTTAACAGCTATTTTCATCTAAAGCCCGGGTCGTTCTTTGGAGATCAACCATGTTTCGTCGCATCGCTACGCTCGCTTTTGTTGTGCTGCTGGGCGGTTGCCAGACCAGCCAGGTCAACCACGATTTTGATGCCAGCCGCGACTTCGGCGCTTACCGCAGTTGGGCCTGGAAAGACCCGGCCCTGCAATACCGCCCCGATGATCCGCGGATCAAGAGCGACCTCACCGAACAACGCATCCGCCAGGCCGTTGGCGAACAGCTTGACCAGCGCGGCCTGCGCCCGGCAGCCGTCGGCACCAAGGCTGACCTGAACGTGCAGGCTTACCTGATCGTCGAAGACCGCCAGCAACAAGTCACCACCAACTATGGCGGTGCCTGGGGCGGCCCATGGAACGGCTACTGGGGCGGGCCGATGTACAACGAAACCCGCAACATTACCTACAAGGTGGCGACCCTCCAGATCGACCTGCTCGACGGCAAGGACGGCAAGCTGGTGTGGCGTGGCAGTGATGAACAGATGATGAGCAGCACGCCGAACCCGCAGGATCGTAATAACGCGATCCGCACGACGGTGACCCACATTCTCTCCAGCTATCCCCCACGCTGACAATCAGTCCGCGCCCGCTTCAGGGGCGGCAAGCGCTGCTATCGGTTGCCATGTGCCTACCATGTGCTCAATATCGCCGGCCCCTTTCAATAACAGCTCTCCGCTGGAGCCGGCGGCGCTGGCCAGCAATGTCACCTCACTGGGCAGGCGCACCGGTTTCCTGAATTCGACGTCTATTTCGATATTGGCGGCCGGCAAGTGTTCGCCCAAGGCGGCGAGGGTGTGCGCCTTGTTCCACAGTCCGTGGGCGATGGCCTGGGGGAAGCCGAACAGTCTGGCGGTCAGGGCGCTGAGGTGGATCGGGTTGTAGTCGCCGGACACTCTCGCGTAGCGGCGGCCGATATCGGCTGGGGCCTTCCAGCGAGTCAATTCGCTGATCTCGGCGGGGCTGGGACGGGCATCATCGGTCGCTTCGCCTTCGAGCTTTACACCCCGGCACAGCATACGGCTCTCGGCTTCCCACAGCAGGCCGAGAGAGTCTTCAACCGTGGTGACCACTTCAAAGGTCGCGCCCTTTGGGTGGGGCTTGAGGTTCTGCGTGTGCACGCCGATGGACAATTCGCTGACACCGCCCAGCGGGCGATGGATGCGGATGCGGTTGCTCAGGTGAATCAACCCCAGCAGCGGGAAGGGAAACTTTTTGTCGGTGAGCAACTGCATTTGCAGACCGAACGCGAGGATGTGCGGATAAGTTGCCGGCAGCAGGGGGCTCTCGGTAAACCCGCAGACTTTGCGGTACGCCGCCACCTGCTTGGGGTCGACGCTCACCCGGCAGCGCAACCCTTGCTCGGGCAGCGTGTTGCCGGTGATCTTGCGCTTGAGCGCCGCTCGCCAATACAACGGCGGCAGAAACGGCGTACTGCCTAAGGTTTGCCAGTCCATGCTCATGCTCCTAACAGACTTTGCCCACACACCCGCAGCGCTTGCCCGCTGACCGCACCGGAACCCGGCTGGCCCAGCCAGGCCACCGCTTCGGCGACATCCTGCGGCAAACCGCCCTGGCCCAGTGAACTCATGCGTCGCCCGGCCTCACGCAGGGCAAATGGAATATGCGCGGTCATCTGGGTTTCGATAAAGCCAGGGGCTACGGCGTTGATACTGATCCCGCGTTCTTCCAGTAACGGCGCCCACGCCTGCACCAGGCCGATCAAACCGGCCTTGCTCGCGGCATAGTTGGTTTGCCCGCGATTGCCGGCGATGCCGCTGATGGAGGCCAGCACCACCACACGGGCGTTGTCGTGCAGGGTGCCGCTGTCGAGCAGTGCCTTGGTCAGCACTTGCGGTGCATTGAGGTTGACCGCCAGCACCGCGTCCCAGTATTCCGGGGTCATGTTGGCCAGGGTTTTGTCACGGGTGATCCCGGCGTTGTGCACCAGGATGTCGAGGCCGTCGGGCAGGTGTTCGATCAACTGGCCGGCGGCGTCTTCGGCGCAGATGTCCAGCACGATTGTGCGCGCACCCAGGCGTGCGGCGAGGGCCTCGAGGTCGGCCTTGGCCTGGGGCACGTCGAGCAGGATCACGTCAGCGCCGTCGCGGGCCAGGGTTTCAGCGATGGAGGCGCCAATGCCACGGGCGGCGCCGGTGACCAACGCCTTGCGCCCGGCGAGGGGGCGGGTCCAGTCTTCGACGGGCGTGGCACAGGCCTTCAGGCGAATTACCTGGCCGGAGATATAGGCGCTTTTCGGTGAGAGGAAGAAGCGCAGCGCGCCTTCCAGTTGGTCTTCGGCACCGTCGCCGACGTAGAGCAATTGCAACACGCCGCCGTTACGCAGTTCCTTGGCCAGCGACCGGCTGAAACCTTCAAGGGCACGCTGGGCGCTGGCGGCGAACGGGTCGCTGAGGCTCTCGGGTGCGCGGCCAAGAATCACCAGGTGGGCACTGTTATCCAGGTTTTTCAGCAACGGTTGGAAAAACTCACGCAGTTGCTTGAGCTGGTCGGTGTGTTGCAGGTCGCTGGCATCGAACACCACGGCCTTGAGCTTGGGACCGTGGCCGGGAATCCACGTCGACGCCTCGGCGCCGTAGGTGTAAATGGCGTCCGTGAGCCTGTTGGCAAACGCCTGTACGTTGCTTGCCAGCGCGCCACCTCCCAGCAGCAATGCACCTTCCACCGGACGCAGGCGCCCGGCCTGCCAGCGTTCCAGGCGTACCGGTGACGGCAGGCCAAGGGCGGCGACCAGGCGATGGCCGAGGCTTGAGTTGGCGAAGTCGATATAACGGTCAGACATGGAACGCTCTCCGAAGGCTGGGGTTCAAAGGGTTGACCATCCCAGGGTAGCAGTCGTTCGACTAGGCTCAGTTATCCAGACCACAACCGACAGGGAGCTTTCCATGACTCAATTGCGCCGTGTAGCGATCATTGGCGGTAACCGCATTCCTTTCGCCCGCTCCAATGGCCCCTACGCCACGGCGAGCAACCAGGCGATGCTGACCGCGGCCTTGGAGGGCCTGATCGAACGCTACAACCTGCACGGCCTGCGCATGGGCGAGGTGGCCGCCGGCGCGGTGCTCAAGCATTCCCGCGACTTCAACCTCACCCGTGAATGCGTGCTGGGTTCACGCCTGTCGCCGCAAACCCCCGCCTATGACATTCAGCAGGCCTGCGGCACGGGGCTCGAAGCGGCGTTGCTGGTGGCCAACAAGATCGCCCTGGGCCAGATTGAATGCGGGATTGCCGGTGGGGTGGATACCACGTCCGACGCACCTATCGGCGTGAATGAAGGGCTGCGCAAGATCCTGCTGCAAGCCAATCGCAGCAAATCCATGGCGGATAAATTAAAAGTCCTGTTACAACTTCGTCCCCATCACCTCAAGCCTGAGCTGCCGCGTAACGGTGAGCCGCGCACGGGGTTGTCCATGGGCCAGCATTGCGAATTGATGGCGCAGACCTGGCAGATTCCCCGCGCCGAGCAGGACCAACTCGCCCTTGAGAGCCACCAGAAAATGGCTGCCGCCTATGCCGAAGGCTGGCATAACGATCTGCTGACGCCGTTTCTGGGCCTGACCCGCGACAACAATCTGCGCCCCGACCTGACCCTGGAAAAACTCGCCGCGCTCAAGCCGGCGTTCGAACGCAGCGAAAAAGGCACGCTCACGGCCGGCAATTCCACACCGCTCACGGATGGTGCATCCCTGGTGCTGTTGGGCAGCGAAGCCTGGGCCCAGGCGCGTGGTTTGCCGATCCTGGCCTACCTGCGCGATGGCGAAGCGGCGGCGGTGGATTTCGTCAACGGCGCCGAAGGCCTGCTGATGGCGCCGGTGTATGCGGTGCCACGTTTGCTGGCGAGGAATGGTCTGACGCTGCAGGACTTTGATTACTACGAGATCCACGAAGCCTTCGCTGCCCAGGTGTTGTGCACGCTCAAGGCGTGGGAGGATGCGGACTACTGCAAGACGCGCCTCGGGCTGGACGCGCCATTAGGGGCCATCGACCGCAGTCGCCTGAACGTCAAAGGCAGTTCGCTGGCGGCCGGTCACCCGTTTGCCGCCACCGGTGGGCGCATTGTCGCCAACCTGGCCAAATTGCTCGACGCAGCGGGCAAGGGCCGCGGGCTGATTTCGATCTGCGCCGCCGGCGGGCAGGGCGTGACGGCGATCATCGAACGTTGAATTCACCGAAATTGGCATATTGGATGCATTCTTGAGTGGTCAGAGGTCGGTAGCCCCTCCCACCAGCGAGCCGATTGCCGTATAACGAGTGCCATACGCGTATTTGGTAATAAAGGACCCACAATAAAAGCTGATGAAGACTCCTAAACGCATTGAACCCCTGATCGAAGACGGTCTGGTCGACGAAGTGCTGCGCCCACTCATGAGTGGTAAAGAAGCAGCTGTTTATGTGGTGCGCTGCGGCAATGAATTGCGTTGCGCCAAGGTTTACAAGGAGGCGAATAAACGAAGTTTTCGTCAAGCGTCTGAATACCAGGAGGGCCGTAAGGTCCGTAACAGCCGGCAGGCCCGGGCCATGGCCAAGGGCTCGAAATTCGGCAAGAAAGAAACCGAAGATGCCTGGCAGAACGCTGAAGTAGCAGCGTTGTTCCGTCTGGCCGGTGCGGGCGTTCGCGTGCCCAAGCCGTACGACTTCCTCGAAGGCGTGTTGTTGATGGAACTGGTAGCCGACGAGTACGGCGATGCTGCGCCACGCCTGAATGACGTGACCTTGGAGCCGGACCAGGCGCGTGAATACCACGCCTTCCTGATTTCCCAGATCGTGCTGATGCTGTGTACCGGCCTGGTGCACGGTGACCTGTCCGAATTCAACGTGCTGCTCACGCCTACGGGCCCGGTGATCATCGACCTGCCCCAGGCAGTGGATGCGGCGGGCAACAACCACGCGTTCAACATGTTGGAGCGGGATGTGGGCAACATGGCTTCCTACTTCGGGCGTTTTGCCCCGGAATTGAAGAAGACCAAGTACGCCAAGGAAATGTGGGCGCTCTACGAAGCCGGCACCTTGCACCCGGCCAGCGTATTGACCGGCGAGTTCGACGAGCCGGAAGAGCTGGCGGACGTGGGCGGTGTGATCCGTGAGATCGAAGCGGCGCGGCTGGATGAAGAGCGGCGCCAGGCCATTCGGGCGGCGGATGATGCGCCACCGAGCAAAGCGTCGGAAGAACCACCGCCGCCGCCTTGGATGCAATGATCCCTGGCTGGATGAAGATCAAAATGTGGGAGGGGCGGTGCGACGATTCGACTTGCTCCCGATAGGGTGTGTCAGTTACAGATATTGAGACTGATACACCGCTATCGGGAGCAAGTCGAATCGTCGCACCGCCCCTCCCACATTTGGTTTTGCATGTATTCAGATAGATTCCGTCACGCGCAGCAGCTTCCCGACGCCAACTCCTTGAGTATCGGACAATCCGGCCGATCATCGCCGTGGCAGTGCTCTACCAGGTCCTGCAACGTATCGCGCAGTTGCCCCAATTCCAGGATCTTCTGGTTCAGCTCATCGATATGTTGGCGCGCCAAGGCTTTCACATCGGCGCTGGCCCGTTGCCGGTCCTGCCACAGGGTCAGCAGTTTGCCGACTTCTTCCAATGAAAACCCCAGGTCCCGCGAGCGTTTGATAAACGCCAGGGTGTGCAGGTCGTCGTCGCCGTAGATGCGGTAGCCGCTGTCGGTGCGATGGGCCGCTTTGAGCAGGCCGATGGACTCGTAGTAGCGAATCATCTTCGCGCTCAGCCCGCTTTGCCGGGCGGCTTGGCCGATGTTCATGGGCGTTGATCCTCCAAATCCGACTGTTTCCAAGTGCTGGGTTTCCAGGTTTTCAACAGCAAGGCATTGCTCACGACGCTGACGCTGGACAAGGCCATCGCCGCGCCCGCGAGCACCGGGTTGAGCAGGCCGAATGCGGCCAGGGGAATGCCGATCAAGTTATACACAAAGGCCCAGAACAGGTTCTGGCGGATTTTGGCGTAGGTCTTGCGGCTGATCTCCAAGGCGGCCGGGACCAGGCGTGGGTCGCCGCGCATCAGGGTGATGCCGGCGGCATGCATGGCCACGTCGGTGCCGCCGCCCATGGCGATACCGATATCGGCCGCAGCCAGGGCCGGGGCGTCGTTGATACCGTCACCCACCATCGCCACCACGCCGGTTTTTTTCAGTTCGGCGACGGTGGCGGCTTTATCGGCGGGCAGGACTTCGGCGTGTACGTCATCGATGCCCAACGCTTCGGCGACTACGCGCGCGCTGCCGCGATTGTCGCCGGTGAGCAAGTGGCTGCCAATGTTTCGGGCCTTGAGCTGTGCCACCGCTTCCAACGCGCCAGGCTTGAGTGTGTCACCAAAGGCAAACAGCCCGAGCACACGCGGTTGCGCGCCTTGCTCGATCAGCCAGGACAACGTGCGGCCCTCGGCTTCCCAGGCCGTGGCGGAGTCGGCCAGCCCACCCGCGTCCAGGCCGCTTTCTTCCAGCAGGCGCCGATTTCCCAGGGCCAGTTGGCGGCCGTCGAGGCGACCGGCAATGCCACGTCCGGCCAGGGATTGGCTGGCACTCACGTCCGCCACCGTCAGCCCTTGCTCGCTGCACGCATCCAGCACGGCCTTGGCCAACGGGTGTTCGCTGCCACGTTGCAGCGCACCGGCCTGTCGCAGCAATGTGGCTTCATCGCCATCCACCGCCGCCAAATGGGCAATTTTCGGGGTGCCGGAAGTGAGGGTGCCGGTTTTGTCGAAGACCACGGTGCTCACTTCATGGGCGCGCTCCAGCGCTACGGCGTCCTTGATCAGGATGCCGTAGCGTGCGGCGACGCCGGTGCCGGCCATGATGGCGGTCGGTGTGGCCAGCCCGAGGGCGCAAGGACAGGCGATCACCAGCACCGCCACGGCGTTGATGATCGCGGTCTCCAGGGGAGCACCGTATAACCACCAGCCCACCAGGGTGATCAGCGCCAGCACCAGTACGGTGGGGACGAATACCTGGCTGACTTTATCCACCAGTTTCTGGATGGGGGCCTTGGCCGCCTGGGCGTCTTCCACCAGGCGGATGATGCGCGCCAGTACGCTTTCGGCGCCGAGCGCGGTGGTGCGCACCAGCAGGCGGCCTTCGCCATTGATGGCGCCGCCGGTGACGGCGTCGCCAGGTTGTTTCGGCACCGGCAGGCTTTCGCCGCTGATCAGCGCTTCATCGGCATGGCTCTGGCCGTCTACCACTTCACCGTCCACCGGGAACCGTTCGCCGGGTTTGACCAGCACCAGGTCATCGAGCGTGAGCGCGCTGATGGCCACATCGTCCTCGCGGCCATCCTTTACACGAATGGCGCGTTCAGGGCGCAGGGCTTCCAGGGCGCGGATAGCGCTGGCGGTCTGGCGTTTGGCGCGGCTCTCCAGGTATTTACCGAGCAACACCAGGGCGATCACCACGGCCGACGCTTCGAAGTACAGATGGGGCATGGTGCCCACGGGCGCGGTCAGCCATTCATAGAGACTCAGGCCGTAACCGGCGCTGGTGCCGATGGCCACCAGCAGGTCCATATTGCCGGCACCGGCACGCACGGCTTTCCACGCCGCGATATAGAAGCGCGCACCGAAGATGAATTGCACAGGGGTGGCCAGGGCGAATTGCACCCAGGCCGGCAGCATCCAGTGCAGGCCGAAGGGTTGCACCAGCATCGGCAGAACCAGGGGCAGTGCCAGCACAATCGCCAGCAGCAGCGACCAGCGCTCGCGGTGCAGGCGTTGGGCCTGATCGGCCTCGGTCTTGGTTTCGCTTTGCGGCAGGCTGGCGGTGTAGCCGGCTTTGTCGACGGCGGCGATCAGCACGGCCGGATCGATCTGGCCCAGCACTTCGACGTGCGCGCGCTCGTTGGCCAGGTTGACGCTGACGCTTTGCACCCCCGGCACTTTGCCCAGCGCGCGCTCGACACGCCCGGCACAGCTGGCGCAGGTCATGCCGCCGATGGGCAGGTCAAAGGTGGTGGATCCATTCATGGGGCAGTCCTCCAGAGAAGTTGCCCCTAGGATCAACCTTGACCTGTGGGGAAGGTCAAGCGTCTTCAGTATTCCAGTGCGGCGGGTTTGAGGTACATGCCTTCCGGGCCCTGGGCAATGCGCAGCTTGCGTACGTCGCCGGCCTTGAGCGTGATGTTCTGTGCCGGCGGCGCGAGCAGGCCAGGCAAGCAACCCGGTGACTGGCCCGGCAGCAGTTTCAGGCGCAACGACACATTGCCGGCGGGCAGGTTGAACGAGGTGGACTGTTCCTGGAACAGGCGTCCGGCCAACTGGTCCTGGATGTACAGGCCGATCTCGCAATTGGTCGGTACTTCCAGGCGTTCGCGGGAAATGATCAGCACCGCATAGTCTTCTGCGGCGAGGGCCTGAGGCGCAGCGGCAGACAAGCTCATCAGGCCGACAAGGCCAAAAAACGACCAGCGCATGGCGAATGCTCCGTGGTTTGAATCAAAGATGGGTGAAGCTTGGCCGACGCCGCCGTGTAATACCAGCCCGGCCGAAAGTTTCAGAACTTGACCTTGCCATCGTGGCAAGGTCGAGACTGGGTTCAACCTCATTAAAGGAGTCACGTCATGCAAGTATTCAGCGTTGAAGGAATGACCTGCGGCCATTGTGTTCGGGCCGTGACCCAGGCGGTGCAGAACCAGGATCCTACGGCCGAAGTGAAGGTGGATCTCGCGGCGAAGCAAGTCAGCGTGCAGAGTCAACTGAGTCGTGAGGCGATCATTGGGTTGATCAAGGAAGAAGGCTACGCCGCAGTCTGATTTTAATAGTTAGCGAGCTATCGTAATGTTCAAGGCACCCAGGCCCGGCTAGACTGTCGGGCTGCCGACTCTCTTGGGTGCCTGATGAACCTTCGTATAATTCTGATTCTGGGGGCCTTGAGCGCCTTCGCGCCGCTGGCGATCGATTTTTACCTGCCGGGCTTTCCGGCGATGGCGACAGCCTTCGGTACCGACGAAAAACATATCCAGCTGACCCTGGCCGTGTATTTCGCGGGCCTGGCCATCGGCCAGTTGATCTACGGCCCGCTGGCGGACCGCTTTGGTCGGCGCGGCCCGCTGCTCAGCGGCGTGACCCTGTTTACCCTGGCGTCCTTTGCCTGCGCGTACGCGCCGTCCCTGGAATGGCTGATTGGCGCACGTTTCGTGCAGGCCCTCGGCGGTTGCGCAGGCATGGTGATTTCCCGCGCAGTGGTCAGTGACAAATGTGATGCGGTGGGCTCGGCCAAGGTGTACTCGCAACTAATGCTGGTGACCGGCCTGGCGCCGATCCTGGCGCCATTGGCGGGTGGTGTGATGGTCGGGTTGTGGGGCTGGCAGTCGATTTTCCTCGCGCTGTCGATCTTCAGCGTGATGGCGGCGATTGCCGTGGCGGTCGGTTTGCCGGAGACCTTTCCGGCCCATCAGCCGCGTCAACCCTTGTCCGGGTCGCTGCGCCGCTACGGCGCGCTGTTGTCGGATCGGGTCTACCTCGGTTATGCCCTGACCGGGGGCATTTCGATTGCCGGGATGTTTGCCTACATCGCCGGCTCCCCGTTCGTATTTATCAAACTCTATGGCGTACCCGCTGAGCATTACGGCTGGCTGTTCGGCTCCAACGCCGCCGGCTTCATCCTGGTTGCCCAGGTTAACGCGCGGCTGCTGGCCAAGCGTGGCCCGGCGTTTCTGCTGTCGCGCACGGTGTGGGTCTATCTGCTGGCGGCGCTGTCACTGCTGGGCATCGCGGCCTTGCGCACCGATGCGTTGTGGCCGTTGCTGGTGCCGCTGTTCATCTGTATCGCCAGCTTGGGCTGCATTCTGCCCAACACCTCGGCCTGCGCCATGAGCGGGCAGGGTGCCCGGGCCGGCAGTGCGTCGGCCTTGCTCGGTTGCATTCAGTTTGGCGTGGCGGCAGGGGCGGCTTCGTTGGTGGGCGTGCTGCACGACGGCACGGCCATGCCGATGGCGATGGTCATCAGTTTGTGTGGGGTATTGGCGGTGACGATTGCGATGTCGACCCAGCGCCTGCAACGGGCAAGGGCCATGCAGGCGCAGGACTGAAATGCAGGTCAGCCAGCGGCGGAGCGTTGCTGGCTGATCGGGAAACGGTGGGGAGCCTGGATACGGGCTTGCAGGGTATCGGCAAAGGCGCGGGCCTCAGCCTCGCTGCGGAAGGTGAACGCATCGCCGTCGAGACGAACCTGCCATTTATTGCCTTGAGATTTTGCTAACGCTTTTATCAGGATCTTCATTGCTGACTTCCTCACGTAAAAGAATCGTGGCAAAGGCGGCCAATATAAACCTGAATACGCTCACAAATATGACAAAGATCAACTCTCTGACTAGCGGTGTCGTCCATCACTCACACGAATAACGGACGACACTGACAGACGTTATTTTCAGAACCCTTCCAGCACGATCTTGCCCTTGGCCTTGCCGCTTTCCAGCAGCGCATGGGCACGGCGCAGGTTGGCCGCATTGATCACACCGAAGTGCTCGCCCAGCGTGGTTTTCAAGGTGCCGGCGTCGATCAGCTCGGCCACGCGATTGAGCAGGTTGTGCTGCTCGATCATGTCTGGCGTCTCGAACATCGAGCGCGTGTACATGAACTCCCAATGCAGCGACAGGCTCTTGCGCTTGAGTTTGCTCACGTCCAGCGCCTTGGGGTCGTCGATCAGCGCCAGCTTGCCTTGGGGTTGCAGCGCTTCGACCAGTTGGTCCAGGTGATGCTCGGTTTGGGTCAGGCTGGCAACATGGGTCACCTGTGGGTGGCCGGCTTGTTTCAGGGCTTCGCTCAGCGGCTGGCTATGGTCGATCACCAGGTCGGCGCCGAGTGCCTTGGCCCACTCCTGGGTTTCCGGGCGCGAGGCGGTGCCGATCACCTTCAATGCGGTGAGCTGGCTGGCCAGTTGGGTCAGGATCGAACCCACGCCGCCAGCGGCGCCGACGATGAGCAGGCTCTGGCCTTCAGCCTCTTTACCTTCACGCACTTGCAGGCGTTCGAATAGCAGCTCCCAGGCGGTGATGGCGGTCAGCGGCAGCGCGGCGGCTTCGGCAAAGCCCAGGCTCTTGGGCATATGGCCGACAATGCGCTCATCGACGGTGTGCAGTTCGCTGTTAGCGCCTGGACGTATCAGGGAACCGGCGTAGAACACGTGATCGCCGACTTTGAACAGGCTCACTTCGCTGCCGACGGCCTTGACCACACCGGCCACGTCCCAGCCCAGCACTTTGGCCACGCCGTTTTCCGGGGCGACGTTCTGGCGCACCTTGGTGTCCACCGGGTTGACCGAGATGGCTTTGACTTCCACCAGCAGGTCGCGGGGGCCGGCGACGGGCTCTGGCAGTTGGATGTCTTGCAGGGATTTTTCATCGTTGATCGGCAGTGACGCGTAGTAGGCAATGGCTTTCATGGGGGCTCCGGAAAAAGGCGGTGATCAGGCGAGAAACTTCAGGCGCTTGAGTTCGAAGTGTTCGATTACATCAGCGGCCTTGGCGCGAAAACGTTGGATATGTGCGCTCTGGTCATGGTCGGCCAGTGCGGCGTCGTTGCTCCAGCGTTCGAGCATGTAGAAGGTCTCGGGGTGTTGCAGGTCCTGGTGCAGGTCGTATTGCTCGCAACCGGCTTCAAGGCGGGTGGGTTCCAGCAGGCCGCGCAGCAGGGTTTCCAGGGTGGCTTGTTGGCCAGGCTTGGCGATCAGCGTGGCGATGACGTTAAAGGCTGTGGGCATATTCAACTCCAGACACGTTATGAACGGGATGGACAGATGATTGGCCATTTCCCCTGAAGATAAAAGCGGCTAAAACAGCACTCTGTTTCAATAATATTTTGATAATAGGTGGGTGAATGCTGCGTTTTGATGATTTGCAGTTGTTTGTACGCGCGGCGGACCTGGGCAGTTTGTCGGCGGCGGCGCGGGTGATGGACCTGTCGCCCGCCGTGGCCAGCGCGGCGCTCAAGCGTATCGAACAGCAACTGGGCACGCGTTTGCTGGCGCGCTCCACCCGCAGCCTGCGCCTGACCGCCGAAGGTGAAGGCTTCCTGGAATATGCCCGCGCCGCGCTGAGCTCCCTGGACGAAGGACGGCGCTTGTTGGCCAGTGGCCAGGACCATGTCAGCGGGGTGTTGCAACTCTCGGCCCCCTCGGATTTCGGCCGCAACCAATTACTGCCGTGGCTGGACGAATTTCAGCACGAGTACCCGCAGCTCACCGTGCGCCTGCTGTTGGGCGATCGGATTGCCGACCTGTTCCGCCAGCCGGTGGACATCGCCCTGCGCTATGGCGAGCCCGAAGACTCGAGCCTGATCGCGCTGCCCGTCGCGCCGCACAACGTTCGCGTGTTGTGCGCGGCCCCCAGCTACCTCGCCCGTTACGGCGAACCGCGACACCTGGAGCAATTGGCCCAGCACAATTGCTTGCTGTACATGCTTGGCAGCCGAGTACACGACCACTGGACCTTTCACGATGGCAAGCGCGAAATCAGCCTCACGGTCAGTGGCGACCGCTTCAGCGACGACGCCGATGTGGTACGCCGCTGGGCGGTGGCGGGTGTGGGCATTGCCTACAAATCCTGGCTGGATGTGAGCACCGATGTGCTGGCCGGCCGCTTGCGCCTGATCTTGCCGGAGTTACGTGGCGAGCGCACACCCCTCAATTTGCTGTGCGCCCATCGGGCCCAATTGAGCAAACCCATCAACCTGCTGCGGGAAATGCTCGTTTCTCGTTGTGCGACATTGAGCGCTCAATTGCCGGAGCGATTGGGCTCGACGTAATAGCCTCCATCACATAAGGAAATTTCACTCAGGTCCTGTCCTTATTCGCGCTGTCAGACGCTGCGGAACCGCTGGTTTGCGCACCTATACTTTGGCGCCCACTGCATCAGAAAAATAATTCGACAGGGAGTGAATCGATGGAAGAAGCACCATGCATCAGTCAGATCGCCAGCTTGCTCGCCGAGCCCAAACGCACTGCCATGCTCTGGTCCCTGATGGACGGTTCGGCCAAGTCCTCGGAGGAGCTGGCAACGCTTGCCGGATTGTCACCCGCCTCGGCCAATGCGCATCTGGCAAGGCTGACAGGGAGTGGCTTGCTGCGTATCGAAGGCCGGCGTGGCAAGCGGCTGTTCCGTGTGGCGGCTACGGATGTCAGCGTCGCCATCGATGCGCTGGCCTGTACCACCCTGGCCAGCGCAGCACGCAGTGCACCGCATGCTTCACCGCCGGTATTGGTGGCGCCGCCATTATTGCGACATGCTCGGCTGTGCCAGGGCCACCTCGGTGGCGAGTTGGCGGCGGGGTTGTATGAACGGATGTTGGCGGCGGGGTGGATCGAGCGTCATGAACAACGCATAGAGGTCACGGTCAGGGGGGGGCAGCACTTGGCGGGCCTGGGCATTTACACTCAGGCGCTTGCGTCGCCACTGGTGTGCGACTGTTTCGATTGGAGCCAGCGGCAACCGCACCTGGGCGGCGCGCTGGGTGCGGGGCTGTTGCAGTTGTTCCTGCAATCGAACTGGATCAGCCTGGTCAACGAATCCCGGGCGGTGCAACTCAACGACAGCGGGCGGGCAGAAATCGCCCGATTGGCCATGCCCGAACAACCCTAGCGCCGACGGTTACCGCTGCGTGATCGTTATCATCATCGCCTTGGCTTTTTTCGACTCCATGGGCCTGGCGATGATGACTTCCTGCCCAGTTACGGTTTTACCAGGCGCGCATCCAGGCTGTTCTGCGCCAGGCGTTTGGCCTGGTCCTGGGTCATGCCCAGTGAGGCGTACAGCGCGTGGAAGTTCTCGGTGACATAGCCGCCGAAGTACGCCGGGTCATCCGAGTTCACCGTTACCTTCACGCCACGCTCGAGCATGTCGAGGATGTTGTGCTGGGCCATGTCGTCGAACACGCACAGCTTGGTATTGGACAGCGGGCAGACGGTCAACGGGATCTGCTCGTCGATGATGCGCTGCATCAGGCGCTCGTCTTCGATGGCACGTACGCCGTGGTCGATACGCTGGATTTTCAGCAGGTCAATGGCTTCCCAGATGTACTCGGGCGGGCCTTCTTCGCCAGCGTGGGCGACGGTGAGGAAGCCTTCATGGCGGGCACGGTCAAACACACGCTGGAACTTGCTCGGCGGGTGACCCATTTCCGAACTGTCCAGGCCCACGGCCACAAACGCATCGCGGAACGGCAGCGCCTGGTCGAGGGTTTTCTCGGCTTCGGCTTCGCTCAGGTGGCGCAGGAAACTGAGGATCAAACCGCTGGTGATACCCAGTTGCTGTTCGCCATCTTTGAGCGCAGCGGCGATGCCGTTGAGCACCACTTCGAACGGCACACCACGGTCGGTGTGGGTTTGCGGGTCGAAGAAGGGTTCGGTGTGGATCACGTTCTGCTCTTTGCAGCGCAGCAGGTAGGCCCAGGTCAGGTCGTAGAAGTCCTGGGAGGTACGCAGGACGTCGGCGCCCTTGTAATACAGGTCGAGAAACTCTTGCAGGTTGTTGAAGGCGTAGGCCTTGCGCAGGGTTTCGACGTCGTTCCACGGCAGCGCGATTTTGTTGCGCTCGGCCAGGGCGAACAGCAGCTCAGGCTCCAGCGAGCCTTCCAGGTGCAGGTGCAATTCAGCCTTGGGCAGGGCGTTGAGCCAATCGTACATTTTCTAAATTCTCATCAGGTGCAATGGCGGCATTCTACAGGCCATGGCTGAAATAATCGGCAAAACCTGACCAGCAGGAGAGTATTCGATTTATTCACGCAAGGGCCCTGTGAACTAAGGTGTAACGAAACGTTAGCGGCTTGGCGCAGTCTGTACCCCATCAATGACTGATTTGCCGTACTAAAAGGCCCGGAATGCTCACATCCCTCAAGCAAGAAAAATTCATGCTGCTGGCACTGATTGCCGCCATCGCCGCCTACCCGTTGGAGCACTGGATGCTGCACAGCGGGCAAATGGTGGCGCTGTTGGCTGGCGTGGTGTTGATCGGTTTTATCGTGGTGGCGTCGATGCGCGTGGCCCACCACGCCGAGCAACTCGCGGAAAAGGTCGGCGACCCCTACGGCACCATGATCCTGACCCTGGCTGCCGTGCTGGTGGAGGTGGTGATCCTGGCGATCATGATGAGCAACGAGCCATCACCCACCTTGGTGCGCGACACCATTTATTCGGCGGTGATGCTCGACATTAACGGCATCCTCGGTCTGGCGGCGTTGATGGGCGGCATCAAGCACGGAGAACAGTCCTACAACGATGATTCGGCGCGCACCTACAGCGTAATGATCCTGACTGCCATGGGCGTGTCGATGGTGGTGCCGGAATTTATCCCCGAAGCCGACTGGAAAATTTACTCGGCCTTCACCATCGGCGCCATGGTGGTGCTCTACACCTTGTTCCTGCGCATGCAGGTGGGGCCTCACAGTTATTTCTTCAGCTATAGCTACCCGGAAAAGCGCCGCAAGAAACTGCCGGATGAAGAGCAGTCGCCGCCGGTGAACCTGGCGTTTTCCATCGGTACCCTGGTGTTTGGCGTGATTGTGATCGGTGCGTTGGCCGAGGTGATGTCCAAGACCCTCGACCTGGGCCTGGAAGGCACGGGCGCACCGCCGGTGATTACGGCGATTGTGGTCGCGGCTATTTCGGCGGCACCGGAGATTCTGACGGCCTTGCGCGCTGCGCTGGCCAACCGTATGCAGTCGGTGGTGAACATTGCACTGGGCGCGTCGTTGTCGACGGTGATCCTGACGGTGCCGGTGATGGAAGCCATGGCCCTCTACACCGGCCAGCCGTTCCAGATGGCGATGACGCCGGTGCAAACGGTGATGGTGTTAATCACGCTGATTGTCAGCGCGATCAACCTCAACGATGGCGAAACCAATGCCATCGAAGGGATGACCCATTTTGTGTTGTTTGCGACCTTTATCATGTTGTCGCTGTTGGGCTTGTAAGCACCGCGGACTCCAATGTGGGAGGGAGCAAGCTCCCTCCCACATTTTGACCGGTGTTTGACTTAGGTTCCGGCGATCAACTGCCGCGCCGCCTGGCTGTGATCGGCGATCAAGCCTTTCAGGTCCAGGCCTTCCACCTGCCCATCGATGACTCGCCATTTGCCGCCGATCATCACCCGGTCCGCCCGATCCGCGCCGCACAGCAGCAGTGCGGAAATTGGGTCGTGACTGCCGGAGAAGCGCAGTTCATCCAGTTTGAACAGCGCCAGGTCGGCCTGTTTGCCTACCGCCAGTTCACCAATATCCGTACGCCCCAGTAGCTGCGCCGAACCTTTGGTAGCCCAACCGAGCACGCCCTCCGGGGTGATCTTTTCGGCGCCGTAACGCAGGCGCTGGATGTACAGGGCCTGGCGGGTTTCAAGGATCATATTTGACGCATCATTGGACGCAGAGCCGTCCACGCCCAGGCCGATGGGCGCGCCTGCAGCGATCAGGTCCAGGGTCGGGCAGATGCCGGAGGCCAGGCGCATGTTGGAGCTTGGGCAATGACAGATGCCCGTACCGGCGGCGCCCAGGCGCGCAATTTCATCCGGGTTGAAGTGAATGCCATGGGCCAGCCAGGTGCGCGGGCCGAGCCAGCCGACGCTGTCCAGGTAGTCCACGGTGCGCAGGCCGAAGCGCTGCAGGCAGAAATCTTCTTCGTCGAGGGTTTCGGCCAGGTGGGTGTGCAGGCGCACATCCAGGCTATTGGCCAGTTCGGCGCTCGCGTGCATGATTTCCGGGGTGACGGAAAACGGTGAGCAGGGCGCCAGGGCAATCTGGATGTGCGCACCGTCGCCGCGTTGGTGGTAGTCGCGGATCAGGCGTTGGCTGTCGTCGAGGATGACCTGGCCCTGTTGCACGGTCTGCTGCGGTGGCAGGCCGCCGTCGGCTTCGCCCAGGCTCATGGAACCGCGGGTGAGCATGGCGCGCATGCCTAATTCGCGCACGCTGTCGACTTGCACATCGATGGCGTTTTCCAGCCCGTCGGGGAACAGATAGTGGTGGTCTGCCGCCGTGGTGCAGCCCGAAAGCAGCAACTCCGCGAGTGCCACCTTCGACGCCAGGGCGAGCTTTTCCGTCGTCAGTCGCGCCCAGACCGGGTACAGGGTTTTCAACCACGGAAACAATGGCTGATTGACCACCGGCGCCCAGGCACGGGTCAGGGTCTGATAGAAGTGATGGTGGGTGTTGATCAGCCCGGGCAGGACGACATGCTCACGCGCATCGAACACTTGGGTGCAGGGCCGTGTGGGTTCTTGGCCTTGGGCCAGCACTTCGGTGATCACACCGTCTTGCAGCACCAGGCCGCCACGGGCGTCGAGTCCGTTGGCAGTGAAAATCGCGAGGGGGTTTTTTAACCAGATACGGGTCGCAGGCATTGGCCGGCTCCTCTGAATAATGGGTTCAGGTTTGCCAGCTCAGTGATGCCCTGTCTGCTGATCCAGGGTCGCCGGTGAGGGCGAGGTGGGTAGATTACGTGCAGTTCGAGATCGGGTCTACCTGTAGGAAAACGAACGCGATCAATGTGGGAGGGAGTTTGCTCCCACATTTCAATCAGCGGGGTTTACCAGGCGATGGTGTCGCCCTTGTAGTCCACGAAGTGATGGCCGCCCTTGCCGCTGTAGGCGTTCACTTGGTCTACCAGGCCGCGCACGCTGGTGTCGACATCAATGTGCGCGTTTTCGCCGCCCATGTCGGTCTTCACCCAGCCAGGGTGCAGCGACAGCACGGTGAGTTTGTGATCGCCCAGTTGGGTAATGAAGCTGTTGGTCATGGAGTTGAGTGCGGCCTTGCTGGCCTTGTACAGCGCCAGGTCCGAGCCGTCGGGGATGGTCACGCTGCCCAGCACTGAACTCATGAACGCCAGCACGCCGCTGTCCTTACGGATCTGCCCGACAAAGCGCTGGGCCAGGTTGATCGGCGCCACGGCGTTGGTGAAGAACAGCTGCCCGACTTCCGCCAGGGTGGCATGGCCAGGTTCTTGATTGGCGGGGCCCTTGACGCCCGCGTTGACGAACAGCAGATCGAAGGTGCGGTCCTTGAGGCGTTGGTTCAGGGCGATCACGGCTTGCTGATCGTCCATGTCGAGTTTCTCGATCTGCACCGGACCCACGGCTTTCAGGGCATCGGCCTTGTTCGGGTCACGCACGGTGGCGGTCACGTCCCAGCCCTCCTGGAGCAATTGCTTGACCAGGCCAAGGCCCAGCCCGCGTGAGGCGCCGATGATCAGTGCGGTTTTTGGCGTAGACATGCAGGCTTCCTTTAAAAGTCGCGGTTCAGGGTGTTCAGCGGACAACAGTAGCAGTTTCAGCGTTGCAGCAGGATGCGCCCACGGCTCAGGTCGGCGAGCTGGGTTTGCAGGGTGTCGATGTGGGCTTCGCCCAGGGCCAGTTGTAACTCCACGCCATTGGCGGTGAAGGTTTCTTCCAGCACCAGCCCGCCCAACTCGGCGACACGCAATTTGACCAGGTTCAGCTCGGAGAATCCGCAGGCGCAACTCAAAGGCACGCGGCTGATCAGTTCGATGCGCTCGGCATTTTGCAGGCACTTGTTTGCACCGCCACCATAGGCGCGGGCCAGGCCGCCGGTACCGAGTTGTATGCCGCCATACCAGCGAATTACCAGCACCGCGACCTGATCAAAGCCTTGGGCCTCGATGGCCGCCAGGATCGGCCGCCCTGCGGTGCCGCCGGGTTCGCCGTCGTCACTGCTGCGGTATTGATCGGCCAGCTTCCAGGCCCAGCAGTTGTGCGTGGCGTTGAGGTCGCTGTGCTGCTCGAAAAAAGCCTGGGCTTCTTGCGGGCTGGTGATCGGTGCGGCCAGGGTAATGAAGCGGCTTTTGCGAATTTCTTCGCGGAACTCGCAAAGGCCGATGAGCGTGAAAGACATAAATGGCTTCGTCTAGAGGGCCGGCTTGATGCCGCAGCCCTTGAGAATGATGTGGATCAGGTTGGTCCCGGCGTCTTCCATATCTTGCTTGGTCAGCTTGGTGCGACCGGTGACGCGGCAGATTTGGGTGGCGAAGTCGGCGTAGTGCTGAGTGCTGCCCCACAACAGGAAGATCAGGTGCACGGGGTCGATGGGGTCCATCTTGCCGGCGTCGATCCAGGCCTGGAACACCGCCGCCCGACCACTGAACCAAGCGCGGTAATCCTGGCTGAAGTATTCGGTCAGGCATTCGCCGCCGCTGATGATCTCCATGGCGAAAATCCGCGAGGCCTGGGGCTGGCGCCGCGAAAACTCCATCTTGGTGCGAATGTAGCGGGAGAGGGCCACGGCCGGGTCGTCCTCGGCGGTCAGCGTGTTGAAGGTGCTGTCCCACAGTTCGAGGATATTGCTGAGCACCGCGATATACAGGCCCAGCTTGTTCGTGAAGTAGTAGTGCAGGTTGGCTTTGGGCAGCCCGGCGCTGGCAGCAATGGTGTTCATGCTGGTGCCCTTGTAGCCATGGCGCGCGAACTCATCTTCAGCAGCCTGGAGAATCGCTTGTTCGTTCTTTTGTCGAATGCGGCTGGCGGGCTTACCGGCGTGGTTGCTGTGGGCAGGAACTTCGAGGCTCATGGAGGTTTCCGTGCTGATCGATAGAGACGACGTATGCACAGATAACCCACCCTCAAGCCTCAGACAAGTCCCGATGCAATAAAACCGTCAAAGCGGTTCCAGGGTGTCGCTTTCCGGCGCGTGGTTTGCGGCAGGAGCGGGCACCTTGGATTCCGGCAGTAACAGGCACAACACGATGGCGGTCAGGCCGCCGCTGGTGATGGCTGAGTCGAACAGGTTCTGCACCAGGGTTGGCATCAGGTGCATCAGGTTCGGTTGAGCGGCGATGCCCAGGCCGACGCCGAACGAGGTGGCGATGATCAGCATGCTGCGACGGTCCAGTGGTGCCTGGGCGAGGATGCGCACGCCGGCGGCGGCCACGCTGCCGAACATCACCAGGGTCGCGCCGCCCAACACGGGCTTGGGGATTTGTTGCAGCACGGCACCGATCAACGGGAACAAACCCAGGCAGAACAACACCACGCCGATGTACAGGCCGACATAGCGGCTGGCTACGCCGGTGAGTTGGATTACGCCGTTGTTCTGGGCGAAGGTGGTGTTGGGGAAGGCGCTGAACGTGGCGGCGATCATGCAACTGACGCCATCGCCGAGGACGCCGCCTTTGAGTCGGCTTATATAAGAAGGGCCGCTGATGGGTTGGCGCGCGATCATGCAGTTGGCGGTGAGGTCGCCAACGGTTTCGATGCTGCTGATCAGATAAATCAGCGCGATCGGCAGGAAGGCGCTCCAGTCGAAGTTGAAGCCGAATCGAAAGGGGACCGGCAGGCTGACTAAAGGCAAGTCGCCCAGGGCCTGGGGGACCAGCTTGCCGCTGAACCAGGCTGCGAGGCTGCCGAGGGCGAGACCGATGATGATCGCCGAGAGGCGCACCCAGGGTGTGTTGGAGCGGTTGAGCAAGATGATTGTCAGCACCACGAAGAGGCCCAACGCAAGGTTGGTCGGTGCGCCGAAGTCCGGTGCGTTGAAACCGCCGCCCAGGTCGGTGATACCGACCTTGATCAGGCTGATGCCGATCAGGGTAATGACAATCCCGGTCACCAACGGGGTGATCACGCGGCGCAGCTGACCAATAAAGCGGCTGAGAATGATCTGCACTGCAGCGCCGAAAAAGCACACGCCGAAGATCATCGCCATGATGTCTTCCGGGCTGCCGCCGCGTTGCTTGACCAGAAACCCGGCCGACAGCACCGCGCCGAGAAACGCAAAGCTGGTGCCTTGCAGGCAGATCATCCCGGCGCCGATCCCAAATGGCCTACGTGCTTGAATGAATGTGCCGACGCCGGACACCATCAACGCCATGCTGATCAGGTAGGGTAAATGGGCGGTCAGGCCCAGCGTGGAGCCGATGATCAGCGGTGGCGTGATGATGCCGACAAAGGCGGCCAGCACATGTTGCAGTGCGGCCAGCAATGCAGGCGCGGGTTTGGGGCGGTCGTTGAGACCGTAGATCAGGTCGCTGGGGCTGGAGGATTCTGGTGGCATGGCAAGCAAACTCGAGGCGGACGGTTCTAGGTCCTTGTGGCCTTGCAAAAAGCTGTCCAAGTGCTCAGCTTTTTACGCAAGGCCCGAGTTAGCGCGTTGCCGCCAGGCTTTCCAGGAAGCTTTCCAGCACCAAATGAGGGCGACGGCCTTTGCGCGTGACCGATGCGAGGCTTAAATCGTAAAAGCGCGTAGCCGGTTTCAGCGCACGCAGTCGGCCTTGTTGCACCCACAGGCTGGCGTAGTGGTCGGGCAAGTAACCGATGTAGCGACCGGTGAGAATCAGGAATGCCATGCCTTCGCGGTCCGAGGCACTGGCGGTGCAGTTGAGCGCCTGGTAATGGGCCTGGATATCGGCGGGCAGGCGGAAGGTGGGGGCGATGGCGTCCTGGGTGTCGATGCGCTCGTCGCCCAGTTGCTTGTCGTCGGCATAAAACAGGGGGTGGCCAACCGCGCAGTAAAGTAGCGAGCGTTCGCTGTACAGCGGCTGGTATTCCAGGCCGGACAGGGCGCTGGCCTGCGGCACCACGCCGACATGCAGGCGGCCGTCGAGTACGCCTTGTTCGACTTCATTGGGGGCGATCATGCGGATCTGGATCTGTACGTCCGGTCCGCGTTCCTTCAACTGTGCCAGGGCGTGGGTGATGCGCATGTGGGGCAGGGTGACCAGGTTGTCGGTCAGGCCGATGATCAACTCGCCGCGCAAGTGCTGGTGCAGGCCGTTGACCTCGGTGCGAAAACTTTCCAGGGCACTTAATAGTTGCAGGGCCGATTGGTAGACCTCGCGGCCTTCTTCGGTCAGCGAGAAACCGGCACGGCCGCGTTGGCAAAGTCTTAATCCGAGCCGCTGCTCAAGATCGCTCATTTGCTGGCTGATGGCGGAACGGCCGATGGCAAGCACGGTTTCCGCCGCCGAGAAGCCGCCACACTCCACGACGCTGCGAAAGATGCGCAGCAGGCGAATATCGAAGTCGCTGACTTGGGCCAGGGGATCGGGTCGACGGCTGCTCATAGTTTAGTGAAAGCCTGACTGAAGGTTAGAAGAGTTGGATTTCACCGACTTTATCCCCGTGGCAATTTAGCTGCAACTACGCTTTTCCAATCCCGACGCTGCCTTTTGCCTTGCGAGGTTTTGCTGATGAACATGCCCGAAAACGCCCCTTCGTCCCTGGCTAGCCAACTGAAGTTGGACGCCCACTGGATGCCTTACACCGCCAACCGTAACTTCCAGCGTGACCCGCGCCTGATCGTGGGTGCTGAAGGCAGTTGGTTGATCGATGACAAAGGGCGTAGGGTCTACGACTCGTTGTCGGGCCTGTGGACCTGCGGCGCCGGGCATACGCGCAAGGAAATCCAGGAAGCGGTCGCCAAGCAACTGGGCACGCTGGACTACTCCCCAGGCTTCCAGTACGGCCATCCACTGTCCTTCCAACTCGCGGAAAAGATCACCGATCTGACCCCTGGTAACCTGAACCACGTGTTCTTCACTGACTCCGGTTCCGAGTGCGCCGATACTGCGGTGAAGATGGTGCGCGCCTACTGGCGGCTGAAGGGGCAGGCCACCAAGACCAAGATGATCGGCCGCGCCCGCGGTTATCACGGTGTGAACATCGCCGGTACCAGCCTGGGCGGCGTCAACGGCAACCGTAAGATGTTTGGTCAGGCGATGATGGATGTTGATCATCTTCCGCACACCCTCCTGGCGAGCAATGCGTTCTCCCGGGGCATGCCGGAGCAGGGCGGTATCGCCTTGGCCGATGAGTTGCTCAAACTGATCGAATTGCACGACGCGTCGAATATCGCTGCTGTGTTTGTCGAGCCAATGGCCGGCTCCGCTGGCGTGCTGGTGCCGCCACAGGGTTACCTCAAGCGCCTGCGTGAGATCTGCGACCAGCACAACATTCTGTTGGTGTTCGACGAAGTGATCACGGGCTTCGGTCGTACCGGTTCGATGTTTGGCGCTGACAGCTTCGGCGTGACCCCGGACCTGATGTGCATCGCCAAGCAAGTCACCAACGGTGCGATCCCAATGGGCGCGGTGATTGCCAGCAGCGAGATTTATCAGACCTTCATGAACCAGGCCACGCCGGAGTACGCAGTGGAATTCCCCCACGGCTACACCTATTCGGCGCACCCGGTTGCCTGCGCCGCTGGCCTGGCAGCATTGGACCTGTTGCAGAAGGAAAACCTGGTGCAGAGCGTGGCTGAAGTCGCACCGCACTTTGAGAATGCGCTGCACGGCTTGAAGGGCAGCAAGAACGTGATCGACATCCGTAACTATGGCTTGGCCGGTGCGATCCAGATCGCCCCGCGCGACGGTGACGCCATCGTGCGTCCATTCGAGGCCGGCATGGCTCTGTGGAAAGCGGGGTTCTATGTGCGCTTTGGCGGTGACACTCTGCAGTTCGGGCCAACCTTCAACAGCAAGCCGCAGGACCTGGATCGCCTGTTCGATGCGGTCGGCGAAGTGCTGAACAAGATCGACTGATTTCTCCTTCTATATAGAACAACTTTTCAGGAGCCCTGCATGAGCCTTATCCAGCATTTGATCAACGGTGAGTTGGTCAACGACAGCGGTCGCAGTGCCGATGTGTATAACCCGTCTACCGGCCAGGTGATTCACCAAGTGCCTCTGGCCAGCCGCGAAACCATTCAGAGTGCTATCGACTCGGCCAAGGCGGCCTTCCCGGCCTGGCGTAACACGCCGGCGGCCAAACGTGCCCAGGTAATGTTCCGGTTCAAGCAATTGCTGGAGCAGAACGAAGCGCGCATCTCGCAACTGATCAGTGAGGAGCATGGCAAGACGCTGGAGGATGCGGCGGGTGAGTTGAAGCGCGGGATCGAGAACGTGGAGTACGCGTGCTCGGCGCCGGAGATTCTCAAGGGCGAGTACAGCCGCAATGTTGGGCCGAATATTGATGCCTGGTCGGACTTCCAGCCGCTGGGCGTGGTGGCCGGTATTACCCCGTTCAACTTCCCCGCGATGGTGCCGCTGTGGATGTATCCGCTGGCGATTGTTTGCGGTAACTGCTTCATCCTCAAGCCTTCGGAGCGTGATCCGAGTTCGACGTTGTTGATCGCGCAACTGCTGCAGGAGGCCGGTCTTCCTAAAGGTGTGCTGAGTGTTGTGCACGGCGACAAGGGGGCGGTGGATGCGTTGATCGAAGCGCCGGAAGTCAAGGCGTTGAGCTTTGTGGGGTCTACGCCGATTGCCGAGTACATTTATTCAGAAGCGACCAAGCGTGGTAAGCGCGTACAGGCGCTGGGTGGGGCAAAGAACCATGCCGTGCTGATGCCGGATGCCGACTTGGATAACACGGTCAGTGCTTTGATGGGCGCAGCGTATGGTTCCTGCGGGGAGCGCTGCATGGCGATCTCGGTGGCGGTGTGCGTAGGTGACCAGGTGGCAGATGCATTGATCGCCAAGCTGGTGCCGCAAATCAAGGCGCTGAAGATCGGCGCGGGCACGACGTGTGGACTGGATATGGGGCCGCTGGTGACGGGCCAGGCGCGGGATAAGGTCAGCGGTTATATAGAAGACGGTGTGTCTTCGGGCGCCGAGCTGGTGGTCGATGGTCGTGGGCTGAGTATTGCCGGGAATGAAGACGGCTTCTTCCTGGGGGGCAGTCTGTTTGACCGTGTGACGCCTGAGATGCGCATTTATAAGGAAGAGATCTTCGGGCCGGTATTGTGCGTGGTCCGGGTGAGCAGCCTGGAAGCGGCGATGCAACTGATCAACGATCATGAGTATGGAAACGGTACGTGTATCTTCACCCGTGACGGTGAAGCGGCGCGGTTGTTCTGTGACGAAATTGAAGTGGGCATGGTCGGTGTGAATGTTCCCTTGCCGGTGCCGGTGGCGTATCACAGCTTTGGTGGCTGGAAGCGTTCGTTGTTTGGTGACTTGCACGCCTATGGGCCGGATGGGGTGCGTTTTTACACCCGTCGCAAGGCGATCACCCAGCGTTGGCCGCAGCGGGCCAGCCATGAAGCGTCGCAATTCGCTTTCCCTAGCCTGTAAAGCTCAGTAAGCAGAAAGCCGGCCCTCGGGCCGGCTTTTGCGGTTTTGGGCTTTTTTGAGGTATATGACAGAAATGTGAAAAAGAAGGTTGACGGCAGATTCTGGAAGTCTATAATTCGCCCCACTTCCGGCGCAGTCGAAACGTAAAACTCCTTGGTAAACAAAGAGTTATGCAGGATTAGACAGCGGCTTGCTTCAGTTCATCGAAGCCCAGAAGAAGTTGATGGGGTCGTGTTGTTTGACGCTATTAACGATTCGATCTTCTCGGTCGAAAGCGCAGAAAAAGAGGTGTTGACAGCAGCGTGTAACGCTGTAGAATTCGCCTCCCGCTAACGAGAGATCGGAAGCGCAAGTGGTTGAAGTTGTTGAAGAAATCTTCGAAAGCTTCTGAAAATAATCACTTGACAGCAAATGAGGCTGCTGTAGAATGCGCGCCTCGGTTGAGACGAAAGATCTTAACCAACCGCTCTTTAACAACTGAATCAAGCAATTCGTGTGGGTGCTTGTGGAGTCAGACTGATAGTCAACAAGATTATCAGCATCACAAGTTACTCCGCGAGAAATCAAAGAATAACCAACGATTGCTGAGCCAAGTTTAGGGTTTCTTAAAAACCCAAAGATGTTTGAACTGAAGAGTTTGATCATGG